>CAZCZJ010000091.1:0-8770 GCA_964503235.1 uncultured Dehalococcoidaceae bacterium | reverse complement strand
ATAGAAGAGGCGCGAATACTGCTGGGACTCGGTGAGGAAGCGACACTTAAAGAGATTAAGAAAGCTTACCGGATACTGGCCCATCGCCACCACCCCGATAAGCTCGGGGAAGACGACGGCTCCGAGGGCGAGACCATGAAAAGAGTAAACCGGGCATACAAGCTTCTAATGGACTACTGCAATGAGTATAAATATAGTTTCAGGGAGGAAGATATTGCCCGGACCTATTTCTATGATGAATATTTGAGGACTTACAAAGATAGATGGTTTAACAGTATCTAGTCGAAATTATATGGTTTAGCGGAAATACTCCCGGGATTGCCGGTGTATATCGGCGATATGGTAAAAGGTAAAAATTCATATAGGGGATGATATCATGGATAATGTTGGAGAAGTCGTAGTCATAGGCTGTTCGGGTACCGGTGCCCTGGCGGCGCGTATGTTAAAAAACCTGGCGCCGTCTGTGGATGTAACCATAATCAGGGAAGAAGAGGAACAGGGGCTTCTGACCAGATGTGCCACGCCGTATATTTGCTTCGGGCACGTGCTGGCAGACCCTTCTTACAAAGATGATAGTATCTTCACAAAACCGGGGATAAATCTTGTTAATGTGAGGGCTGAAAAAATTGATAGAAAACAGAAGATAGTAACAACTGCCGATGGCAAAAATTATTCATATGACAAGCTGGTTTTAGCTACTGGAGCCAGGTCTATAGTACCGCCTATCTCGGGTACTGACCTGCCGGGTGTTTTCACGCTGCGGACCAGTGACGGTGCCATCGATATACTCCACTGGTTAAATGCTAAACGGGTAAAGAGCGCGGTGCTGGTAGGTGGCGGCGCTATCAGTGTAGAGATTGCCTATCTGGCCGCACAACATGGTATCAAGGTCATACTGGTTGAAATGCTCGAGCATATACTGTCAAACGCATTGGACCCGGATATGAGCGAAGGTATAGAGAACTATATGCGAGAGCAGGGTATCGACCTGCATCTTCGTGAACAGGTCAAAGCGATACAAGGAGATAAAAAGGTAGAAGCGGTAGTACTGGCTTCAGGTGAAAAAATCAATGCAGACATGGTCATTATCTGTGCCGGGGCCGAACCGCGTAGCGAACTGGCTCAGGAAGCCGGTCTTGAAATGGGGGAACTGGGGTTGAAAGTCAACAGTTATCTGCAGACTTCCGACCCTGACATTTATTCTGCCGGCGACCTTATTCAGTATCCGAGCTATATCACGGGCAAGCCGATTAGAGGGCAGCTGCGGCCCAATGCGGTAATCGGCGGCAGAGTAATCGCCAAGAATATTCTCGGATACGGTATAGAATATCCGCCGCTCATGAACAGTTTCGCCACGAAATTTTTTGACAAATCCATTGCCGGGACAGGTATTACCGAATCGGAGGCAGGAAAAGAAGGCATCGACGTAGTGAGCGTTGTACAATCTTCAGCCAGCCAGCACTCCATGATGAGGGGTAAAAAACCCTACACAGTTAAATTGATATTCAATAAAAAAGATAAAAGAATCATCGGCGGTCAGATTGTCAGCGATAGTGAATGCCCGGTAAAACATATTGATGCAATAGCCGTGGCTATTAGAGCGGGTTGGAATTCCCTCGATCTGGCAACACTACGGTGTGCCGGTCAGCCGGAGTTATCCCCGGACCCGGGCATGGAACCGATAGCATTAGCCGCTGAAAGCATCGAAAGAATGTTTGAGTAGAAATATAAGGAAATATGCGAGGAGAGCGTGATGTTGCAGACTAATCTTAAGCATCTGGAGACTGATGAAGAAACACAGGAAGCTCTGAAAAACAACGAGAATGTGGTCATCTGCTGCGGACGGATGGGACCGATGTGCATTCCGGTGTACTCTATATTGAGTCAGCTTGAGACCCGGTATCCGCACGTGAATTTCTATGACCAGGACTTCGATATTCCGGCAGCTAGATTTATTACAAATCTTCGCGAATGTGCTTCTTTTATGGGGCTGCCGTTCACGGTGTACTTTAAGAACTCAAAGGTGGTAGCCGCTACCGCCAGTATTCAAACCGAGGACCAGATATTAGCAATACTGGGCAGGGAGTTCGGTAAGGATTCCTCGGTTTAGCACGTCCCTGCTAAAAAGTAAGATAGAACCGAGTGAAATAATGATTGGTCAGGCGTAAAACCTCATCGAAGAGATTCCGGAGGGGCTGGGTGGATACGAAGATTACGATTGTATATGACAATTGCCTGAATAAACAAGGGCTGAAAACCGGCTGGGGTTTTTCAGCCCTCATCGAGACTAATCATGCATCACCGATTTTATTCGATACGGGTGACGATGGTGCCGCCTTGCTGTATAATATGGAACGACTTGGCATTGACCCGGAACTCATAGGTACAATCGTTATCTCCCATGCTCATAGCGACCATACCGGGGGTCTTGCCGGGATACTCGAGGTTAATAAGCACGCTACCATTTATCTCCCGGCTTCCGTGGTGGGGAAAATACCGGGAAGGAAAGTAATCTCTGTCAGCCGTCCTCTGCAAATCTCGGATGACGTCCTTTCCACCGGTGAGTTAAAAAATATGGAGCAGTCACTGGCAGTTAAAACTAACAGAGGTATCGTAGTGGTCACCGGTTGTTCCCATCCCGGTGTTGGCACTATCCTAGATGCTGCTTCTTCACTCGGCGAAATTTACGGGATTATCGGCGGCCTCCACGGCTTTCTTGATTTCAGTCGGTTAGACGGGCTATCTTTAATATGTCCCTGCCACTGCACCCGGTACAAGGAAGAACTGGAACACCGGTTTCCTGAACAGTACATAGGATGTGGGGTCGGGTTTGAACTGGCTCTATAACTGATTATGTTAGAAGCACAAATAAAGGAGGTTCTTCATGGAGATACAACCGCCGTTCATGGTTTCCTACAGCATCACTACGATGTGTAACCTCAAATGCAAACACTGCTACAGCAGCTCGGTTGAGCAGGCAGCGCCTGATGAGCTGTCCACTGAGGAAGCGTTTCATCTCGTGGACGACCTGTCAAGCTGGGGTATAGGCCTTCTCATCATCGATGGTGGCGAACCTTTGTGCCGGGAAGACCTGCTGGATATCGTGAAGTATGCCTCCTCAAAGGGCATCAGGACCACCATCGGCAGTAACGGCACCCTTATTGATGAAGTCATGGCGAGGAAAATGATTGATGCCAGTGTGATGGCCATCGCTATATCGGTTGACGGCGCGGATGCCGCGACTCACGATTCGTTTAGAGGAGTGGATGGCGCCTTCGAGCAAACCCTGAGGGGAATAGAAGCTTGCCGGAACGCGGGTCTTCCCTTTCAGTTGAACATGGTTATCAGAAAGGACAACCTGTCGCAGCTTGAGGACATGCTTAAACTGGCAGTCGACCTGGGTGCCAATGCCGCCGAGGTCTTTGACCTGGTGGCGGCAGGCCGGGCTAAGGATGAGTGTCAGGAGCTGGTCTTAAGCCTTGAGGAGAGGCAGGCGGCTATGGAGCAGCTTGCCCTGGCTCAGGAGGATTATCCGATTTTGATAAGGGTCCCGGGTTGCCCCATATACCCCCTTATTCTTCAGGAAAGGAATATCAAGCCGAAGCACTTTCCGGCCGAGATGCTCCGCCGAATCCCTTACTATGGCAGGGGCTGCGCCGCCGGGATGCCGATGGGCTATGTAATGGTCCTTTCGAATGGCGAGGTAAACCCCTGCATGTTGCTCCAGGTCGACCTGGGTAATATCAGGGAGCAGAGCATAATGTCTATCTGGGAAAGCTCACCGATACTGACCAAATTACGTCAGAGAGACCTGCTCACGGGTCAGTGTGGTCTTTGCCAGTATAAACTTACCTGCTCCGGCTGCCGGGGCAGGGCTTACGAAGAAACCGGTGACATGATGGCGACTGACCCGGGTTGCTGGCTGGCTTATAATTGAACTATTGATAGTACTTAAATTTATTATGACAATGACTCTAACATAAAAGCTGGTGAAACCAGTCGGTATACTATATAGTCACTAAAGAACTAATTCAGAAAGGGGAAAAGATGACAACAGAAAAAATGGAATGGATGGTACGTGGAGAAGCATGTGATGCCTGCAATTCGCCCCCGGTATGCCCGTACTGGTGGGGTTCACCTGTCCAAGCGCAGCTTCATGGGGGCAAAGACCATGGCGAGGGGGCTTTCACCTTCAACATCAGAGAAGGTTACTATGGTGATGTTGATTTGAGTGGCTTGCTGGTAGGCTATGGCATGAATACAGCCGAAGGGGGCACCGCTTCGAAAGATCCTTGGAATGCAATACTGTATATAGATGACAGGGCAGACGATAAACAGGCTAAGGCGCTGGAGGATATTTTTGGTGTAAAGTGCCACGGGCTCTTTAAGATATTAAAGATAAAAAGGGCAAAAATGACTTTTATCAAACAGGCAGTCGGGCTAATGGACAGTCCGTGTTATCAGCATACTATAAAGTGGGAGGGGATTTATCACCTGGAAACGGAGCCCCTGAGAGCAATGAACGGGGAGCAGAGGACTATCAGCGGCATGGCGGATAATGGCCTGGTATATGTCTCTAAGTCCGTGGTAAATAAGTACAACGACCCGGACCTCCCGCGTAGCAGCTGGGACGCTCCCGGAAATAGCTCCGGCGCGTTCGAGTTCAACCTGAATCCATCAAAGCTCCACTTTGGTCCGTAGTCCGGAATATTATAAGGTGAGTTAGCAAAGCAGAGTATTGTTTCGGGTGGAGTTCGACCCTACTCGTCCGTACAGATTTGACAATACCATTTAGCCTCAAAATCAACATAGTATAATAGGAGAAATAAGGAAAAGGAGTACTTGAGTACAATACCACTATTTCTTTTTACCTTACAGAAACCTTAAATCCGAAATAGAAAGATTGAAATAAGGTTCACTTTTTAACATTGGTATGACCTGACCCTATACAGGATACCACCTGTAAATTAGAATTACCTGTGTTCGATCCCGGTTATTCTAGCAAGAATTACTAGATTATGGCACGCTCGAAAAATTTCTTGGGGCCATTGACACATAGAGTATTTAAAACATCTTCCGGGACGCCCATCTCTTTGAGTTGAGGCAAAACAACTCTCTTGATATAAAGATAGCCGTAGGGATTGCCTTTTTCAATGCTTTCTTTTACCTCAGGGGGATAGAATGTCTCAGGAGTAGCTAAACCGAAGTCATGGGAGGGGAGAAGGCGATCAATCCACCCGGCATCAATCAGTAATTTCAAGGTTTCTGTGCGGGAACGTGAACTCAAATTCAGTCCTGGATAACGGTCCATACCGAGGTAGCATCCTTGGTCTAATAACCAATTAAGGTATTCCATATCTTTGGTCTCATTGACATGGTCTACAGCAACCCTGCTCAGGTCAACACCTTCCTCTTTTAAAATAGCTAATTGCTGCTTTGCTACCTGTCCAAGTGCATCGGAATGCAGCATAATTGGAACCAGAGTACGGCAATGAGCTCTGGCTACGGCGCGTAGCATTATTTCTCCTGTTGCCGTTACTCCACCATGATCGGCAGCCGATTTCAGAATACCGGCCTTAATACCGGTTCCAGCAATCCCTTCCTGAATCTCTCTGATGAATAAATCAGCATACAGATCCGGAGAAGCTCCAGATATATAATCGGGTAAATTCATCCACCATCCGGTACAGGCGATAATGTTAACCTTAGTCCGCCGGGAGACTTCAGCCAGTATAGACACATCACGGCCGAGATCGAAAGTGGTAGCATCAACGATCGTATCAACCCCTCCCTTCTCAGCTTCAGTTACTCCCGTAATAATCCGGCCCATAAATCCTTTGCCAAAAAGTTCAGGGTAGTTCTGAGCGACAAAACCCTGGCTCATGACGTGTTCGTGCATAAGTGTAAAACCGAGATCTTTTGTATCTAGTGGTCCAAGCACGGCATTCACAATGCTCATAACTTGAGCCCTCCCTTCTGATAATCAATATATTCCGATGGTTGTTTAAGCATTTTATCTCGTTCGGTCGGCTATTTCCTCCAACTTTTCTTCGATAAACATCTGTGCTTTAAGCAAATCTTTTTCATTTGGTCTATCCCGGATGTCTCCATGGAAAGTTCTGGGTGTAGGGTCATTAAGATACTTGCCCGGGCAGCAAAACCGTCCGATACATTGAAAGCCCATATGCTCTATTTCCAACGCCAGTAATCGCAAGGCGGGATCAGCCTCTTTGGCCCCGAATTCATAGCCGCCGTAGGTGATAAACACTACCGCCTTGGGGGAATCAGGACTCAGCACAATTTTTCTATGAGCTTCCTTCGGGTCTTTATTATGTTTGGGTATGGGTTCGGTAATATAAGGAATGGTCTCATCCCTGAACCCCAGTGTTATTCGCGGATCGAACCCCCATATGAATCCCCTCAACATGTTTAATACTTCATTGTAAGGCAAATGCGCCCTGAGTCCGGAGCCTATACACACGAAATCATATTGACGAATATCAAATGGAGGTCTGAGAATATCATCCGCGTTCTTGCGCACTTTGAAAATATCACATTGCCAGCCCTGGTTTTCGAAAGTTGCTTTAATCCTTTGTGCAACCTTTTCTGTGTTGCCCGTGAAAGAAGCATACGTTATCAAACATTTCTTACCCATTATAGCCTCCGTTATATGAAATCAAACTTTCATGGGAATAGGCCACGAAGTGACCCACCGAATATATTGTTTATAGAGTAGCTGCATTTAATCCAGCAATCCGCCCGAAGTGTATGGCCATCCCGTGGCTGAGTCCGGGACACATGGTGGGGTAGTCACCAGCGAAGCGGTTGCCGACTGTATTTCCCGCCAGGTACAATCCGAGGATAATTTTCCAATCTTTATCTAGCGACTGCAATTTCGGATTGACATTCAAACCACCGTTAACAGCCAATAAGTAATAACCCCCTTTGCCGGCATAGTATGGTGGTTTCTCAACAGGCGACATGCGATCAGAACGCTTCCCAAAACCCAGGTCTTTCCCCAGATGCGCTAACTGGTTGTACCTCTCTATAGTGGCCATGAATGTTTCGACAGGTAAATTCATCTTAATAGCCAGTTCTTCAATCGAATCGGCCGTTATCGATACTTCAGCTACTTCCTGCTGTATTTTGTCGGTAGCTATAATTATTTTCCTGAGGCCTAACCCATGGTATGGTAACTCCTGTGGATACTTTGAATCGAAGATCTGCCAAGCCATTTTGCCGGGTTGGCGTTCTACAGCATTCACGTTACTTTGAACCGGCACATCTTCGTTTTGAAATCGCTCCCCCAGGATATTTACCTGTAAAACAGCAGCATTAAGAAGAGGGCCGGCAGGGCCGTGAATTATAGGAGCGTGAGGTGCCGGCTCCATTACCGCACCAACCCATATTGCCATCATATGCCCTTCACCGGTAGCTGTGGGTATCATTGATGCGAGATATGATGATTGAGGACAATATTTGTCCATCATTTCAGAGTTTTTTGTATAATCTCCTGTGCATAGTATTACAGCTTTTTTGGTAGTGAATTGTATATAGTCACCAGCGTGATTCCGGGCGATGACACCGAAAACCCTGCCATTTTTCTTTCGTAGTAACTGCTTGGCCTGCGTCTTAAAATATGTAATGGCACCACGTTTGATAACATTCTCCAGCAGACATTTCGCGACCAGACGTTCATCGGAATATTGGTGAGTGGCTTGATATTGAGGATAATACTCAAGAGTATTATTGAAAGCAGCCGGAGGTGGAAATTGATTTATAATCACCTCAAGTCCGGCGGCGTCTGTCATATCCATTAGCCAGTCCGCTGTTTTACCGCTTCCTTCAACCCACATCCTAATAAGCCTTTGATCGGGCTTGTTTGATCCATATTTCATCAGGTTTAGTATAACTTCTTCTTTGTCAATCTCTATACCCAGATTCTTTTGAAGCCGGCTATTGAGAAAGGCATTATCATGACCACGGGCTTGAACCGTTACCATCTTTTCCATCAAGATGGTCTTGGCTCCTGCTTGCGCTGCAGAAATTGAGGCGCTTAATCCGGCTATTCCGGCGCCAACTACAACTACTTCGGTTTCGATCTCTCCCTTGATATCACTGGCTGGAATTGGCTCAGGTGGTATCTCGAAACTGTATATTCTCTCTGGGACCTTGTCTTTCCTTCTCCGAATTGGTGGCGGGGCCAGAGAAGGAAGATATCCTATTGTCGTCGATATTTCATTATGGCCACGTGTAGGAAAAGCAGATGATCCCGTTTCAGATTCTCTGGTGACTTCTGATTCAGTATTGTCGATATGGTGTGTATGTGATATTAAATGATCAGAATTTTCTTTCAACAGTTATGTTTCTCCTGTTATATATTAACGTCGTTAGCCCAAGTTGTTCAATAGATAGAACTTTTAGAGCAGAGTTTTCATTTATCTAATTGGGACGGTTTTCGCAGGGCGAGTTTAACAATCAGATGTTTTGTACAATGTCTAGATAAGACTCATTCTGCCTAAATGAGAGATGTAAACAAACCGGGATGAAATACGCAAATGTCGACATCCCGATGTTTGCCAAGTGGTAACAATAAAGTATACTGGGTAATTTGAAGAAAGAAAAGACGTTTTGAAAAAGGGTTCAAAAAGATTCCTTTTAAAAACGGGGTGCTTGTTTAGCTGATCATGTCACTAACTGTCGGAAATTAATCTCTTGATTAAAGTTTACGACAGGCGTAAAATTGGCCTAACTAAAAGGTTCGCTTATA
>CAZCZJ010000090.1:0-8913 GCA_964503235.1 uncultured Dehalococcoidaceae bacterium | reverse complement strand
AACATTCCGACGGGGATACCACTTGTCTACGAGCTTGATGAGCGACTGAAACCGCAAAAGCATTACTATATGGGAGACGCCGATGAGGTCGAAAAAGCTATCAATGAGGTGGCTGGACAGGGGAAGGTAAGCTAATGGCAGGCTTTATGAAGTTTGGATGTTGTACGGGAGGTATTGGACATATTGATGGAAAGCAAAACAGGAAGCAAAGCGGTTTATCCATCCCAATATGAAACCAAGGTATTGCTCAGGGATGGTTCAAGCATACTCCTCAGACCGATAAGGGAAGATGATGCCGAGCGCTGTCTTGCTTTTATTGGCAGGCTCAGTTCCCATACGAAATACCTGCGCTTCCACCACATGCCAAAAGAAACGGGACTTGACGATACCGTACGTTTTTGCACTGTGGATTACGATAATACATTCGCTCTTGTTGCCGAGGTGTTGCGGGAACCGAACACGGAAATAGTGGCGATTGGAAGATATTACCGCCTGCCCAAAAAGCACCTGGCAGAGGTGGATTTTGCCGTAGAAGACGCCTACCAAGACAGGGGTATCGGAACTAGCCTCATACAACATCTGGCAAATGCAGCGCGAGAAAATGGGATTACCTCCTTTGAAGCTGATGTTCTTGCTGAAAACAAGCGGATGATGGATGTTTTCAAAGATTATGGCTTCCACATATCCAATGAGCTTGAGGCGGGTATTTACCACGTTAGTTTCCCGATCGCCCGTAGCCCAGGCGTAGAGAAAAAAGAAGAGGAAAGGGAGCGTACCTCGACTCTGGCCTCGCTTCGCTTTCTCTTAAGCCCGCGCTCGGTAGCATTAATCGGAGCATCCAGGTATCCGGGCACTATTGGCTACCTTCTACTCAAGTGTCTAACAAGCAGTGGCTTTTCGGGCCAAGTCTATCCGGTTAATCCCAATGTTGATTCTTTAATGTCGCTGAAGACCTATCACTCGGTGCTTGATATTCCTGGGAATGTTGATATGGCAGTCATCGCGGTTCCAGCCACAGTTGTCACCAGGGTAGCCGACGAGTGCGGGCACAAAGGAGTACGTTGCCTCGTCGTAATTTCCGATGGATTCAAGGAAACCGGGCCCGAAGGAGCATCGCGGGAAAAGGAGCTACGCGATGTTGCGTTCGGACACGGGATGAGGGTGATAGGACCAAATTGCATGGGAGTCATTAATACCAACTCTTCCGTGCAGCTAAACGCAACCTTTTCGCCGGTCTATCCCCCATCTGGTAACGTTGCCTTTCTATCCCAGAGCGGTGCCATGGGACTGACTATCCTGGAATATGCCAGGAATCTCAACATGGGTATTTCTACCTTCGTGAGCGTGGGTAATAGAGTTGATATCTCATCTAATGACCTGCTCGAATACTGGGAGCAGGATCAGGCAACCGACGTTATCCTGCTCTATTTGGAGTCTTTTGGCAATGCGCGTAAATTCGCCCGTATAGCCCGGAGAGTGTCAGCCAGGAAACCTATAGTTGTGGTCAAGGGTGGCAGCACGCAGGCCGGCTCTCGGGCAGCCTCCTCGCACACCGGGGCCATGGCTACTTCGGATGTAGCTTCTGACGTCCTTTTCCATCACGCCGGGATTATCAGGGTAAACATAATGGAGGAACTGTTTGACGTGGCTACTCTGCTCTCCAACCAACCTCTACCGCGCGGTCGGAGGCTGGTCATTGTGACCAATGGCGGCGGCCCGGGCATAATCGCCGCGGATGCGGCGGTACGTAACGGTCTACTTTTACCGCAGTTTTCTCGGCAACTGACAGCCAAACTGAAATCAGTAATCACACGGGACATCAGAATCGATAACCCTCTTGATACCACTGCCGGTGCTACCCCGGAAGAATTTGATGGCATATTGAAGCTTCTCGCAGTCGATAAGGATACCGATGCTGTACTTGCCATATTCATACCTCCAGTTCTAGCCAATATAGCGGCCATGGAAAACACCATAAGAGATGTGTCCCCCCTCTTCTGGCAAAACGGCAAGCCTCTACTTGCCTGTTTTCTGGGCGAGAGAGGCTTTAAGGCCGAGCTGGGTTCCAGCGGCAAATTTGTACCATGCTACCCCTTTCCTGAAGAGGCTATCGCCGCCCTGACCAGAGCAGTTGAGTATACGGAAACGCGCCGGAAGCCTCAGGGTAAAGTTCCCAAATTCCGCGGAATAAAGAGGGGAAAAGCTCGCACAATAATTGAAAAGGCTATAACTAAGAGCACCGATAGGCCGATATGGCTGTGGACGGAGGAGATAACTGACTTGCTCGACTGCTATGGTATACGTTTTGTTGAAACAGTGATAGCCAAGACACCGGATAGGGCAGCAACTCTGGCTTCGAAGATGGGCTTCCCGGTAGTGGTGAAACTTGCCTCCAATACCATTACGCATAAAAGTGATATCGGAGGAGTAGTGCTCGACCTGAATTCGAAAGATGAAGTGAAGCGAGCCTTCAAAGATATCAGGGCCAGGCTCGTGGAACTTGGCCGTCAGAGTGAGATGGAAGGGGTGGTCGTGCAACGGATGGTCAACGAAGGTATCGAGGCAATCGCCGGCGTAACCCAGGACCCATCGTTTGGACCGCTTATGATGTTTGGCTCGGGTGGGATATACGCCGAACTAATAAAGGACGTAGCCATCAGACTGCACCCACTCACCGATCTGGATGCCAGAGAAATGCTCGGTTCCATCAAAATGGCCAGGCTGTTCGAAGGTTTCAGAGGGTCACCACCCAGCGATACCAAGGCTCTTGAAGACCTGCTCCTCAGACTTTCGGCCATGGTTGAGGATATACCTCAAGTAGCCGAGCTTGATTTCAACCCGGTAAAAGTGATGCCTCAGGGCGAAGGTTACTGGATAGTAGACGCCAGAATCATGATCAAGTGAAGGCTAAATTGCACTCTCCATATCTAGCCCAGTACCCATTTTAACCCGGGCCATTTCTTCTCCAGGTTTATCGCCAATCTATCGATACCCAGGAAATAACCGCTGCCGCTGAACATCAATGTGATGAAAACGAGCATGTAGATGATTTGCTGACTTATCCACCCATTTTCAGGCGGCAGATACGGCAGGTAGTATAACACCATCATGACGGCTCCGCAGAATGAGCCGAACCTTAAAAATACGCCCAATATCAAAGCTACACCGATGAGCAGCTCTCCAGACATGACCAGAGGACTCAACACACCGGATGCCGAAGAGAAGTGGGCGAACCAGCTGGCAAACGGGCCGCTTCCGTTGCTGACATAGCCGGAGATGCTGAAGCCACCGCCTATTATCTTATCCAGGCTGGCTTCGAGCATCGCTCCTCCCAGAACGATGCGAAGGATAAGAAACACAATGTCAAAGGACCTCGTATGGAAATCGGTTCGCTTCTGTAGTACTACACTAGCCATGTTCTTCCTTTCCGCAATTACGATGGATTGCAATTCATTATGCATGGTAAAACCCTTGGCCCCGCTCCACAGGAAGTGTGGCTATATATACTGGAGCGCGGCCGGCATTTCACGAGCGATGGCATCGTTCAGCTTGTCTAACAACGCTTTTGATACTTTTATAGCAGGACCTATCTTCTCTGCTGTTTTCTTCTGCCTCCAAACACTGATCCTTCAATTTAAGAGCCGATATTTTGATTACTTCTTGATGGCTTTCTTCACTTTCTCCATCATGTCTGGCGGAATGGTTTTCATGTTGTGCTCCTTAGCAGCATGTTCCGCTATCTTGGGCATGATTTCTGCTTCCGTTTTACCGGTTACCTTCCACTCGCACTTCATTTCCAGATCCTTGCACGCAAACGATGGCATTTTCAGTTCCCTCCTTTCTTTCGGATATTGCTTATTTGTCAATTACCTGAATATAACTCTATTTCTTCAATGAAATGGTCATTCCTCGCTTCGCCTCGGTAAATACCAGCTTGTCTTCCCGAGCGAGCCACCCGATTCCCATATAGACCGTGTTTTGTGGTTGTTTCATCCTGGCCACGATAGCAGATAAGGTCATCGGTCCTTCCCTGTTAAGGAGTTCCCAGATTTCTCCTGCTGCTCCTCCAATTTTGTGAAACATGTATAACCTCCTTCGACTAGATGTTGGTCGCTGACATTATTTTTTTACGGAGCAAATTTTCTGCTAAAGGATGATAAACAGCGTCACCCCTGTTGCAACTAATACTATTCCAGTGCTTTGAGTCTGTACGATAATTTCATGCCTCCTCCTTTCCGGCCTCGGCACCGAGGCCGATACCATTAGATGCTGAACGCGACACTAATATCCTTCTCATGGACTCCCCTTTTCCGGGTATTGACTATTAGCCCTTACCGCCTCAATTATGGTCCAGTTAAAAACTGGCAGGTTAACGATTTTACCGGAGGTGATGATATTACCGTCTTGAACTACGGGTTCATCAACCCAGTCCGCTCCGGCATTCTTAAGGTCTATCGCTATCGAGAGCGAGGAAGTCAGCCGGCGCCCCCTGACTATATCTGCTGATATGAGAAGTTTTGGCCCGTGGCCAATCGCCGCAATGACCTTGCCCAAACCATGCATCTTTTTTACTAGGTCAATCACAGAGGAATGAAATCGCATCCTATTCGTGGAATAGCCACCAGGGATGATAATGGCATCAAAATCATCGGCCACAGCCTTGTCGGCGGTCATTTCAGCCGCAATTATTTTTTTACCGCTCTGGCTTTGGTAACTTGGCGCGGCATCAACACATACCAGAACCACCCTGGCTTCGGCCGCCTTCATTAATCTAAGCGGTTCAATAAGCTCCAGGTCTACAAAGCCTTCTTCCACCAGGATAGCAATTCGCTTTCCGTTAAGCATATTCTTATCCCACCTTCACCATTGTGCCGGATTCCCTTGATGCTCATCTTCAAACCGGGCTTGGAATCTTCGACCCGTCACAACCACACCGACCCTATAATGATTGTCTCGTTTTGTTGGTTGTTACCCTGCCGTCAGGTTCAACCTCAGATTCCATGTTCGACCCGTGGGCAAGTCGGCAGCAATTGCATATCTTCGGTAATGGAATCTACCGAGGAAATAGCCCGGATGAGCAGCTGCGCCAGACGCATACGGCTGGAAGACTCAATTGCCGTAATAATGTCCCACTGACCTTCCAGCCAGTCTACAAGAACAACCCCTTTCTTATTACGCAAAGCTTGTATTGCATATTCGGACTTTCCGTCTACAATGTCAAGCAGTATATATACCCTTACGCTCATTTCTTCTCCCCCCTTTCTGTTCACTTATGACCTCCTGACAACGCCATGTTGCGTAAGGATAGAACCCGACGCGATTGGACTGCCTCTTGAGCCTGACATATCCGTATTAGGCAATACCCGGCAATTACGTCCTATAGCAGTATGAGACGGCACGGTAACGCCTTTCCCAAGTACAGTAATATCGCAGTATCCTGACAGTAGGGACTTCCCGAAGCCGATGTAACACAGTTCGCCTATGTTCACTTCCTCGTCTACGATGCAGGTATCCACCATGCTGTGGCGGCCAACGAAGACGTTTGGCATCAGCACCGAATTTCGTACCTCCGCCTGCGCATCAACCCGGACTCCCGGCGACAGGATAGAGTTCTCCACGCGGCCCTTAATCACACAGCCCGGGCTTAGCAAGCTATTTATTACCGAGCTTTCTCGAGATATAGCGGGTGGCGGCAGGTTCAGGGCCTGGGTGAGAACCGTACGCGTAGTGTTGAGGCTGAAGGAAGGCTGCGCACAAATCAGTTCCATATTAGCTGCGTAATAAGCCTGGGGCGTACCGATATCCTGCCAGTAACCGGTGAATTCATAGGCATTGACCTTATCCCTTCCCAGCATGCCGGGGAGAATGGCATAGCCGAAGTCATGCGGTGAGTCCGGTCGGCTGGCATCCTCCTTCAGACGTTGCGAAAGGACATCTCTGTTAAAAACGTAAATACCCATTGAAGCCAGGTTGCTTGGGGGATTACTGGATTTTTCCACAAAATCCAGTATCTCACCACCATCACCAATAGAAACCACGCCGAAACGGTAGGCCTCTTCGATAGGCACCCTGATAACGCCCACGGTTACGTCAGCTTTTGTCTGCTCATGAAAGGCAATCATCTCGCGGTAGTCCATCTTGTAAATGTGGTCGCCGGCCAGTATCAGCACGTTCTCTCTATTGAGTTCGTTCAAATACGAGAGGTTCTGGTAGACGGCGTCTGCCGTTCCTTTATATGAGCCCGTTTTTGGCTCCAGGATATGGAATGTCCTGCCAGCATTCGCCAAGCTCCATTGCTGGAGGTACCCGGTCATGTAGTAACGCTGATAATCAGTTAATATAGCCAGGTCATTGATTCCGGAGTAAACGCAATTGCTCATCGTGAAGTCAATGACCCTGAATCTACCGGCAAAGGGCAAAGCTGGTTTTGGTCTGAAGTGGCATAGAATATCCATTCTCGTGCCCTGGCCTCCAGCCATGATTACCGCTATGGTGCTTCCCACTGCCTTTTTCCTCTCTCTCACGCAAAGGTTTTACCAGCCGTGATAAAATCGGCATGGTTGACCTGAACCGCAGTTATGATAGACCTGGCTTCCTTCCTGAAAAAATTTCCGGGTTGGCACTATCAGGCCGTCTTCCCCGAGCCACACGGTTTCGAAAGTGCCGCAACCGGGGCAAAATACCATGAACTCGTTTGCTTCGGCCGCTATGATTGGTCTGGTTTCTCTCCCGGTATTGGAAACACGGGGTCGCGTCAGTACAACAGACATAAGCTTCTCCTGAAAGACACGTACAAAGACAGCATAAGCCGAATGGCATTGAAAAAGTGTAAAATGGTGGTGAGAAAGTTAAAATAATTGTAACATTTTGGAGGATGACGGCTGGCTTTGTCTTGAATACACCACTTATGTTTTTAAGAAGCAGAGGAAGCTTTTTCAGCTAGAAGGCTGGTCCAGGATGTAGCCTGACTTGGGTAAATTACGAATCAGCTTAGGGTTACCCGGATCGCTCTCTATCTTACGTCTCAACCGGCTGACCCATGACCTTACCAGCTGTACATCGTTGCGATATTCGGCTCCCCACACGGTTGTGAGGAGATGGTGGTAAGTAACGAGGCGGCCGGCATTACGAGCCAGTTCGCTGAGCAAAAGCCATTCGATATTCGTCAGTTGTTTTTCTTCACCGCCAACCTCAATAAGGTGTTTGTCAAAGTCTACGGTCAAGTCTTCGAAAGACAGCGGCTTCAAAGTTATCCGTGTTTCTGCGGGTTCGAGGCGACGCCTTACTGCCTCGATTCTGGCTACCAGTTCATCAGGGTTAAAAGGCTTTGAGAGGTAATCGTCGGCACCCAGCTTAAGCCCCTTGATTTTGTCAGCATCGGCTCCTCTGGCACTGAGTATTATCACTGGTATTGCCGAGAAATCGCGTATTTCCTCAAGGGTCTCTAGGCCATCTTTTTCCGGCATCGCCAGGTCGAGCACCAATAAGTCAGGTTCCTGAGCCTTAGCCTGTTCCAGAGCCTCGACGCCATTGCTGGCTGTCAGCACATTGTACCCTACGCCCTTAAGCTTGGGCCTGAGAAAGTCGAGAATCTGCTCGTCATCATCAACTACCAGTATTGTAAATCGCTTCATACCGTATATTCCCGCAAGTTCTACGACCAAATGATAAATGACAGGCTCTGGCAGTGTCAATATTATGACGATATTTCCATCGGTATCTGTAATTATTGACATTAATCATTCATCTTTGTAAAATATCTTTCGCAGAAACAAGCTGGTTGTGCTTGGCATGAATTTGAGAGAAATAAGGGAGAAACACTGCAGCAGGAGATGCGGCGGTGGCATCTAATATGCGAAAGAGAATTACCGAAGACATCAGCGGGCGTAAACACATGGAGCTAGAGGTAGCTGCATCCGAAGTTCGGTACCGACGGCTCTTTGAAGCTGCTCAAGACGGGATACTGATTCTCGACGCGGAGACAGCGCAGATCGAAGATGTCAACCCTTTTCTGGTAGACATGCTGGGATTTTCATACCAGGAGCTTGTAGGAAAGAAGCTGTGGGAAATTGGCCCGGTGAAAGATATTGAGGCAAGCCAGAAAGCTTTCAAAGAGTTACAGGACAGCGAATATATTCGTTACGAAGATTTGCCGTTGGAAACCAGAGAAGGCAAGCAGATTCAAGTAGAGTTTGTCAGCAACGTCTACGAGGTTAACGGCAAGAAGGTGATTCAATGTAATATTCGTGATGTTACCGGGCGCAAGCAGATAGAACAGGCTCTGCAACAGACTTTACAGCAGGCAGAGAGCAGACTAGACACCAAAAACCGGATCGCTAACATCTTCCTCACCGTTCCGGATGATGAAATGTACGGAGAAGTCTTGCAATTCATTTTGAAGGCTATGCGCAGTAGATACGGAATCTTTGGCTATATAGATGAGCTAGGAAACCTGGTAATACCATCTATGACCAGAGATATTTGGCAGAAATGCCAAGTTCGGGACAAGACAATTGTGTTCCCACCTGAGAATTGGGGCGGTATCTGGGGCCGCGCACTCAAAGAAAGAAAGACGCTTTATGCGAATCGAGGTTTGCATGTGCCCGAGGGACACATTCCTATAGTCAGGGTTATTGTTGTGCCCATTCTGTACCATGAGGAGCTCATCGGAGTCCTGGAAGTCGCGAACAGGGAGACCGATTATGACGAGAAGGATAAGAGCTATTTGGAAACCCTTGCCAACTACATCGCTCCCATCCTGAATGCGAGGCTGGAGAGGGATAAACACGAAAAAGAGCGCAAGCGGGCGGAGCAGACGCTGCGGGAATCCGAGGAAAAGCTCCACCTAATCATCGAGGCTACAAGCGATGGAATTGCCGTCACTGACTGGGATGGAAACTTAGTAAGGGTGAA
>CAZCZJ010000089.1:1834-9094 GCA_964503235.1 uncultured Dehalococcoidaceae bacterium | reverse complement strand
GGACTGAGATATAATATTTGATGCCTGTGATGAAAAAGTACGAGTTCATAGAACACACCTCCGATATCGGATTGAGAGCCTACGGAGGAACACTTTCGAAGGCTTTCGCCAATGCCGCCCTGGGCATGTTTTCCATAATGGCCGAGCTTAAAAACGTCGGTGAAAAAGAGTCACGGCGAGTTGAGGTAAACGCCGATGATATCGAAGGACTGATTTTCGAGTGGCTCAACAGCCTGCTGTATTACTTCGACGTTGAAATGCTTATTTTCAAGCGATTCGATATAATAGAGTTTGAGGATACTCACCTGACAGCGATATGTTACGGGGAGCCGTATGATTCGTCCCATCACCGTCTCAAGATGGGGGTAAAATCGGCTACTTATCATCAGCTCGAGGTGGACCGGGAGGCTGGCTCGGTTCAGGTGATATTTGATGTCTAGGAGGTACACTTGTGCCTGAGTGGAGCGGTAAACTAGAAAAAGTAGACGAGTTCCGCTGGCGTATTCCGCGGGATTACAAACCGGGAATGCGTGTACCGGGGCTTATCTACGCCGATGAAGGCATGCTCAAACAGATTGTAGCCGACCGGGCGCCGGAGCAGGTAGCCAATGTCGCCTTTCTGCCCGGTATCGTTAATTACTCTCTGGCGATGCCCGATATCCACTGGGGATACGGATTTGCCATCGGCGGAGTGGCGGCGATGAGAGTCAGCGACGGTGTCGTTTCACCGGGCGGGGTCGGCTTCGACATCAACTGCGGGGTACGCATCATGCGTACCAACATAACACAGAATGAAGTAAAACCGAAGATAAAAGAACTCATCGATGCCCTTTTCTACGCCGTGCCTTCCGGGATGGGCTCGAAAGGGAAAATAAAGCTACGCTCTGGAGAGATTAACGACGTTTTAACAAAAGGTTCGAGATGGGCAGTGGAGAGGGGATACGGTCGACCGGAAGACCTTCAAACTACCGAAGAGAACGGCGAGATGAAGGAAGTTAATACCGATTACGTCAGCGCCAGAGCCAAGGAACGCGGGACGCCACAGGTGGGCACGCTTGGCTCGGGCAATCATTTCCTGGAAGTGGGCGTCATCGACGAGATATACGAGAAGGATATTGCTAAAGTAATGGGGATTGACGATATCGGCCAGGTGATGCTGTACGTTCACTGCGGGTCACGGGGGCTGGGGCACCAGGTGGCTGACGACTATATCAAGGAGATGGTGCGGGCGATGCAGAAGTACGGCATCCAGGTACCGGACCGCCAGCTTGCCTGCGCGCCGGTGAACTCACCCGAAGGGAAGCGTTACCTGACCGCCATGCGCGGCGCCGCCAATTACGCCTGGGCTAACCGACAGTGCATTACCCACTGGGTGCGGGAAGCGTTCTGCCGGGTGATGGGAGTAAGCGAGAAAGAGGCGGGACTGGAGCTTATCTACGATGTTACCCATAATATCGCCAAGATAGAGGAGCACGAGGTGGAGGGCGTGAAAGAGTCGCTCTGCGTACATCGCAAGGGGGCTACCCGGGCTTTCCCGCCCGGCCACCCCGATATCCCGGGGAAATACCGGTCAGTGGGGCAGCCGATACTCATTCCCGGGGACATGGGGCGCTTATCTTACGTGCTGGCGGGAACGGAGAGAGCCATGAAAGAGACCTTCGGTTCCACCTGCCACGGCGCCGGGCGTATGCAGAGTCGTTCGGCGATGAAGAAGCGTTTCAGCGGCAGGGATGTGTTACGAGAACTGGAATCACGCGGTATTGTGGTGCGGGCGGGGAGCATGTCCGGTCTTGCCGAGGAAGCCCCGGAGGCTTACAAAGATGTAGAGTCGGTGGTCAACGTTGCCCACGGTGCCGGTATTTCTAAAAAAGTGGCCCGTACGAGACCGATAGCGGTAGTGAAAGGATAATTATGTACACAAGACTGATGAACAAAGAAGATATACCGGCCTGGCTGGCCCTGGCACATGAAGGCGACCATATTATCGGTGAATTGATACCGGATATTTCCGTGTTTTACCAAGGCTTCGACGAATACATGACGGCCAAGATAAAGAAAAACGAAGCGTTTATGGTGGTAGACACCGGCTCCGGACAATGCGCGGGGATAGCGGCGTTCTCCCGGAAAGACAACCGGATTTCTTTCCTGGGTGTTACCGGAGAAGCGGATTTTCGGGCGGTCGGCGGGAAATTACTGGAAACGGTATTGGGCAAACTGGACATCAGCCGGGAAATAACGGTCAATGTGATTAAGAGCGATGACGAGGTCATAAAGCGGGAGCGCCAGCTTTATGCGGATTATGGATTCATCGAAGATGAAGCTGAAGTAATCGAGGGGGGAGTTCCGGCACGCCTGATGAAAAAGCTGCCGGTGAAAAAGTAAATATGACAGAACTGAGTACATAAAATGCCTGGCAGGACACTGGTATATAGTAATACTTGAATAATATGAAGCAATATCTTTGATTAATTACATTATATTGATATGTTAAACGCCAGATTTGACATAGGCCAGAAAGTAAGAATAGTTACCCTGATAGACGGCTTCGGGCGGCCGGACCCGCGCATTAAGGAATGGGTGGGTAAAAGGGGAGAGGTGGTTAAATCATATTACGTATCCGGTGATGAAGTCTGGGAAAAGACCCTGAAGCTTGAGGATACTTACTGTTACGATATACGCCTCGATGGGGGTAGGGATGTGGCGCGAGGGATACCGGAGGTTAGTATCGAGCTGTTTATTCACTGACACCTTGACATACTACGGCGTGGTGTTCTATTATAGCTCTAATATTTACCCAAACGGGTCATTTGATAGGAGGGATTACTATGTACACTACTGCCTGTGTCTTTCTGCTGAT
Source organism: uncultured Dehalococcoidaceae bacterium (assembly GCA_964503235.1). Lineage (GTDB taxonomy): Bacteria > Chloroflexota > Dehalococcoidia > Dehalococcoidales > RBG-16-60-22 > W425. The sequence continues at coordinate 6,237 of CAZCZJ010000089.1, read as the reverse complement.
TGCCGGACTTTTATCGCTCTTTGACGTCTACCTGATGATTACCAAACGCCCCAACCCTGTAAAGGACTGGCCGGTACCGTGCCCCATGACCTTTCTGTTTTTGGGTATAGGTCTTATTATCCTTAGTATCAACGGTTTTTAGAATAATACGAAAATACCTCTAGGGAAGCTTGTAGTGCGCAATTGCGCATTATTAATCCCGGATAATTTTATCCTCTTCCTTTACGTATTTTGACGCCAGCGTGCAGTGCACGAATAGAATCGGTTTATCCACCCGTTTGAACTCCAGCGGGCAGTGGATCATTCCCGCGGGAATATAGACGCTGGTAGGTGTGGTTATTTTATGGATTTCTCGCTCTTCACCCAGTCCGATTTCGATATCGGCGCCCAGGTCTCCCATGTTATCCGCGTCAAACGAATGAAAATACAGATACATGTCGAAATCGTGTGAATGGGCGTATTCCTCCATAAGAGTGGGTTCGGTGATGCGCAGGAACATAATGGTAAAGTTGGATTTATAATCGCCCTCACCCGTGTAGATATACTCGGGTCCGAATCCCCCGATTTGCAGGTCATGCTTGACCACATACCTGCCGTATTTCGTTTCGGCCATTTTTAAATACCTCCCTGAAATAGTATTTGATGCACTTCTCCCAGCTTTTGAGGTCCATTGACCTCCTGCGGAAACATCGGCAACTCGATTATCCTTAGGTTATCATATTTGTCATAGATATGTTTCAGGTACCGTTTCTGCTGGTTGGCCTTCGTCCTGAGAAATTCCGAGTCCGGATTCTTTACGATATTGTTCACGATTATCCGTTTGATAGATAAGCCGTACCTTTCAAGTTCCTGAAAGACGCTTTCGAGCTGTGCCACCGCCAGGGCTTCCGGGATGGTGACCATGGTGAAATTGACCTCGTTCCTGAGGAAAGCGGTGTTTTCCGCGGAAAGTACTTCCCACCGCTTGAGGATATCCAGCACAGGCTCGCGGCTGCTTTTACCGAGCTTGAGCCTGGAATAGATACGCGGCGCCATTTTCAGGTGGTCGCCCAGCAGGGATGGCATTTCCAGCAGCGAGAGCGTCTGTCCCAGCGGCGCCGTATCCCAGACAATATTTTTATAAGCACTTGCCAGGCTTTTTTCACGGATATAATCTATCATGAACTCTTCGCCCAGTCCCGGCAGCACCGAGGTTATAAATTCCACGAATTCTTCGTAGTCGATATCGACAAACGCCGAGAAGACTTCGTACACTTCCCGGCCGAACTTGTCGTCCCACATCTGCCTGATTTCCCGCTCGCCGATTTCAATAATGGACAGATTAGGCAGGACATTATTATCTCCAGACTCGAAGATATGCGTTAACGACGGCGTGGCGTCGGTGGAGATAGCCAGGGTGGGCTCGCCGCGGGAAGCATAATAAAGCGCGGTGGCCGCGGCGCAGGTCGTCTTGCCAACGCCGCCCTTGCCGGTGAACATGGCAACAGTTGTCACGCTATTATTCAACTACAATCAAAGTCGCAAACGCAAGCTATGGTTTGCTGGTTACAAACTTCTTCTTATCCTTCTTACAGATAAGCTGTATCGTGTGGTTGCCGGACATAGCCGCCGTGGGCATGCCGCCGCCCGGATTGACCCACTGCCCCGCCATGTAAAAGTTATCCAGCCCCGGCAGGGTTTTACTCATGGACGACGTAAAAGACTCGGCGCTGAACATCCATCCCTCATAGCTGCCCCGCCAGTTGCCGGTGTAGCGTACCCAGGTCATCGGCGTGGCCACGTCGCGCATTTCCACCTGTTCGGCCAGTCCGGGGAAACGCTTATCCAGCAGAGACACGACTAGGTCGGCGATTTTTTCCTTCTCCGCTTTATACTTTTCAGGCTCTTGATATAGCTTCTCCCAGTAATCGTAGTCGGTATCAAACTGGACTTTAATCACGGTCTTGCCCTCCGGTGCCATAGCGGGGTCGTAGCTGTAAGTAAGCACCCCCAGACGTGGGTATTCCTTTCCGGCGATGGTGATGGGAGTATCAAGCGGGAAGGACAGGCCGGATATGGAAGGAGGAATTTCGTCTAGGCGGCGTGCCACCCCCAGGCCGATGTGTACCAGCGGCGAGAAAAGATCGGGATTATCATACCGGTTTTTAATTGTGTCATCGACATATTTACCGTCGAGCATATTAAAAATAGTCGTCCGGCCGTCGGCGGCGGAGATAATCCAGTCGGCGCGGTGTTCCGTGCCGTCGGCCAGTTTTATGCCTACCGCCCTATCGTTTTCCACCAGTATTTTCTCCACCCTTGCCTTAAAATATAGTTCTCCACCCAGGGCGCGGTAGCGTTCTTCGAGGAAACGGACTAGTTCCAGAGCGCCGCTGATGACATATCCGGCTGACTTATTATGCTGGAAGCCGAGTATCCAGAAGATCATCATCATGGGCCACTGGTCGCCGCCGAAAGCGGACGTTAGAGTCTGGCGCAGATAGGGATTATTGAGGCGCTTGAAGAAATCGCCGGCGGATATCTTCATCCATTTTTTCATGAGCATTAACATGGGCAGCATTTTTACTGTCTTGATTTTATCGAACCAACCGTTAAGCTCGGAGGGTTTATCGACGGGCATATTCATTCGGGAAAAGTCGCGTATTCCTTTGGTGAACTCCCTGATAATACCTTTATCTTCCGGGGCAAGCTCCAGCAGATACTGCTCAAAGCGGTCGGCATCGCAATAAACATTAAAGACTTTGCCGTCTTTGTCTACAAAGCTTGAATACAGCTCGTGGTTGTAGATTTTCCAGTTATCCGCCGCGCCGAGTTCTTCCCAGAATTTGTAAAAACTGCTTTTAGGATTGGTACCCACCAGCCAGTTCATGGCACCATCTATAGTGTAACCTTTGCGTTTCCAGGCGGTGCACACTCCACCGGCTATCTTATGCATCTCAAATATAGACGTTTTATAGCCGTTCATCCGACCGTAACAACCAACCGCCAGTCCGGTTAGTCCCCCACCGATGATGATTATCGACTTTTCCATCGCTGCCTCCTACAAAGTAATACCCTCGTCAAGCAAGGAATTATATCACAAAGTATCAAGAACTACACGCTGTCGGATATATGGATATGCGCGGCTATTATCCTTTATAGTGAAGTATGATTATTATGTGGAAAAGTGAAGGTAAGTGGCTAGTCGATTATCACGAAAACCGGGCTGTCGCTCAGGATTACCGACGAGGCGTCGGCTAGCGTTTCGGCACCGGTAATATCGATGACAGTAACCTCACCGGTAATCTCGCCGGGGAGAGGGCCGCTGCCCCAGAGTGCGTATACGGTCTGTCCGTCGATAACGAATTTGTACTGACCCTCATCGATATACCAGTCGCCGATGCTCTCGCTGAGTATATCTACCGTGTCGTTTTTACTAAATTCTCCCAGGATTTCGGCGATGGTCAGGTGAGCGTAGAAGAGGGCCGACTTCTCGCCGCTGTCCGTAATCAGAGCCGACCTCTCGTCGAACGGGGGCCCTCCTCCACCGGAAGTCGGCGGCATCTTGATATTGACGTAAAAGAGCTTATCGACGCCATTAGCCAGAGCGAAAATATAACTGCGCGCCAGTATCTTAGCAAAATCCTCGTTGGTATAGTCCTGTGTCTGGTGTGATTGCTGGTACTGGACCTCGGTGACCCACACCGGTTTGCCCTGAATACCGTTATCGTCCAGGAACTGCCGGAAGGCGGGGATATTCAGGTGCTCCCCGTGGCCGATGGAGTGCATGTTCATGATATCGATATATTCGGCGCCGCCCAGGTCGAAGACCTCCTGCCAGAACTCGATGTCGATGTCCATCATGCCCGCCATGCCTCCCTGTACTACGTAGGCTTCGGGGTCGGCGGCTTTAACCGCTTCATAGGTCGTCTTCAAGATATCGTAGTAGTCTGCGGCGTCGCCCTGGAAGAAAATCAATTCCCCCGTGTTGAACTCCGGCTCGTTCATGACCTCCCAGTGCTTGATGGGAACGGTCAGCCCCGGCATGTCGTCGCTACCGTCGCCGTCGTATCTCTCGACCAGCTTGAGAACAAAGTCCCGGTAGGCTTCCATGTCACAGGGCTTGCCCTTGGTAACGACGAAATGTGGGTCGGCTGGCTGGTCGGGCGGGACTAAATCTCCGTGGCATTGTTCCTGGTCCCAGCTGGCGAAGGGCTGGATGTTGGCCAGGATATGCATGCCGTACGATTGCGCCTCCAGGATATAGCGGTCCGTCTCGGAGAAATTGAAAACCCCGGGTTCTCTTTCAATCATTCCCCATTGAAAAAGCTCGAAGTGGGGTCGGTCATAAGCGCCGCCGCCTTCTTGCGCGGCCTGAAAATCAAGAAAGGCGGGCATAAAGCCGAAATGATTTTGAAGTGTCT
>CAZCZJ010000089.1:0-1734 GCA_964503235.1 uncultured Dehalococcoidaceae bacterium | reverse complement strand
GGCGCCGTTTCCCCGGAGCAGGCCGTCATTAAAAGAGACAGAAGGGCAACCGTTACGATTAACACCCGGAGTTTATGAGTTCACATTTGTACAATCGTAGTCCAATATAGTGCCAGCTGGCTATATTATAACGCCCCGGCGGTAATTATGTCAATCTTTATGTTGTCGTGATACAGATTGTGCTACTATAAAAGCAGTACTTACCCGTCCCGGGGGTGAAAGATGAAAGGTTATCGGCCTTTTATATTGGCAGCAGCCGGCTTTATAGCCGTCTCAGCGCTGCTGTATTACATCCACTACCTGATATTCGATGATCCGCATCATATCTTTATCTACATGCTTGGAGACTTTGCTTTTCTGCCGCTCGAGGTGTTTATCGTGGTTGTCGTTATCGAACGCATCCTGACAAGGCGCGAGAAGCAGGCGATATTTTATAAACTCAATATGGTAATCGGGGCATTTTACAGCGAGGTAGGCAATTACCTTCTGACCGACCTGCTGAAATATTTTAAAAAACGCGAGGAAATATCTAGGAACCTGAATATAACTTCACAATGGACAGAAAAAGAGTTTAAAACAGCCTCAGCTTATGCTTATAGGCTGAAAGCCGACGTGGATATCCATGCATGCAATCTCGAGGAGATAAAAAAATTCCTGGGAGAGAAGCGGCTGTATCTACTGACACTGCTGGAGAATCCGAATCTGCTCGAGCATGACCGTTTTACCGATTTGCTCTGGGCGACCACCCATCTCGATGAAGAACTTCAGGCGAGACCGTCGCTCAAGGACATCCCCGAGAGCGACCTTGAGCATCTGGCCATAGATATCGAGCGAATGTACGACCACCTGGTCAGCGAATGGCTGGATTATATTCAGCACCTCAAAACGGCCTACCCGTTCCTGTACTCGCTGGTGCTGAGGACGCACCCTTTCCAGGAGAGCCCCTCGGCGGTGGTAAGTTAAGGAAAATATGTTCCGTCTTATAGATACCCATGCCCATCTCGACGAAATAGAAAACCTCGACGAACGAATAGCCGAAGCTGCAAAAGCAGGCCTTGTCGCCATTATTGCGGTCGGTTCAGATTTAGTTTCGAACCAAAAAGTCTTAGAAATAGCGAATCTTCATCAAGGATTTGTATTTCCGGCACTCGGCTGGCACCCCTGGTATATCAAGGAAGAGGAAATCGATGCGCAACTTGAGTTCATGGCGGCGAATATAGATAAAGCGGTGGGGGTAGGCGAGATAGGTCTGGACTATCATAAAAGGGTCAGGGCGGCGGCCGATAAAGACTTGCAAAAAACAGTGCTTGGTGCACTTTGTAAAATAGCTGCCGAACATGACAAACCGGCGCTGATTCACTCGCGCTACGCCTGGCGGGACGCTTACGACGCGGTCGACCGGGCGGGACTGGAAAAGGCGGTTTTCCACTGGTACACGGGTACGTCCGGCGTACTCCGGGATATCATCAACCACGGATATTATATCTCGGTGACGCCAGCCGTGGAATACCACGAGGAACACCGGCGGGCGGTCAGGGAAGCTCCTCCGGACAGATTGCTGCTGGAAACAGATAGCCCGGTGACCTACGGGCGGGGCAGCGCTCACGAGTTTGTTGCCAGTCCGGCTGACGTGCGGCGCTCTATGAAAGGCGCGGCGGCGTTGAAAGGACTGAGCGAGGATGAGATAGCGGCGGCGACCACCGAAAATGCGGAGAGGTTATTTGAGATAAGGTA
>CAZCZJ010000088.1:0-9116 GCA_964503235.1 uncultured Dehalococcoidaceae bacterium | reverse complement strand
GACAATCACGATATATAAGCTCTCTGAACCCGATGATTATACCTGCCGTTCTCTCTGGGGAGAACCGGCGCAACATCATGCCAAAAAGGTCCTGGCTGAAGGCCACGAGATAGAGCCGGGCTGGGGCAAACAGCCGCCGAAAGTAAAAGACTTTGAAAGTAAATTGGTTGAGGTGTGAAGGGGGTATGAAATGTAAAGGTGATAATCCATTAAGTATACCGTTTGAGAAAATCAACGAAAGAGAAGGTACTTTAGATTTTAAAATATCTTCTGGAAACTTAATGGATACATCACTTCAAAGCGTTTTATTTTTTAACGTTCAAGTTGGTGAGTCCCGTTTTGTACTTCAAAGAGATAATAATCTTGATCTTGTTTTTACACACTGGAATACAATGACGGGAATACGAAGTGCTAGGATTAATTTAAGAAAGATAAATACAGATAAAGGTTTATTTATTGCTTTAACTTGGTCAGAGAATGAAAACAACCTTTATGTGGGCGGAGCAGTAGGTTCTGGTTTAATGTCCTGTAAAGCAGAACAACAACGTGGAAAAATAAGAATAGGTAAAAACGGTACGCTTTTTCAAATAGGAGATGAAGGTGTTGAAGTTGCATGGTATCGCGTAAGAGAAAGTGGCCGTGATATTCTCGTACCTACTGCAAAAGAAATTTGGGATTTTACCATTATTAAAATAGATATTTTAATCGAAGGCTGTAAGTTAAAGGATTTCTTGTTCGAGTCTACCCTTGTTCAGCAGTGCTTGGTGATGCTAGTGACAGGTTTTGAGGTCTACATGAAAGAGAGATATTTGGAAATGGAGAGCGAAGGAAGAGAACCCAATATTGAAGCCTTAACAAAAACATTTATAAAAAGACAATCCGTGAAAGAAGAAATAGCTGATTATTCAAAAGTTACAGGTATAAGCCTTTTTAAAAGTATACTTGAGCTACGAAGAGGGAAAGGTTTGATAAATTTTCAGAATTGGGAAGAGTGCAAGACGGCATATAATAAAGGGTATGGAATAAAGTTTGGTGAAATTCCCGATTTAAAAAGCGGAATATTGAATAATATTCAGAAATATATCGAGTTTAGGCACAAAATTATTCATTCAAAAGATAACATGACAATGCTAAACTTTGATAAGGTACCTCCCGACGAGCCGATTTTTGCAAAAAAGGAATTTATTGAGCAAGTAAGAGATGATTTTATCGAATTTGGTAATAAATTACATAGTGTTACTATATTAACTAAAAGCTAGAGTTTATTAATGCGTCGCCGAGGGATTGAAATAAATAATTACTCCCCCTCTCCTGCGGAACGCCTTGTCAGGAGAGGGGGACACAGGGCGTGAGGTAAACAAAGCCATGAAACTAAAAGGAAAAGTACATAAATACGGCGCCGACGTTAATACGGACGTTATCATCCCGGCACGCTATCTTAACGTCTCCGACCCCGATGAGCTGGCGCAGCACTGCATGGAAGATATCGATGCGGACTTCCTCAAAAAGATGAAACCGGGCGATATCATCATGGCTGCCACCAACTTCGGCTGCGGCTCCTCCCGCGAGCACGCCCCGCTGGCTATCAAGGCGGCCGGGGTGTCCTGCGTTATCGCCGCCAGCTTCGCCCGCATCTTCTTCCGCAACGCTATCAATATCGGCTTGCCCCTCCTCGAATGCCCCGCCGCGGTCGAAAAAACGGAGTCGGGTGACGTTCTCGAAATAGATTTGGAAAAAGGCGAGATTACCAATACCACCAGCGGTATAAAATTCTCCGCCGAACCTTATCCGCAGTTTATGGCTGATTTGATAGATGCTGGAGGGTTGATTGAATATACCAGGCAGCGTCTGGCGAACAGGAGGACATAGCGTGGACTTTCACCTGACGGTAATGCCCGGAGACGGCGTCGGCCCCGAGGTCTGTACCGAGGCTATCAAGGTGCTCGAGGCGGTCGGTAAAAAATACAAACACAACTTTAATCTGAATTACCGGCACGTCGGCGGCATCGCTATCGACGAGGAAGGTGTCGCTATCTCGGAAGAGACCATTGAATATTGCAAGCTGGGTGACGCCGTGCTGCTCGGGGCGGTTGGTGGACCTAAGTGGGACGACCCTCTGGCTAAGGTGCACCCCGAGGATGGGCTTTTACTGCTGCGTAAGGAACTCGGGCTGTTTGCCAATCTCCGACCGGTCAAGGTTCACAACGTACTGGTGGACGGGGCTAATCTCAAACCGGAGGTAATCCGGGGTACCGACTTTATTTTCGTCCGTGAGCTTACCGGTGGACTGTATTTCGGCACGCCTAAAAAGCGCTGGAAAAGCAAAACGGGACGGATGGCCGTCGACTCTATGTTGTATTCGGAACATGAAATCGAGCGTATAGTCCGCGTCGGCTTCGAGTTGGCGCGTCGCCGCGGCAAGAAGCTGATATCCGTGGACAAGGCTAATGTCCTGGAGTCATCACGACTCTGGCGGCAGGTGGCGGTAGAGGTATCGGAGCACTATCCCGATGTTGAATTGGAGCACATGCTGGTTGATGCCTGCTCGATGCGTATCATCCAGAACCCACGCTATCTGGACGTGCTGGTCACTGAAAATACCTTCGGCGATATCCTCACCGACGAGGCTTCCATGCTGGCTGGCTCGATGGGTATGCTGCCCTCGGCAAGCCTGGCGGGCGTGCCCGAGGAGGGAATAAAGATATTCGGTCTCTACGAGCCCATTCACGGCAGTGCGCCGCGGCGGGCGGGTCTGAACATGGTTAATCCCATCGCCATGATTTTCAGCGCCGCCATGATGCTCCGTTACTCCTTCGCCCTGGAAAAAGAGGCTGATGCCGTCGAAGCGGCCGTCGAAGCGGTGCTCAGGAGCGACTACCGCACCTATGATATAATGGACGAAGGTATGACCAAGGTCGGCACTAAAGAAATGGGCGACTTAATCGCTGGGAGGTTAGAGGCTGGGAAATGACATCGGTACAATTATACGATACTACTTTGCGTGATGGTGCCCAGAGCGAAGGGATATCCTTTTCTCTGGCGGATAAACTGCATATTACCCAGAAACTCGATGAGCTCGGTATCCATTACATCGAGGGCGGCTGGCCCGGGTCTAATCCCAAGGACGCCGAATTCTATAAGAGAGTTAAAAAGTTGAAACTGAAAAACGCGCGGATAGCGGCTTTTTGCAGCACCCGTCACCATAGTGTCAAGGCGGAAGACGATAATAATCTTCTTATGGTGGTGGAAGCCGGTGTTAATTTGGCCACTATCGTTGCCAAAAGCTCAGATTTGCAGGTTACCCGCGTCCTGCGGACCACGCTGGACGAAAACCTCAATATGATTGCCGATTCTATCCGCTATCTCAAGTCGAAGGGAATCGACGTATTCTTTGACGCCGAGCATTACTTCGATGGCTATAAATCCGATGCTAAATACGCCCTGAAAACACTGGAGGCAGCCGTTGAAGCTGGTGCCGGTTGTCTGGTGCTCTGTGATACCAACGGCGGCACTCTACCCGACGAAATAACTGAAGCGGTTAAAGCCGCCGCAAACGCAACCTCGGTGCCGCTGGGTATTCATACCCACAATGACGGCGGTCTGGCCCTTGCCGGCACTCTGGCGGCCGTACAGGCGGGGGCTGTCCAGGTCCAGGGCACTATTAACGGCTACGGAGAACGCACTGGCAACGCCGACCTCTGTTCGATTATCCCTGCCTTGAAGTTGAAAATGGGTATCGACTGCATAACCGATGAACAACTGGCCAGTCTAACCGAAGTAGCCCGTTACATCAGCGAAGCCGCCAATTTGCCGCCGTCTCCCTTTGCCCCGTATGTCGGCACCAGTGCTTTCAGTCACAAGGCGGGTTACCACGTGGCCGGTCTTTCTAAGTGGCCCCAGGCGTACCAGCATATCGAACCGGAGTTGGTGGGCAATAAACCGAGTATGGTCGTTTCGGAGCTTTCCGGCAAACGCAATATTGTCTTCAAGGCTAAGGAACTGGGTATAGACTTATCCGGGAAAGAACAGGAAACGGAGAAGCTCCGCGAGCAGGTAAAGCACCTGGAAAGTTTGGGCTTTCAATATGAGAATGCCGAGGCATCTCTGGAGTTACTCATACAACGCGTCTTGCCTGGCTATAAAGCCCCCTTTGACCTGGTCGACTTTATGGTGGTGGTGGAGTCGAAGAGGCGTCCGTCCACTCGCAAGGCTCAGGACGAGATGATTTCCGAGGCTATGGTGAAGGTCAAGGTAGGGAAGGATGTAATACACACCGCCGCCGAGGGAGATGGTCCCGTTAACGCTCTCGACCTGGCTCTGCGTAAGGCCCTCCTGCAGTTTTATCCCAGTTTAAAAGATGTCAAGCTAATCGACTACAAAGTGCGCATTCTTGAGGAAAGCGTTGGCACCGAGTCCCAGGTACGAGTTCTCATCGAGTCCAGTGACGGCACCAACGAATGGCGTACGGTGGGCAGCTCCACCAATATCATCGAAGCCAGCTGGCTGGCTCTCGCCGACGGCCTGGAATACTGGCTGCTCAAGCACGGTAAGTAGGTCACCTCCACCCCCCCCCTTTTAGTTATCTTTTCCCACCCAGACCGCCCTCGTGTCATCCTGCTTATGTCCTTAAATCACCCCACTAGGGGGAGTAGCCTGCGAAGAGGGGCGCCAGCCCCTCTTATGTGGATAGTCACAATACACATATTCCTTTTAGCCTCAAAATTCGCGTAGGTGGAGTAAAATAAGGGGTAGGAAATAGGAACTTCAATGCCTGAAAGATGTTGAATCTTGTGAACGGGGAGACGGGGGAGGGTCGGACTCCATCGTACCGAATATCTACATCCTGTCACAGTATACCATCGCTTCTAAAACAAAGGCGAGCATATGCAATTGCTTTTAGGGTATGATAACATTTTGCTTACATAAGGTGTAGTCACCCCTAGACAAACATTGGGATGTCTGTGTTTCCATCGTAACGTCGTCAACCAGTATGGTCAATACTAAAACAAATGAAGTTACCATATTTAGTAGTTTGAGTCTGAGTTACTCAACAATTCGACAGACCAAGATAAGGTGAACACCAGTAATTGCAAGTAAGCCATGTTCTCTCCAGCCAAGTAGCTTTTATTCCTATCAGTGTATGGTAAACTCTGCATACTCCTCTTTACTTGGGTTATGGTACCGGAAACGGCATTAGACGTGGAGTAGTGTTGTATGGTAGGATATACACGGTTCATACGGGAAGGAGTGAGAAATAAACAGGAGGGAGATAGAAGCGTGATCTGAAGTTTGAAAATAGGCATATTGTCTGGGGGCTAACATTCTATCCGTCGACGAATCTTTCCTCACCCTGTAGATTCTAGAGGTCAATAGATTAGGCAGTCCGTCAGCAGCGAGCTGTTTATCACTTTCAGATATTTATTATCATTTCCCGTTCATACCCTGCTCACCCCACATATAATCACCCCCATCGGTTTTTCTATAGCCTTCGTGTCTGATTTTCCTATGCCGTAAAAAGATCAGGAAATTCGTATGCCTATTGTCTATCTTGTCGTTCACGCAGGACAATGAGCGATAATCTTATCTCTCAGCTTGAGAAACAGGAAGTATTAAACCGTATCGGTTACGGTAATGCAGGAAAAATCTCGCCGCGTATCGATTCGCTGGTTGACGATTATATCGATAATTACCACGATTTTATCATGCCGTCGTTTTCCTGCGTATATAAAGATATCAGCGAGGTTTCCAAAAACTGTGTCCGAATCGGTGCGGTTACCTTTAAAAGCGGTGTTCTGATGCGGCTGCTGGGAGAATGCGAATATGCCGCTGTCTTCGTTCTGACTATTGGTAGTTACCTCGAAGAACTAGTAGCCTACCTTGCCGCTAAGGAGATGGTGCTCCAGGCGACTGTCCTTGATGCCGTCGGGTCCGGCGCTGTGGAGAAGCTTTCCGGTGAAATCGAAGACAAAATACAGCGAGAAGCCGCGTCAGATGGCCGGGTTGTCAGCCGCCGCTTCAGTCCCGGCTATTGCGACTGGGATATTTCTCAGCAGAAAAGGTTCTTTGAGCTTCTTGATGGTAACACGACCGGTGTCTCCCTGACGGAAAATATGCTGATGATGCCGCGTAAATCCATATCGGGTATTATTGGCATCGGTTCACCGGGAAGAGATATTGAAAAATATAATCCGTGTTTGACATGCCAGAAAAAAGACTGCCCGGGTCGGAGGAGATGATGCTTCAAGGATGACTCGAAAAGGGCTGTCCGGAGGCAGCTATAAACCTCTTTCCTCCGAAGAAATCGACAGGATAAACAAGACCGTACTCCGGGTCTTTGAAGAAATAGGCTGCGAGATCAATTCCGAGGCGGCACTGGAAGCTCTGGAGAATGCCGGTGCCACCGTCGATAGAAAAAAACGGCGGGTACGGTTCTCCCGCGATAGAGTACTTGAACTTATAGCACAAGCGCCTTCAGAGATTACCCTTTGCGGGCGCGATACTAAGCATGACATTCATCTGGGTGGCACCCGGGTCTATACCGGCACCGGGGGCACCGCACTAAATATCTACGAACCATCTACCGGTGAAACTCGTCCTGCCAACCTTGACGACCTGAAAAATATCGCCGGACTGGTGGATAAGCTAGACAACATTCACCTCTTTTTATTGCCCACACATCCCAACGAGTTGCCGATAAAGCGAATGGATACCAACCGCTTTTTTGCCGGGCTGGACAACACCACCAAGCACATTATGGGTGGGATTTATACGCCGGACGGCCTGAAGCAGGTTATCAAAATGGCGGAGATTATTGCCGGTTCTCCGGAAGCCCTGCGGGAACGTCCCATAATATCTATCATCAGCTGTATTATCAGTCCGTTCACCATTGACGTTCAATACGGCGACCTGATGGTGGCAACTGCACGGAACGGTATCCCGCTGGTCTGTCCCGCCGAACCGCTATGCGGCGCGACATCGCCGGTAACTCTGGCTGCCAGCGTCGTAGTGCAGACAGTGGACTCATTGATGGGGGTTATCCTGACCCAGGCCGTCAACCCCGGTACACCGGTTATTTTCGGCTCGGTAGCTACCAGCACCGACCTGCATGACTATAAATATATTGCAGGTTCAGTAGAAATGGGATTGCTTAACGCTGCGGGCGCCCAGATGGCCCAGTTCTATAAATTACCCTATTACGCCACGGGCGGCATGACCGATTCCAAGACGCTGGATACCCAGGCCGGATATGAATCGGCTATAACCAACTTGCTTTGCGCCCTGTCCGGTGCTAATTTCATCCATGATGCAGCGGGACTGATGGAGTTCGCCCTGACGGTAAGCTATGAGAAATACGTCATCGATAACGATATCCTGGGAATGGTCATGCGGGCGGTAGAGGGTATCCGGGTGAACGATGATACCCTGGCCTACGACCTTATCAAGGAAATCGGCCCCGGTGGCAACTTCGTTACCGCCAAGCATACGCGGCGACACATGCGTAAAGAGCATTACCAGCCCACCCTGAGCGACCGTAACTACCGCGATAAGTGGGAGGCTGCCGGGCGGAAAGCTAGCTGGCAAAAAGCCACGGAAATGGTACGGAGAATTCTAAAAAATCATAACGTCAGACTGCCGGAAGAAGTCAGGAATGCAGTCTTAACAGATATAAAGGGTATTATAGACGTCAAGGAACCGTTGACGGTATAGGACAACTGAATACGCATATAGATTGTCGACAAGGAGTGCTGGTATGCCCAGAGAAGGAATACTAATAAAAAAGCCCATCGAACGTATCACCGGCGAGCAGGTCCGACAGATTCACGATTCGTCACTCGGGATATTGACAGAACCGGGTTTGTTTTGCTTCAACCGAAGGGCGGCTGAAGTATTCCGGAATCACGGCGCCGAAGTAAGTGCCGTATCAGGGTCAGATGCCTCGAGCTGGACGATAAAGATAACGGAAAAACTCGTTACCGATGCCCTCGCCAGTGCGCCATCGACGATAACGCTGGGAGCACGGAACGCTGATAACGCCCTCGTTATGAAGGGCAACGAGGCTCGCGTGTACTATATCACCGGCTCAGAGACGAATACCTGGCTGGATGTAGATTTCCCGACATATGTAAGTCAAACGGACTCGTCTAAAGAAATACAGGTACCGGAATTTAAGCCGCGACGAGGTACGGTGGCTGATTTATGCGCCTCGGCGCATGTCTGTGAACATCTCGATACCGTGGACGGTTATATCCGGACGGTCAATATCCAGGACAGGGAAATTAACGAGACGAATAAAGACGTTAACAAGTTTTTCGCCTGCCTGAATAATACCACCAAGCATGTCCAGTCCGGTCTGACCAACCTGGTGCAGCTCGATAATGTGGTGAAAATGGCGGAGATAATAGCCGGAGGAGCGGAAAAACTCCGCGAAAATCCGCTTATTTCCTTCATCACCTGCCTGGTAAAAAGCCCCCTCCAGTTCGTCGACGATACTACGGAGACTTTCATCGAGGTCTGTCAGCGAGGGCTTCCTGTTATCGTTTCCTCTTCACCACAGGCAGGGACATCCGCTCCAATTAAGGAAGCGGGCATCATGGCCCAGATAAACGCCGAGGTGCTGGCCGGTATCACCCTGGGACAGCTGGTCAATCCGGGCACTCCCGTACTCTACGGCAGCGTGCCCGTGCGGGCGCGCATGGACACCCTCGGCGATTCCTATGGTTCTATCGAGACGACGCAGTACAACATCGACTGCGTGCAAATGGCACGCTTCTACAATATCCCTAACTACTCGACCTCGGGCGTCTGCGATACTAAAATCCCGGGTCAGCAATCGACGGTAGAAAGGTTGTTTTCCGATATCCTGGTAACGCTGAGCGGACCGCAGTTCCTGCACTGTGCTTTCGGACTGCTGGACTGTAATTCCGTGTTCTGTCTGCTCCAGGCCGTTCTTGATGACGCCCATTTTAAGATGATTAAAAGCTTCCTGAGAGAACCGCGTATTGACGAAGCGGAGCTATCCGTTATCAGGAAGCAGATAACCGATGTTGTGGCTACATCGCAAAAGATGTTCATCAACTATATCCGCCCCGTGATGCGTAGCGGCGAGATATCACCGC
>CAZCZJ010000087.1:0-9866 GCA_964503235.1 uncultured Dehalococcoidaceae bacterium | reverse complement strand
CCTGTCAAGGAGAGGGGGAAGTTATTATTTAATGGAATCCTACCCCTCGATCCCCCTCCTTTACGAAAGGAGGGGGAAGAAAAGAGTAGAGATGAAAGTTCTTATAGTCCTTTTTATAAAGCTCTAATCGCTGTCTAAAAATAATAATACCAGCCGCCAAATACAATTACACCTAGGAATCCGATGCTAAGTACCGCAATAACTAAGGGTAAAAATACAATATCAATAATGTCTAATTTTAAAAGTAGAAGGAGGACAATTCCAATAGTAGCCAGCCACCCAAAAATTGTGGCAATCCTACCTATCTTTTCATGACTCATATCTTCTTCTCCCTTTCAGTTTAGCCCCCCCAAATGTTCGATTAATATATCTGTTGAAATTATTAAATATGATAGCACAACTGAAGTTTTCAAAAATAATGGTATGGCCAGCCCACTTCGGCCTCTTAATGTATTGACAGACTACTAGCAGAGGGCTAGACTAGAGCAAATTAATCATACTTGAAAGGAGGGAATATGCGTAAATTTGTTCTATTGGTAGTAGTACTCATAATGGTAATAGCGTTTGCTGGTTGTCAGCAGTCAGGTCTAACTGAGGAAGATATCAGGAATATTGTACAAGAAGAGGTCGCTCAACAGATAGCCACTGGACAGTTAAAAGACATAATAGGACAAGAAATAACTAAACAACTAAGTAATATTAATGAGTTAACGCTTTCAAAACTTTACATTAAAGATAATGGACAAACATTTGCGTATTTGGGCCCTGACCAATATGGTAATAAACCAGTACTGGATCTATATGTTGGAGATAAAATAGCTGTTGAATTGGGAAGTAGCGTACACGGTGACGGATTCCTCTTTCTATTTAGTGGGGAAAATAGCGGCCAAGCCTTTATAGGAAAAGTAGCAGCAGGATTTGGAATGTATTTTCATAATCGCTTCGGTGAACAAATTTTTGCCCTAGATACAGATTCCGACGGGAATGGTAGCTTCCGTATTCATAATAAATATGGTGAAGTTACCTTTGTAGCTCCATAGAATGAGGCAAGGTCTAGTAATTAATGGCTATTAGTCTTGGAGTGGTCTATTTGAGGAGGCTCTCATTATGGAATTCGGTAAGAATTATATGGACTATTTCACACCAGAACTAGAAAAAGATTTGATTGAAATTATGAATCTACAAGAGATGGTTGGACCCCTGCCAGAGATTACGATGGGCACGACAGCACGTTTCCCTGGCAAAGAAAAAGTGGGTCAATTGCTCAAGAAAGCAAGAGAAATAGCAAATAAACATCACCCGCAGAGTTACTCAGTTGGCGTTGGTATTCCGTTTGGGGCTCAGGTATCATTTACATGGCATCTCCCCGATTATCATCGTTCGTAATTCATCTGAACCACCAGCCCCTCTTATAAAAACTATTCCCCCTTCCCTTAATCCAAAGAGAAGGGGGCAGGGGGATAGGTCATTTTAAATAAGTTAGCCTTTGCTGAGTACCTCCCTCACCTTCTCCGCGTATTCCTCGCTCTTTTTATCGCCGGTCACTATCTCTATCTGTTCTGGTGATTCTACCCCCAGCCCCAGTTCCACGGCTCTGGCTATCTGGTCCTGCTCGAAGATTTTGCCCCGGCTCACCTCCGGCGTTGTTCCCAGCATGCGTAAAATCGCCACCCCCACCGCGTCGATAGCGATGCGGTCGGTACCGGCTATGATTACGTTGGCGTTGACCCGCTTGCCGATGTGCGGTCCGCCCTCCACGAACGCTTCCACCCCGTCGAGCACTATCAGGTCGGGCGTATAGGCCGTGTTTATCTCGGCAATCATCTGCCGCTGGTGTGGAGAGCGGTGCAACTCGTTCATATAGGGATATTCGCTCTCTCCTCGCAGTCCCGGTGGCACCATGCCCACCGAGCATTTCAGCGATAATGTAAAGTGTCCGCCGAACTGGTGCGTCTTCAGACAGCAGGTCTGTACGATTGATTCCGCTTCCCGGTATATCTTCGGGAAGAGGAAGCCGTTTTCCCAGTGGCTGTCCTCGGGTTTTACCAGTACCCAGCCGTCCCTGTCCATTTCCTGTAGATTGAGGATATCGAATCCCAGTTCTTTGGCCATGTGCAGGATGCCCTTGGTCTCCATGATGTGCCGGGTAGTGTCGCTCGGTCCGCTCCGCTCCGCCAGCGTTATTTTACTGGCGCCCATCTCCTGGAGCTTCAAAACAAGCGAGCGCAGGGTATCGTTATGGGTGGAACCGGGGGCATGGTCGGCGGTATTGAAATTCGGCTTGAGGACTACCGCTTTACCCTTTACCGGGTTGATGTCCAGCAGCTCGATTGCTCTACGGGTTCCCTCGGTCCTATTTGCGGTATTTACCAGACTGACTTTGGTCATGGAAAACTCCTCTTTATATCCACTGTTCTCTATAAAGTTGTAAACTATTTAATTCTTTTCTGCACCTTGGCCCATGACGGCGTAATCAGGAAGCTCTCTTCCATGTTGTCAATCATCCGGATGAACTTGCTCATCGGTGTGGAGAATGTCAGCATATCTTTGGGGACGAAAGGACGCGCCGAAACATCGAACATGCCGATAACTCCGCGGGGGTTTTCGGAGTCCTTTTCCAGGTAAGGGGATTGCACGATGGTGGAGCAGCCCGACCCGAAAGGCGCTATAACCATGTCCTGCCCGACTTCATCGAAACTGGCGAGGGTGAACAGACCTGAAAGCACGTCCGGCTTAGCGAAGGAAATAACCACCTCCGGTTTGTCCTCTTCTGAAAGCATGTCCCATCTCTTGAAGACGATAAAACGACCGGGGGCTTTCAATACCGGCCAGCCCTCCATTGTCTCTTTCACCATTTCCGGTGTCTTCTTGTAGCGTTCG
Organism: uncultured Dehalococcoidaceae bacterium; assembly: GCA_964503235.1. Classification (GTDB taxonomy): domain Bacteria; phylum Chloroflexota; class Dehalococcoidia; order Dehalococcoidales; family RBG-16-60-22; genus W425. The sequence continues at coordinate 6,986 of CAZCZJ010000087.1, read as the reverse complement.
CCTTCCAGCTTGCCGGGGATACCGCAGGAAAGGAAATATTCGAATTCCGGCATGATGTTTTCCGCGAATCCCAGGTACCTTTTACCCCCCGGACAGCCCACCCCGTCAACGTTAAAAGCGAGAGATGCACCGTCACGCACCTTGACCAGCGCCCCGATGACGCACCGCGGTTCTGAGCCGGGTTTTACTAATTCACCATGGCCGGTCTCATCGGTGTAATAGAATGTGATGGGTAACTCGGCGTCATTGAAATATTTCTTCCAGAGTGTCAGGAATTTTTGTTTTACATTCATGTCCATGTTATTTACCTCCCTCGTTTAACTTCTTTATATAAAAAATAAGGTCGTAGGTACCGACCTTTCCGCGGTGTGTTTCTGCGAAGCCGCACTTCTCGAAAAGACGTTGTGCCGCGGCGTTGTTGTCGGTGGAGTCCAGGCATAATTCCGTATATCCCAGCTCCATTGCCAGCTCCACGAGCCTTGATAAAATCGTCTGTCCGTAACCGCGTCTCTGGTACTCTCTTCCGACTCTGATTCGCTTGATTTCACCGCGGGTAGTCGTGATTTTCTTGACAGCCCCCATCGCTACGATTTCGTTTCCCTCGGTGCCGACCAGGAAATCACCGTTGTTATTGATATAGATGCCTTCTATATCATCGAGGTCGCTGTCATGATAAGGGTCTTCCGCCGCGCCGAACTGAGCCAGGCCGGCGTAATGCAGGTCTTTAACCTCTTTATTGTCCTCTGCTTGATAACGGCGTATCAGCATATTAAAATTACTCGTTTTCCGGTTGAATAGACGCGTAGCGGGCAAACACCTGTCCCTCTCACTCGACGCATGCCCGCTATTATAACAATTCCTATTTCACTTTTTCGTTAGTATTATTTAATCTTTCCTTTTATATTCCGGTGAAAAGAACAGGTCATGGAAAAGAATCGGTTTCTTGGGGTCGTTAATCTTCTTGAAATTCAGCGGACAGTGGTACAGTCCCGCCGGGACATAGACGGTAGTGGCTTCCGTGATGACGAATTTCTCCAGGTTCTTGCCGTCGAGGCTCAGGGTCAGTTCCACCTCCCCGCCCAGGTCGGGCATATTGGTCAGGTCTCCGCCGGCAAAAATAAGGAACTGCCCGAAATCATGAGCATGGCACTCCGAGACCATCTCGAAAGGTTCGGTGATTGCCCACCAGCTCATGGAGAAATTCATATTACCGTATTCCTTATCGCTGTGCAGGCCCAGGCGCGGCGCGGAAACCTCGGAATGGGGTGTCTCCGAGGTCACCACTCCTTTTCTGATATACTTTTCCAGTTCGGCTCTTGACATACGCTATTCTCCTTCCGTTACTGAATACTCGGAAATGATATATCGTTTAGTATACTTTTATCCCCCGATGTTTTCAAGAAAACTAATTTGAGTGAGTCGCTTTCATTTCTTTAAACAGGTTATAACTTTCTTTAATCATCTCTCTTATCGGCAGGTTATAGGGGCATCTGGTTTCGCACTCGCCGCACTCGATGCACTCGGTGGCTTTCTCCATCATATCGGGGATGTGAGGGTTTTTAAGGTACCAGTCGGGAGGCAGGCGTTTGACGAAGGAAGGGAAAGCCATCAACATCGATATCGGGACTCCCTGCTGGCACGGCTGGCAGTATTCGCAGCGACGGCAAAACCGGGTTCCCAGTTCCTCCCGGAGCTGTCCCATTTTTTCTTTCTCGGCGGCGGTCATTTCGTGGGGGTCTTCGTATAAGCTGACTATTTCTTCAATCTCGCTCACCTTTTCGATGCCGGGGATTATCGCAATATCGGGAAACCGGAAGAGGTATTTGAAGGCTACGGATGCATCTTCCAGCATGCCCCCGGCCATCGGCTTCATATTGATGAATCCGACGTCATGTTCGCGGCAGAGGGGCAGCAGTTCGTCGGCGGGCTCGCAGGTAATGAAGTTAAACGGGAACATGAGGGTCTCGAATCGCTCGCTTTTTACCAGCTCTTTAGCGGTGTCCAGCTTGTGAACTGTGGCGCCGATGTGCCGTATTTTGCCGGCTTTTTTGGCGTCTTCGAAGTCCCGGATCAGCCCGTTTTCGGGGTCGAGGATTTTTTTCATGGCATCAAGGTCGCCGACCTGGTGGAACTGGTAAAGGTCTATATATTCTATATTAAGCCGTTTCAGGCTCAGGTCGAGGTGCTCTTTTATTTCTTCATGGGAGCGGGCAAAGGTCTTGGTGGCGATGAAAATGTCTTCACGGCGCCGCCCTTTTATCGCTTTGCCGATGCGCTCCTCGCTGGTGGTATAGCCGTTGGCGGTATCGAAGAAATTTATGCCCAGGTCGAGGCATCTCCTGACGACGTTCACGGCGTCTTTATCCGAGAGTCGCTGGATGGGGATACCCCCGAATCCTATCTGCGTTACCATCATATCCGTCTTACCGAGTCTTATCTTTTTCACGCGTTCTCCTTTCAGCAGGAGTCTGCCGGTGCGTTGGCTTAGATGCGGGCTTTCAGCACCCGGTAGAATTCCTCCGGTTCTTTATCTATTGAAAGCTTTTCCATGGGGCACATGGTTTTACCATCCGCCTGTGTTATAAAAGGCACGGTGGCCGTGAGGTGGTGGGTGATGCTGTATCTATCGAGGGTTTTCACCGCCAGTTCGCTGCCCAGGGGACTGCGGACCTCACGGCAGCCCGCTTTGACCGAGAGCAGGGCGGCGGCGTTGCCCATGACTTTATCGAATATCGTGACATTTTTATGTTGAGAGGCCGCTCCGCCGAGGTATTCCATCAGCGGCATTAGTCTCTCCTTTTTCGAGGAGAACACCAGCCTGTCGCCGTCGTATATGCGGAGGGTATCGTCGCTCGTCAGGAATTCTGTAAACAGTTGTTCAAACATCTTATCTGAAATGTGTCTGGGCGGGTATGGCTCAATCCGTCCGGTCTTTCGATATATCGATAATGTGTCTATTTATTATATTATCTACCCGTGTATAAAAAGTCAAAAATACAAGATATCTTTTCCCACCCGGGCCGCCCAGTATCATCGTATTAGTGTCCGTTAGTTTTTCCCCACCCCGTCTCCCCCTTTCGTAAAGGCTTGCCTACTATAGCCGCTTCGGCGAAGGCAGGGGGACTAAGGAGGATTTTTCTCCTTCTTAAAAGGGGAGTAGCCTGCGTAGAGGGGCATCAGCCCCTCTTAAAATTTATCCCCCTCTCAAATATAATCAAATACAGGTATAAAAGATAAATCCGTTTGAGAGGGGGACAGGGGGAGAATATCCGAGAATCACCAGTGCTAAACTCAGCCTTTAATAGTCAAAATTGACATGAAAAGTGTATAATACATATAGTCAGAGTAGCTTTGCTAAAGTATTAAGCACCGAGGAAGATAATTATGGGATTTTTTAGGACAATATTCGCCGTCCCCGGGAGGGCTTACCGGCGGCTTTATCAGGATCAAAAACGGCTGCGGCAGGCGCAGGCTGGTGGACTGGCGTCTGACGGGGAACCTGATGCCGATGTGGACTATGAAGAACAGAAACGTATGGCTATTAACTTCAGTGCCTGGGAAGAGATAGATAATTTCCGCGCTAACTATTTCTTCGGTAGCTGGGCTACGAGGAGGTTTAAGGCGATTAGCCGGGATGGATTCCACAAGGACCGGGAAGCGCTGGGGAGAGAGATGGCGGAGGCGGAGGGAAGGGAATATAAAAGCCCCCTGCAGCTGGAGCTTGAGGCCGCGATGAAAAAACGGGAAGAGAAGGAAAGGCTCAAGGCGGAAAAGCGATGCCAGAAGGAGGAGAGGAAGAGGAAGGCTTAGGGATATTTTAGAAGGAGGCAGAAAATGAAGCTGGGAGAACTTTTAAATAGCAAGGACATGAAACACCGGGTTGCGATTACGGTAAGTCCCAATGATACTATCTCGTCAATTGTCGACAAGCTGATTGAGCATGACCGGGGTTCTTTCCCGGTGTGTAACGATAAAGGCGGGCTGGTGGGCATCATCACCGAGAGGGATATCGTCAGGAAGTGCTTTACCGGCTCCACCGACTGCTCTAAATGCAAGGTGCAGGATGTCATGTCGCGTAAAGTGGCGATTGCCCAGGCGGACGATGATATTGATTATGCCATCAACACGATGAGGACGGAGAGAATCAGGCACCTCCCGGTGGTGGACGATAAAAAGGTTATCGGTATGATTACCATGCGCGACCTTATCGGCTTCAAGCTGGAAGAGACCGACGACAAAGTCCGCTTCCTCAGCGACTATATCTCCGGTGGGTCTTTGCAGTAGGGGGTGAGGTTATATCACTCCCCCTTTTTCCCATCCGCTTCTTCCGGAGTGCCGATAATATACAAATACACACCGATTGACAAGTGATTTAAGTAGCACTAGTCGCTTTAACAGCGGGTATGTTTACCCCTCCCTGGCAGCACTTAATGCTGTTAACCATGCCCACAGTCCCAGTATCCAGAGTGCCGGTGCCAGTATGAACCAGTGGGTTGTCTCCAGACCAAGCGTATTATTGGTAGCATCGGCTATGATGGCCACTATCAGTATTGCTATGCCCAGAAAATCTAAAGCCATTGACATCTTTGCATGCCACCTGGCGCCCTTTCCAAATAACAGGAATTTCATATCTTTGGGAACTTCTGCCATTTTTCATCTCCTCTTTATAAAATTTTGTCTTTTTAACATTTTTAGTGCTATTTGTCAACACATCGTCTCCCCCGCCCTTGCCCCATCACCGCCTCCATATATATCCTCGCTAGATTTTACCAACGTTTAATTAGCTGTTACGCTTCTTCCGGAGCGCCTATATATAATATATAAAAACCCTTGACCGCTCAGTCAGTCAGATAGCCTGAATCAGTTATAAAAGCAGTTTGTACGTCTATTCCTTCTTTAAATACACAGCCAATGCCCAGCCGATCCAATAAGACAAACCAGCCAGATGAAATACGATTGCTAGCATGAACCAGGCCATCATGGTCAGACCAAGGGTGCCGTTGACATCAGCACTGATGCCTAATATGGCGAATATAAAGCCAAGAATCCAGAGAGCTACACCCCAATTAGCACTCGCGCCTGCCATATCCGCTACATATTTTGGGTCATTACGTTTCTCCATGAAACTTTTTGCCATAATTTATACCCTCCTTTCATCGATAGCTGCCTTCTTTTACAACTTTTTCTAAAGTTTGTCAAATACTATAGGGGGGTAGGGTATACACCTCAGCGACTATATCTCTAGGGGCTCTTTGCAGTAAGTGCTGAGTTTTATGGGAGAGGGAAATCTAAATTAATTGTGGACTTGATAATAAAGATGGGATTTCGTCCCAGGTACGCCCCTCAAGCACTCGTCCAGCCTTTTTCTTGTTTATCCCTCCCCATTGCTTAAAGAAAAACGGTACTCTATTATCTTGACACTGGTCACGGATATCAAGCACCCAATCCTTTTTTATCGGCCGTGATTTTGGTCCTGACTCTCCTCCGACAATCACCCAATCAATACCGTTAAGAGGAATATTAGTTATAGGTCCAAGAAGCGGTTCGAGAGATAAGAACTTTACACTTGAATTAATTTGTTGAAGATGTTCAATACGGTATATATATTCCTGTTCCTCAACCGTTACACCCATCCATATATGAGGCATCCAATGTAATCTTGAACTCATTTCTAACATTCTTCTTGATCTTTTTGTTAGAATTTGATAGCGGTGCCAATCCGCTTTGTGCATAACATCAAACACACGCATAATAAATTCTTCAGGTATATCTTCATGGAATAGGTCACTCATCGAATTAACGAATATGGTATGTGGTTTTTTCCATTTTAACGGTAATTTAAGCAATTCTTCATGGAGTGTTACCGTAAATCCGTTTGCATAGCTTGGATTACCCATAGCTTTTAGTCGGAAAGCTATACGCTCAGCATAACAGTTTGTACATCCTGAACTAATTTTGGAGCATCCAGTAACAGGATTCCATGTTGAGTCTGTCCATTCAATAGATGTTGATTGTGCCATTACATTGTTCCTTTTTAATAATTTCTGTATCTGTAGTCGTCAAAAATGTATTTCATTATATTAACAGCAATAGGTTTTTGGGATGCATGGAAAAGATAATAAACAACAGCATTATTAGAATTTCGTATTGGTAACGGCTGAGATACATGCTCAAATCCTGCGACATCCTTTAACCTCTTTCTAAAGGCATTCGCAACTTCTGTATTCCTTAGTTTGCGAAGGTTTATCTTACCATTAAAGTCAAGTTGCTGTGCATATGCGGCTTTTTGCCAAGAATCATCACCCCAAAACAAATTCATTCTCTCGATTAATGATGATTTAAGATTTTCAGGATTAATCCATAGTGCATTACGATTCATATCCATCACTGGGAAGTTAAGGAGTATCTCTATTGATTTCATCTGTCCTGCTTTATGCAACACAGTCCAATCCAGATCTAGCCCATACGGATCTAAAAGACAAAAAGCACGTTTGTAGTCATCAAATTCTACATTCGGAAATACGTCATTTAGTAAACGTTTATTACAATCACCTTCTAGAACATGGGCTTCGGGGCGATTTGCTACCATTTTATTTAGTTCAGCTACCTTGGCTCCATCAATATCGATAAAGTAGTATTCTCTAAAAGCGGGGATAATATCTAAAGCAATTTGTGGACTTCCAGGTATAGGGTCTCTTGTAGTCCTTGAAATATGTTTTCCCGATCCAGCAAAAGCATCTATGTATACATGGTATAATTCAGGATCCCTTTGACTTGATAGAATCCTAGAGTATTGTAGAGCATATTTCCTAATGATATCTAGCTTTATCTCTGACCAATATCCTATCTCATCAAATGCTAAAGCCATCTTATTTGGCATTATATATCTTATAATAGATAGAAACAACAATACTTATGGAATGTCTATTTTACTGGGGGGGGGGGGGGGGGGGGGGGGGGGGGGGGGGGGGGGGGGGGGGGGGGGG
>CAZCZJ010000086.1:0-9871 GCA_964503235.1 uncultured Dehalococcoidaceae bacterium | reverse complement strand
CCGTTGAGGATGTATTGTATATCGGTGGTGCTCATGCCGAAGCGGTGCAGCGTATGCCTTATCATCTCCAAGCTCCCCTCGAATACCGGCAGCACCAGCTCGGTAACGCCCGTATCCTTAACCAGTTCCACATCCCTGTCGCGGTGGACCCTGGCGACTATATCCAGCCTGGGATTGATGTCCCGCGCGTTCTTGGTCGTCAACTGCACGGCAACATAGTCCGGCACGGTACAGACCAGGACGCGGGCTTTATCCAGGTAAGCGTGCGAAAGTATCTCCGGATTACTGGCGTCCCCGTATATGCAGGGAATCCCCTGGGCGCGCAGCCTCGAAATTATCTTGGGGTCCAGCTCGATGACGAGGTAGGGAAATTTCTGCTTTTCCAGTACCGCCGCCACCCGACTGCCAATGCCCCCGTAGCCACAGATAACGGCATGACGTGATAGTTCGCCGGTATGGTCCTGCCAGTCGGGGTCGAACCGTCCCGCCAGCTGCTGGGCGAAAAATTTCTTCTGGCTCAGCCAGCGGTAAATATAAGAATTCATACTCATCGCAAAGGGCGTTATCAGCATGGTGATAATCGCCGCCGCAATCGTCAGCGAAAACAAACGCTCTGAAAGGATACCGGACTCTACGCCCATCATGGCGATTATAAAGCTGAACTCCCCTACCTGTATCAGCCCCGTGCCGACCATCAGCACCGTCTTATGACTGTACCCGAAAATCCTGGTAATAGCGGAAAGGATGACGAACTTTCCCAGGAGTATCGCCACCACCACTACCGCCACCTCGGACAGGTTATTGCGTATAAATTCGAGATTGGCCAGCATACCCAGCGACACGAAGAAAAGGGCGGCAAAGGTATCGCGGAGAGGCTGGATATCGGCGAAAGCCTGCCGGGCGAATCCGGACTGACTGATTAACAGGCCCGCCACGAAAGCCCCGAAAGCCGCCGACAACCCGAAGTAGAAAGTACCGAAAGCCGCCGCCAGGCAGACGGCGACCACGGTAAGCAGAAACAGCTCCCGCGAGCGCTGTCCGGCTACCTTACTCAGGAACCAGGGCATACCCCAGACTCCCAGCACCAGCATCAGCGCGATGAAACCCACCGCCTTGGCTACCGCTATTCCCAGGGCAGACCAGAGCTCTCCGGGTTCGCCGCCGAGAGCCGACATCACCACCATGATGGGTACCACGCTGATGTCCTGCACCAGCAGTATCCCCAGCATTATGCGACCGTGGGTGGTATCGAGCTCTCCCCTTTCCATCAGAATCTTGAGTACCACCATGGTACTGCTCAGAGAAATGATAAACCCGAAGAAGACCGCTCCCTGCGTGCTCAGGCCCACCAGCTTGCCCAGCCCGAAACCGGCCGCGGCTGTCAGTAATATCTGGGCAATACCCCCGAAAAGCACCACCCTCCCCATGCGCATGATTTCTTTTATGGAAAATTCGAGGCCGATGGTGAATAACAGTAGAACAACGCCAAGTGTGGCTAAATTGTCGATGTTCTCCGTATTATGGACGAATCCGGTGCCGCCGAATACCTCGATAGTACCGATTCCGTACGGCCCGATGACAATACCACCGATGAGATAACCCAGGATAACAGGAAGACGCAGAAGGCGTGCCAGCATACCTCCGGCAAGAGCCGCCACCAGTACAATCAGCAGGTCACGCCCTATATTCAGATTCTCCAAAGAATACCCTCGATTGGCTGGAGTATTACTGCTATTGTAACATGAATCTAGTAGAAAACGTACGAATAAATCAGCGATTTGTGAATAGAGTTGCCGTATCGGGATGAAAGAGGACTACCCTGATTTGAGTTTTTTATCAGCGCTCCTGGCAGCAAGCTGAGATAGTAGTCCTAAAACACTGAAAACCGTCAGGATGATAAAACCCGTCCTGACACTCGATAGAAACTGCGGATAGTATTCCGGGACTATTTCGGCATCGCCGATGTACAGCGAAAACAGTATCATGATGATACCCATGCTGACCATCATCCCGGCCGTCCGCATGGTCCCCAGCGTACCGGCGGCTACACCCAGCGATTTCCTTGGCACCGACCCCATAATCGCGTTGGTGTTCGGCGAGGCGAAAATACCGATACCCAGGCCGTTGATAGCCAGGGCGACGATGATATACCAGATCGGCGTGCCGGCGTTAAGAAAAGTCAGTAGAAATAGTGCCACACAGTTGAGCGACATACCCACCGAAGCCACCAGTCGCGGCTCTATTTTGTCCGAAACCCGCCCCGATATCGGGGTGAAGATAGCCATCAACACCGAGGCAGAGATTAAAATCAGACCTGCCCTGTCCGGTTTCAGCTCCCTGACATCCTGTAGGTAAATACTCAGCAGGAAACCGATAGCAAAAGTGGCGATATAGGATATAAACACCGCCATATTGGAGAAGAAGAAAGCCTTGTTCTCTTTAAAAAGACTGAGTTCAAAAACAGGACTGGCTGTCCTTGCCTCCCAGCGTGCGAAGAAGAAAAGCCCTCCTATCCCGACTAATAAGAGAACTACACCGGGAACACTCGGCAGAGAGGAGAATCCGTATATGAACAGAGCGATGGCTATGGCATATGTGATAGAACCGATGACGTCGAATCTTTCACCCTTAGCCTCCCGCCATTCTCCTTTTAACGCATATATGACCAGCGCCAGCAGCACGATGGACATAATAGCGCTGAGTATGAAGATACTCTGCCAGCCGAACGCTCTGGTAAGAACCCCGCCGATATATGGCCCCACCGAAAGCCCGATATATGTTCCCGCCGTGCTTATCCCCAGAACACGCCCCCTCTTCTCAGCGGGGAAAACCGAGGTCAATATAGAGATGGCGTTATTAATCAGAATCCCGGAACCGGCTCCCATCAGAGCCAGACTGATGAACAGCAGGGGCACCGAGTGGGCAAACATTCCCAGAAAAGACGCCAGAATGGTCACCAGCAGTCCGATTATAAAGAGCTTTTTCCGTCCGTAGATGTCGGCCAGCCGCCCGCAGGGGACCTGTACTATAGCAATTGCCAGGAAATATACCGTGCCGACCCATGCCGTCACCCAGGCTTCCAGGGAAAATTCTTCGCGCATGGTGGGAATAGCGATATTCACCGCCGCGACCATAAAGGGCATGATAAATGATGCCGCCGTGGATATGATGAGTACAATATACCTTTTTACAGTAGCCTCGGACTCGTTTTGCATCCGGTGAACACTCCCGCCTTAAAGAGAGATGGCCTGGTTGCCGGATTATTAGTTACAGTGATATTAATCAGCCTGACGGATGGAATTTAGTAAACCCCGGCCTATTTGACCGGGCTGGCAGCCCTGTTTTTCCGAGCTGTCGGTGGCAGCGGCGCCGGTGATATTTGCGACCTGACGCCGCACTGCAAACAGCGTTTACCCTCGGCTACCGTCCCATCTTCGGGCAATCCGGTCTCCACCTCGATGAAGTTATCGGTCACCTTATCCGGCGGCAAGAAAGGCATCTTAACGCGTTTCTGCCCGGCAAAGCCCTCCGCGGTGATACCAGTGCACATGCCAATCTGCCGTTCCCCGGTAAGCTCTTCGTCGATAACGCCGTCGCCGCCGAGATATTTATCAATAGAGCTGGCGGCTGTCCGTCCCGCGGCAATCGCCCGAATAACCGAATCGGGTCCGGTAACAGCGTCGCCGCCGGCCCAGACTCCCGGTTTACTCGTTGCCAGGTTATCGTCGGTCGAAATAGTATTGGCCCGGCCCGTCTTGACCCCGTATCCTTCCACCTTTTCCGTCCGCTGCCCGATGGCGCCGATAATACTATCGTAATCGGCATCGAATTCGCTTCCTTTTATCGGCACCGGTCGCCGACGTCCGCTGGCATCCGGCTCTCCCAGCTCCATGCGATTGCAGGTCATGATTAATTTGCTGTTATCACGTCTTACTTTGAGGTGACCGGTAAGATATTCAATCTTGATATTCTCCTCCAGCGCCGCCTCCACTTCTTCCGGGCTGGCGGGCATTTCGGCACGGGTGCGGCGGTAAACAATGGTAACTTCTTTGGCACCGAGACGCAGGGCAACGCGAGCGCTATCAATGGCGACATTACCGCCGCCGATAACGGCTACCTTCTTACCGACATCCACCTTATTCCCGAGATTAACCTCCCTCAGGAACGATGCTCCGTCAAAAACGCCGGGAAGGTCGTCGCCTTCCACGCCTAGCGGCATACCCACGTGGGAACCGGGACCCAGAAACACGGCGTCATACCCCTGCTCGAATAGAGAATCGACGGAATCAATCCTGGTATTCAACTTGATTTCGACACCGGCATTCGTTATCTCCTCGATTTCAGCATCGAGTACCTCTTGCGGTAAACGATAGTCCGGAATGCCGACACGCATCATGCCGCCCGCTTTAGAGAACTGCTCGAACACGGTAACGGCATGACCCGCTTTCGCCAGGTAATACCCGGCCGTCAGTCCGGCCGGGCCGGAGCCGACGATAGCTACTTTCTTACCGGTAGCTGGTGACTTATGGGTAAAATTCTTCCAGTCGCCGTTATCCCGGTCGGCAACGAAGCGTTTCATGAATCGAATTGATATCGGCTCGTTAAGCGCGCTGCGACGGCAGGCTTCTTCACAGGGATGGATACACACCCGCCCCAGCACTCCGGGGAACGGAACCTTCTCCCTGATGATTCCCAGGGCATCCTGGTATTTCCCTTCGCCGATTAGATATACGTAAAGCGGTACGTCTATTCCCGCCGGACAGGCGTACTTGCAGGGCACCGCTACTTCTTCATGAGTATGTTCCGGCTTGTATCTGGCACCTTCATCCATTAATGCACCGGTCGGGCAGACCTCGACACACGCTCCGCAGAAACGACAGCCCGAGTCCTGGAGTGGCTTATCGAAAGCCGTGCCGACAACCGTATCGATGCCGCGATTTACAAAGCTTACCGCGCCGATACCTCTGGCATCGGCGCATACCTGCACACACCTCCCACAGAGAATGCAAAAATTATAGTCGCGCTGTATCAGAGGTTCGCGATTGAAATCAACCGGCAGCCCTCTATACCTGTAGGGAAGGGTAACTTCATCAATGCCGATATAGTCCACCAGGTATTGCAGTTCGCATTGCTTATTTTTCGGGCAGCTGACGCACCGTTCGGTAACGGCGACATGGCGCAGGCAGATATCGTACGGTCCGCAGCGTTCGCGCCGGTGACAGGTAAGGCAGGCATTGGGATGCTCGGTGAGGATAAGCTGCAGGAAGCTCTTTCTCAATTCCTGGAGCTGGGGTGTATTGGTACTTACTACCATTCCCTCGGTAGCGGGTGTGGTACACGAGGTGGGAAAACCGCGCATGTTCTCGATTTCAACGATGCAGAGTCGGCACCCACCGTAAGGCATCAGGTCGGGATGATAACAAAGTGTGGGAATATAGAGACCGGCACCCTGTGCCGCCTGAAGTACGGTAGAGCCTTTCTCAGCTTCAACATCCGTTCCGTCAATCGTCAGGTAAATCTTATCCGTCATCGCTAATGAAAAAGCTACCTCCGGAACGATTCCGTGAGATAGCTACCTCCTGTTATTGTATCTGAAAGAGAGTGCATCACACCGTATAAACTTTAGCACTAAACGGTAGTGAAATTCAAGCCTTATTTCTTTAGGTTCCGTTTGATTTTGTTTGATATCAGATGCTCTCCCCCTGACCCCCTCTCTTACATACACCCCTCTCCAGCCAGCCATAATTGCGGTGTCATACCGGTGTTTCTGGCTGCAGAGGGGACAGGGGTGAGGTAAGCACCTATCAAACAAATGCAGATAACATCTTTCTTTATACATAAGCTACACCTTTTACGTTAATACGTTGACAGCAAAGATAACTCTACCTATCATATATATATTCACCCACCGGGAGGGCGGCTATCAAGGACTATAAAGACATCTTACTAAGCGACGGAATAGTGACCCTGCGACCAGCCCGTATGAGCGATGCCGAGCCAATGTACCAGGCTATTCTTGAATCTATTGCTGAAATCTCTCCCTGGCTGCCCTTTGCTCACGAAAACTACTCTATCAGCGAGACCAAGGACTTCCTCAAGGGACGGCCCGATGGCTGGAAAAAGGACACCGACTACGCTTTCGGTATTATCGATTCCAGAGACGGATCGTTAATAGGGGGATGCGGTCTTAATGGTATTGATAAAGAAAACGGTCGGGCTAACCTGGGTTACTGGATCAGGACGAGTCGGATGGGACAGGGTGCCGCTACCGCAGCAACATTACTCCTGGCCAAATGGGGATTTTTGGTGGTTAAATTATGCCGTATCGAGATTCTGGTAGCCACGGGTAATAAACGCAGTCAGCGCGTGGCGGAAAAGGTCGGGGCGCAACGCGAGGGTATTTTGAGAAACAGGCTAAAGATAGGGGACGATTTACACGACGCTATCATGTACTCACTGCTACCGGGGGATATGCTAAAGACGGATTAACCCCTCCCCTTGTCCCAATACCTCTTTGTGATATACAGCCACATCAAACAAGGAGAATAAAATGTCTAAGAACAAATACGATAAATATTTCGTGAATGAACCACTGGGTAAAGAGGGATTTTTCCCGAGGATAATCGCTAACGGCGCCAGGGATTTCGACGGCGCCGAGTTTTCACTCAGGGTACACTATATCACCGAGCCGGGCGTACTGGTGAAAGAGCCCCATGCTCACGACTTCGAGCAGTTCTACTTCTTCTGTAACGGCGATTTCGGAAAATATACGGAATTTGATGCCGAGGTTGAGTTTTCACTGGGTGAAGAATGTGAAATGCACCTGATAAACAGGCCGACTGCCGTCCACGTGCCCATCGGCATGATACACGGCCCCATGAACTTCAAGAGGATTGATAAGCCCATCATCTTTATCGACACCCTGCTATCGGCTCAGTATGCTACCAGATAGTCAGCTTCCGTAACTTGTATTCAAGCCTATTTTAGCGTAAAGTATTTTCAGGCAGTCATGACCGTCATCTTTGTCTCACAGGTCCATCAGAACTATAATCATTTTTTCAATACCGGGGCAGAACAAGCCCGCCCGCATTTTATAGAAATAAATGAATCAAATTATGAATAATCCGGGCAGTTCCTATAAGTGGTGGGTACTCATCGCCATATCCATCGCTAATTTCTCCGCCGCCCTGGATATGAGTATTATCGTCGTTTCTTTCCCCCGCCTCACCGAGGTTTTCAACACCGACGCTTCGGTGGTCGTCTGGCTGGCTATCGCCTTTTCCGTTGCCGAACTCGGCTTGCTGCTGACTCTGGCCAAGGTCGGTGATACTATCGGACGGAAGAAAGTATACGTCTTCGGCCTGGCTCTGTACACCCTGGGGCTCGTCCTCTGCTCAATATCACCGAATTTTACCATGCTGCTAATATCGCGCATTGTCCAGGGTGCGGGGGCAGCCATGACACTGACGGTCGGCAGCGCTATCGTGGTGGCCGCATTTCCCCAGGAGCAGCAGGGTCGGGCTATCGGCCTGTTCGCCATGTTCACGTCGGTCGGTCTTATTGCCGGTCCGGCTCTCGGCGGAGTCATCATCGATTATCTGGACTGGCAGGGTATTTTTTACACCCGCATACCCGTGGGTATAATCACCCTGATAATGGCACTGATGATAATCAGGGAGCAGAAAGAGCCCGGGGCACGCCTCCACCTCGACTACGGCGGCGCTCTGACGCTGCTTGGTAGCACCGGCTGCTTTCTCTTGTATCTCAATCTCGGCAGCGACTGGGGCTATACTTCACCAATGTCCCTGGCCCTGTTGGTAGCCGCCGTTATTCTTCTGGGAATCTTTCTCTATCTGGAAAGAAGGGTTGCCCAGCCCGTCCTTGACCTCAGCTTCTTCAAAAACCGTACCTTTACCATGGCTGGTTTGACCAGCTTTATCCAGATGACGGCAGGGTCGGCAGGGCCTGTCCTCTTCCCTTTCTTTATCGTCGGTGGTCTGTTACTATCGGACTCAACGTCGGGCTTGTTGATGGCTTTAATTGCCGTGCCACCGATGATAATATCTCCCGTAACCGGAATTATTTCCGACAAAATAGGCAATCGAATACCCATGGTCATCGCCACTACCTGTTTCACCGTGGCGCTGTACCTCGGCAGCCGACTGACTATCGAAACCAGCGTAGTGGATGTTGCTTTAGTCCTGGCGCTGTTCGGCGTGGGTATGGGCGTGTTCATGGCTCCCAACCAGAGCGCCGTCATCAGCACAGTGCCCCGCCGCCACCTCGCCACCGTCATGGGGGTAGCCAATACGATGAGACTCCTGGGCGGTTCCACCGGTCTGGCTATCGCCGGTACGCTCTACGCCCGGCAGCAGGTGACCAGCGCCGCGGAACTGGCATTGCAGGATATCGCCCCCGACATGGTGGAGAGGCTATCCGTTATCGAGAGCTTTCAGTACGTAATTTTCCTGGCCGCTATCATCAGCTTTCTCTCTATAATCACGTCGTTTTTCATCGGCAAGCCGCAGAGATTCGCGGAAGACACCTAATAATTTCTTACTTAAAAAGATTCGGGAATCCCATCCACTTTTCCCCCAACCTCTGTTGTTGCTATTCTTCGGTTCCTAACTGTAAACTATATTAACCCTTCAAAGGCATAATCATTGAAAACATCGAGAATATTCTATGGTTACTGGGTACTGCTGGCTTGTTTTCTGTTAAACGTTATCAGCGCCGGATGCGGCCCCATCAGTTTCAGCTTCTTCGTCACCTCTCTTGAGACAGCTAATAACTGGAGCCGGACGGATATAATGACCGGTTTCTCGTTGTTCTTTATCTTCGCTGCTATCAGCGGGCCGTTTGCCGGACGCATGGTTCACCGGTACGGGGCCAGAAAAGTTGCCTCTCTGGGTGCGTTTTCAGCGTGCATCGGATACATTCTGTTAAGCCAGTTGAGCGGTCTCTGGCAATACTACATCGGCTACGCTCTCATCGGCGTTGGGGTTGCCGCTTCCGGTCCGGTAATTACGACACTCGTCGTATCGAACTGGTTCATTCGACGGAGAGGCATGGCCATAGGCGCCATGTCGATGGGTGCCGGCACCGCCGGTATTATATTTACACCCCTCGTCATCGTTTATCTGCTACCACATCTCGGTTGGAACAATACCTACCTGACTTACGCCGCCCTGACCGCAGGACTCGCCATTCCGCTGGCGATATTCGTAATCAGGACCCACCCCGCCGACATGGGGCTTCTGCCCGACGGCCGAGACGCCTCGGAGATAGCCGGCATCGCCGCGGATAGGGCCCTTTCCACCCAAGGCCTGCCGTTTAAGAACGCTTTGGCCACCCAGGCTTTCTGGCTGCTGGCGGTCGCCATATTTATCGTCAGCAGTCATATGGGTATAATGCAGAATCAGATTCCCCACCTGGAAGACCTCGAATTCACCCCCGGTATCGTTGCCATGGCGATGAGCATCCTCGCCGTATTGAGTACTGCCAGCACACTCATCTTCGGCTGGCTCAGCGATAAGATTAATGTTAAATTCACCGCCACTATCGCCGTATCGTTAATAACCATCGCCATAATATTGCTGATTAATATAAACAGCAGCTCTCCGGACTGGTTCATTGTGATGTATACCATATTAATGGGACTGGGTATCGGCGGCTGGATGCCCATCATGTCCCTGCTTACCAGCACCAATTTCGGCCTGCTCGCTTACGGTACCATTTATGGCGCCCTTAACGCCTCTCAAAGCCTCAGCGCCGCCACTTCTCCCATATTATCCGGTTATCTATTCGATAGAACCGGCACTTACGAGACGGCTTTTATCATTACCGTCGTTGCCGTCGCGCTGGGGATACC
>CAZCZJ010000085.1:0-9914 GCA_964503235.1 uncultured Dehalococcoidaceae bacterium | reverse complement strand
AAATAAATAAAAAACAAAACTTAAACAAACCCCATTTCACCCCCCCCCCCCCCCCATTTTACACCCGCCCCGCTTTCGTACTATAATACACACCGTTATCGGCGTTTACGCCCCCTTTAACGGTGAATCATGCCTTTTGAATCGGTCATCAATATCAGCTCGGCTAATATCAAGTACGGCTTCGGGGCTACCCGCGAGGTCGGCTTTGATATGAAAGAGCTTGGCGCTACCCGGGTCATGGTCGTCACCGACCGTAATCTCGCCGCCATGGCGCCCGTCCGCACCGCCCTCCAGTCGTTAACGGATGAGGGGCTGGAGGCCGTCTTGTACGATAATACCCGCATCGAGCCGTCGGAAGTGTCGTTAAAGGAAGCTATCGACTTCGCCACGAACGGCGACTTCGACGGTTTCGTCGGTGTCGGTGGTGGTTCCAGCATGGATACCGCCAAGGTCGCCAACCTCTATTCAACCTACCCCGCTGATTTCCTCGACTATGTCAACGCCCCCATCGGCAAAGCCACGCCCGTGCCCGGTCCCCTCAAGCCGATTGCCTGTATTCCCACTACGGCGGGCACCGGTAGTGAGACCACAGGAATCGCTATCTTTGATATCGTCAAGATGCACGCCAAGACGGGTATTGCCAGCCGCGCCATCAGGCCGACCCTCGCTATCGTCGACCCCGATAACACCCGCACGCTTCCCGCCATGGTCGCCGCCAGTACCGGCTTCGACGTCCTCGTTCATGCTCTGGAGTCCTATACCGCCCTGCCCTTCGACCGGCGTTCGGCCCCGGAGAACCCCCGCCTCCGGCCCACCTATCAGGGCTCCAATCCCATCAGCGATATCTGGGCGGCTCGCGCTATTGAGATTGTCAGCGGCAATATCATCAAAGTAATCGAAGACCCCTCCGATGATGAAGCCCGCAGTCGTATGCTCATGGCGGCTACCTTTGCCGGTATCGGCTTCGGCAACGCCGGGGTCCACCTGCCGCACGGTATGTCCTATCCCGTGTCCGGCATGGTCCGCGACTATCAACCCGAGGGATACGCCGTCGGCCACCCCATTATTCCCCACGGTATATCGGTGGTCCTCTGCGCTCCCGCCGTCTTTCGCTTTACCGCGTCGGCGTGTCCGGAAAGGCACCTGGAAGCTGCCCGTCTCATGGGTGTTGATGTTGCTGGCGCTGCTTTGGATGATGCGGGCGATATCCTCGCTGATGCTCTCGTGTCTCTTATGCAAAAGACGGGAGTGCCCGATGGTCTCGGCGCGGTCGGTTATACGGAAAATGATGTCGACCGACTGGTTGAGGGTACGCTCCCGCAGCACAGGGTAATCGGTCTTTCACCCCGCCCCTTCACCCCCGACGACTTAAAAAAGCTGTTCCTTAACTCTTTGGTCTGCTGGTAGTTATTTACTTCTTCCCCGCCCGCTTCCTCACCGCGCCGGCGTATATCCTGGCCAGTCCCTTGCCGTGCTGTTTTATACGCTCTTTCTTCTTGCGCTGTTTCTCCTCGCGGCGTTCCTGGCGTGTTTCTTTCTCTGATTCCTCTTTCACCGGCTGACTCGCTGGTCCCCTTTATAAAATTCGTCCCAGAGTATTTCCGCCGTTTTGGTGACGTTCTTCTGCACGTGTTCAACGCATTTATCGAATACTCCGGCCTCCCTGGCGAGTTTTGACTCCTCCGGGATACCGAAATCGTAGAAGGTACCGTTCCCGTAATTTGTCACGATCTCATGGCAGTTTACCGTGCCGTGTTCTTCCTTAAACCAATTAAAGAAGTTGGCAGCTCGCCCGACGGATTCGAAAAGCTTCTTCAAGCCCTTTTCGTCGTCAGCGTCCTGCCTTCCCTTCCCGCACACTGACCCCAGTACCAGGGTGGCGCCTATCATCGAACCACAGGTATCGGCCAGCCCTCCGATTCCCCCGGTCAGAGCACCGGAGGCTTTTAGCAAAGCTTCATCCTTTAAATCGAACGTGTCCTGCAACGCAAGAACTGTGCTGTAGGCTCAGCTGCCGTATTTCAGCATGTTTTCGCGTGCCTTTTCCCTTACCGTATTCACCGCTTCTTCCCTGCTTTTAGGAATCATTGTATCAACTCCTTCTTTTTTTACGGCTCTAACGGCTTGCTGCTCCTGATGCTCCGATATTATATTCCTATTTTTTCTCCGTCTCGTCAACGTCCCAGAGCATTTCCGCCGCCTTGGCGGCCGCCTTGCCGACAAGCTGGGAGCACTGCTCGAATATCTTGGCTTTCTCGGCTAGCTCCCGCTGCCAGGGAACGAAAAAGTCGTAAAAAGCCCCGCCCCCGAATTTGGTTCTGATATCGCGGCAGGTGGCCGAGCCGAACTCCGTCTGGAACCATTTGTAGAGCTTGGCTACCGGCACCCCCGATTCCCTTAAGGCTTCCATGTTTTCCATTTCGTCACGTTTCCGCCCGTACTTAAGACTGAGCATCATGCCGGCGCCCACCAGCGCCCCGCAGGTATCACTCATCATACCCATCCCGCCCCCGAATCCGCTGGCAGCCTTAAAGATGTCGTCGTTCTTCATGTCGAACACTTCCTGCAACGCAAGAATGATACACTGGCTTCAACCGTGGTACTTCAGTTCGTATCCGTAGCCCTTCTCATAGGCTTGCTTGGCGGCTTCCTCTTTGCTCTTGGCAATCATGGATTAGGCTCCTTTCTGGCTTCGGCGAGTTTCTGTCCGTCCTCAATTAGAAGTTCTTTCCGCAGTTCTATTATTCTGTCGCGTATCAGCGCCGCTTTCTCGAACTCCAGCGCCTTGGCGGCCTGCTTCATCTGCGTTTCCAGTTCTTTAATCAGGCGGGCGGTGCCTTCGCGGGTGGCCGGGGCTTCGTAGGTATATTCGCCGCGGGTTTCGGCGACGGCTTTAACGCGCTCGGTAATGTCCTTGACCGCCTTGCGGATGCCCTTTGGCGTTATGCCGTGCTCGAGGTTATAGGTTTCCTGGATAGCGCGGCGCCGTTTCGTCTCGTCGATAGCCGCCTGCATGGATTTTGTTACGGTATCGGCGTACATGATAACGCGTCCGTCGATGTGTCTGGCGGCGCGTCCCATCGTCTGTATCAAAGCGCCCTTCGACCTCAAATAACCCTCTTTGTCGGCGTCGAGGATGGCCACCAAGCTGACCTCCGGTAGGTCGAGTCCTTCCCGCAGCAGGTTGATACCGACGACCACATCGTAAATGCCCAGGCGCAGGTCGCGCAGTATCTCTACCCTTTCCAGTGTGTCCACCTCCGAGTGGAGATAATGGGTCTTGATGCCCATCTCGACCAGGTAGTCGGCAAGCTCCTCGGCCATGCGTTTGGTCAGGGTAGTCACCAGGCAGCGCGTACCGTTATCCACGCGTGTTTTTATCTGTTCGAGGAGGTCGTCTATCTGCCCTTTGGTCGGCTTGATATCTATGATTGGCTCCAGCAGTCCGGTGGGCCTGACCAGTTGTTCTACTACCTGCTGGCTGTGCTCGTATTCGTATTCAGCCGGTGTGGCCGAGGTGTAAATAACATGGTTGATATGCCCGTTGAATTCCTCGAAGTTAAGCGGCCGGTTGTCCATTGCCGAGGGGAGGCGAAAGCCGTAGTCCACCAGGGTCTGTTTGCGGGAGCGGTCGCCGTGGAACATGCCGCGTATCTGCGGCAGCGTCATGTGCGATTCGTCGATAAAGAGCAGGAAGTCCTTGGGAAAGTAATCGAGTAATGTCCAGGGAGCGCTGCCCGCCGCCCGACGCGCCAGGTGCCGTGAGTAGTTCTCGACGCCCGTGCAGTAGCCCGCCTCGCGCAGCATCTCCATGTCGTAGTTGGTGCGCGCTTCCAGTCGTGCCGCTTCTAGTAATTTACCTTCGTCCTTGAGAAATTTTAGTTGCTCTTCGAGCTCTTGCTGAATATCTATGATAGCTTCCATCAGCTTGTCGTAAGAGGTAACGAAGTGCTTGGCTGGATAGATATCTATAGAGTCCAGTTCGTTCAGCATCTCGCCGGTAAGCGGGTCCAGACTGACGATGCGCTCGATATCGTCCCCGAAAAACTCTACGCGCAGGGCCAGTTCATCGTAAGAGGGCTGTATCTCCAGGGTATCGCCCCGGATACGGAAGTTACCGCGGGCTAAATCCATCTCGTTACGTTCGTACTGCATATCGACCAGCTTGCGTAGCAGCTGCTGTCGACCGAAAGTATCGCCGCGTTTCAGGCTGACGACGAAGCTGCGGTATTCTTCCGGTTCGCCGAGTCCGTAGATACAGGAGACCGAAGCGACGATGAGCACGTCACGCCGTTCGAAAAGGGCGCGGGTGGCGGCATGTCGCAGCTTGTCGATTTCCTCGTTGATGTCCACCTCTTTTTCTATGTATGTGTCGGTGCGCGGGACGTAAGCCTCGGGCTGGTAGTAGTCGTAATAGCTCACGAAGTACTCGACCGAGTTTTCCGGGAAGTAGTCCTTGAACTCACTGGCAAGCTGGGCGGCCAGTGTCTTGTTGTGGCAGATAACCAGCGTGGGACGCTGCACACGTTCGATGACGTTGGCCATGGTGAAAGTCTTGCCGCTGCCGGTGACTCCCAGCAGCGTCTGGTGCTTGTAGCCCTTGTCCAGCCCGTCGACGAGTTTATCGACAGCCTGCGGCTGGTCACCGGTAGCTTTAAAATCCGAGATTATTTTGAATTCAGGCATGATATTTTACGGCGATGAAATGATTAAGATAACGATGACGAGTCCCAGTATCGCCCCCGATATTGCCCCTGACCAGGGTCCGGATGTCGCTCTTCAGGTAGGAGTTTTACAGGCGTTTTGCTCACGGCGTTTTCTCCAGCTGCCGTACAGGTATCCCAGGCCTCCCCCCGCCACTATACCCAGTATTGTCCATAAGTATGTCATGAGCTGTTGCCTCTGTCTATAAGTATATAACTTTTGGGGGAACAGGGGAATATTTGTTGTCCCGGCCCACCCGACCGATAAGGAAAGGAGGGGCTGACGCCCCTCTTAAACACCCTGTATGATATATCGTCTCCCTTTCGTAAAGGGAGATTGAGAGGTATTTAATTGTCTGGTGATACAGGGGTGGTCGGGTGAGAATAGATTTGAAATAGGAGAACTAATATATAATATTTGCGTTATTATTAATTATATCTTCTTCAAGCTTATTACGAATTTGCTGTATTGCCATTCCTTGAGCAAGAAATGATAAAAACCTTATTATCGTCTGTCTTAGATAGTATCCCGTATAATCAACTACTTCTCTTAGAGTATTGCGATTAGGTGGTTTATTGTCATGTACAATATTACTTCTATATTTATAAGATGCTTTCATATTAGAAATGACTTTATTTTTATAGTCAGCTCTATTACGTATTAAATACGCAGTTCTGAGAGATAACTTTTTCTTAATCCATTTCTCATCTCTCGAAATAAATAGGGATTCAAAAGCTATCATCTGGTCAATAATTCTATCTTCGATGTTACCGTGATATGAAGAGTGAAATCGTTCCAAAGCTACTCTAATGTAATAAAGAACGTTCAAAGCACGATACTGCCTAATTTTCAGGAACAAGGCAATGAATTCCTGTAATTCAGATTTTTTTAGCCTATAAGTTGGTTTTTCTTCAAAAAAGAGAATATTTGAAACTTGAGTCCAGATTGTACTTCCACCAATATACCACTCAGAATCATTAAATGTAGCAGATACTGGTAACCCTGCGACAATCCTGCCTTTCTTATATAGTCTTAATGCAGTAATTAAATCATAAAACTGGTTCATTGAGTTATCTTGCTGTTTGAATCCAACAGACATGGATTCAATTTTACTCATATTTGTAGTGTCAATCTGGTCTTCTTTAATAGAAATTGCCCACTTTGCTTCGCTTAGTATTGTCGGTAACGTGTCAGGGTATTTATCATCAAGATGTTTAACTAATTCCGTTGGTATTTTTATTATTCCTAATCCTTCTGGCAGGTCTATTTGTTCACTATCGTATTCGAAAAAATATATCGGACAAAGCCAATAGTGCTCCATAAATCCCTCCCTACACACCTCTATCAAATTGTAGCCGCTTCCTACGTCTTTAGCCTTGTTACTTTCTGAGGTCTTTTTATCACCGAGCCCGGCACGCGGAATCTGGCGTTATCGGTACGCGGTACGGCGGTTTCTTTGGGTTTTTCTGCCTGCGGCGCCCAATCGTACGGGTAGCGGTAGGCGCGATAGACGATGTTGGCTTTTATACGCCTGTTTTGATACGGATTGATGTATTCCCATACCGTCTCGTTTTCCGCTGTCACTTCCAGGAACCGACCACTCCCTCCCTCGCAGATGAGGGTATTACCGTTGGGCAGTCGCTGCGCCGAGCTGACGAAGCTGCTGTAGAGAGGCCCGCTCCCGAACGCCATGCCGGGTCCGTGCGGTGGGTACTGGCTGACTATCTCCAGCGTGACGGGATTGATTTCCAGCACCCTCGAGCTGTCCCTCAGGGCGTAGCCCGCCCCCGTGGGCGCCCCCGGATTGGGGTTGCCGTAGCCCGCCGAGCCGCCGTTATCGAACAATAGTAGATTCCCCTCCCCCGGCAGCCCCCGGGGTATTATGTGGGCGTGGTGCTGGCCGATTATCCAGCCGATTTTTCGCAGTTCTTCGCTGGCGTTGTAGTCGGGCCCGAGCTGCCACACAATCTTGCCCGTCTTGCGGTCGATGATGGCGGTTATATTGGTCTGCCGTCCGTCCCAGATGATATTGTCCGGGTGAAAGCGTTCGTCGTCGCCGTCGTGCCATTGGTTGGGTCCCAGGGTGGACATGGAGTTTATGTGCATCCAGTCACCCCATTTCCCGCCCGTCATCATGGCGTACGGATTGCGGTAGAGGGCGTTCCTGGCTTCCTCGCTGAATCCCATCTCGTCGAAGTGCTGGCTGCAAATCCACTCCCAGGTTATCCTGCCGTCCCAGCTGACCTCGATTATCGTATCGTCGAGGAGCAGCTTATCGCTTATCTTCGGTTCGTGCAGGGTCTTGTGGCAGAGGATGAGGGTACTGCCACTATCGACCAGCGGGTCCATGCCGGGGACGTAGTAGCCCGTGGTGCTGCCCTCTCTCTGGAAGTCATGGTGCTGACGGAGCATCCAGCGCGGTTTCTGGTACGGGTCCTTAATTCGTTCGTATTTACAAAACTTCCAGACGATATTGCCGTCCCAGTCCACCTGGACGAGGTCGAGCATGTCCTGGAAGCCGTATTTCTGGTTCCTGCAGCCGGTGCCGCCGAGGACGTACCCGCCGGGCAGTAGCTTGTTGGGACAGCCGTCCAGCCCCCGCCAGCGGTTAACGACGTTGCCGTTCATATCGACGAGGACGGCGCCGGTGCTGTTGGGCTGGAAAAGTGTAGACTGGTAGAGCGTGTAGCCGTTCCAGCATTTGTCGGGGTCGTATATGGTCGTGCCGGTAGGGTAAACGGTTGGAGCCATGTTTCACCTCTCGCAAGTGTTTTATGGTTTGTCGATAGTATATAACAGGAAGGCAGGGCTTTGAAAATTATGTGTGATTTAAATACCTTTGGTATAATATATATTGATTAAAGGACGAAAAAATCACGAGGGATTAAAATGGAAGTAAAATTCGGGGATATTATTACAGCTTTCCTTGTATTTATCAGAGAAAGACTTGGCGATATATTATCCGGTCTGGTGTTTTGGTTACCCATTGCCATTATCGTTCTGATCGGAAATTATTTCTTTACCAGCCTTGAAGATTTCGGCCAGAAGTTCCTCTCCTTTTTCCTCAGCGATGAATTTTTTTATCCGGGATTGGGCATAGCCCTGGGGATTGTCGTTTTCTTACTCACCGGATTACTGATGAAAAATACCCGGATCGGCGATTTTCTTTCGGGAATCCCGGTAATTGGACTGCTTTTCAGGAAAAAGGGCGGCAGGATTATATCGGTAGGCAGGCTGCAGGGGCTTACTCCCTGCCTCTTCCTGTATTCCCCGACCTGCCCGTCTTACGGCTGGATCCTCTCTGAAGAAAACATAAAAGTTGCCGGCAAAGAAGCGGAATTCAAATTGCTGAACATCTACTATCCCAACGTCCCCTCCATAATGACGGGCCAGATTTACCCGATGAGAAAGGAATCTGTTATTAAGCTGGGTAATCCCTCCCGGGAAGTAATCGACCTGCTCCTATATGCCATTCGAAGCCCGGAGAGCATCCGGTACCTGCCCTGGGAAGATGAAAGCGAGGATGATTTCCGGAAGCGTGCCGAGAGATTCGGATTGGATATCGGAGACCGTCCGGCTGTGTAATGCTTTTATACCGACCCTTTTACCCCCGCCCGTTTTATTTATTATCTTTACCCGCCCTCCGCCCAATAAGGAAAAGAGGGGCTGCCGCCCCTCTTAAGCACCCTGCAAGATATAGCGTCTCCCTTTCGTAAAGGGAGATAGAGAAGGATTTAGTATAGCGTGAAAACGTTTTGGTAGGGTTGGAGTGTTTTTACGATTTGCATTCATCGTACCAAGGAAAATCTTTCAGTTTTTTCACTCTATTACTATAGATATTGCAACTAATTATTGCTGGCTCGGGTTCTAAAAGATTTTGCCATTTTCGATGGTTTTCGATGATGAGTTTCGCGATTGTTTCCATAGTTTCTTCGGGTGCACATTTAGGTAACCTCAACACAACAACACGTGAACCGTTTTCAACCATAGAGGCGAATAATGGTTTTTGAGTGAAATCTTTGTCTATAGTGACTATAATAGCTTCGAAAGTATTGGCAACGTCAATAACTTTTTTATCATCTGTTACAGCACCAGGCACATCTTTAATGTGGATTGCTGCTATATTAATATTCCTGATTGCGTTAACTACTTGAACGGGGATAGCGGCATCACACAATAATGTTAGTTTTGCCATTATTTTTATTTAAGGCTTTTTCATAATCGATTGCAGCTTGAATAGCCTCTTTTTCTACACCGTAGTACATATCATAAATCTGCTCAACGGATAAACCGCGTTTGTACCACATATATATTACTGAAGTCTTAATTCGAGTTTTGGATATTACAGGTTCACCACCATGAACCTTTTTATCAATATTTATATATTTCTTGATTTCAGGGTATTCTTCCAATTTCCCTCCTGCTAAAAGGTCGTTGACTAAATCAGCAAAAACCAACTCTAAGGGTTTTTGTCCACCTCGGCTCGCGATTACTGTTTCGTCTTTACCTGTTACGGTTTTTTCTCTGGGAATCACAGCTAGTAAGTCTTTTTTGTCTACAACTAATTTTAAATTCCACCAATCTGATTCGTCACCAAGATAACTATAGAAGTATTTAATTGCACGCCTCATTCTTTGAAGAGGCAATCCTGAATCTCGTATTCTTTCCATAACTCTTATAGCCAACAAATCATTATATGCATAAACAGATGGGCCACCATTTCTCCTATGTATGTGGGGTTCTACCAATTTAGTCTTTGCCCAGTAAGTAAGTTTTCTGCTTGTTGTTTGTGTTATTTTCGCAGCTTGTGTATTTAAATAAAGACCAACTCCTAAAGGAAGAAGTCCGTTCTTTTTGGTTTGTTTCCTACTTTTTTTCATATTCTTCCTCTTAAAATGCTATCTCTATCATTATGCTTTTTATACTACTTGTAAATCTACTTGTCAATTATTCCACCTCAATCTAATCAAATCACTAACCACTTAACATAACTCTAATAACAATTTACGCCTGTTCATAGCCTATCCACGCCTGTTTGTTTCCCCTCAAAAAATTGTGTGGTCTTGTCGCAGGCTCAGTCCACCTCCATCAAATCAAACCCGCTTCGCTCGTCGGGGAGGCGCCGGGCGCTGGTGCCGGTTATCTCGTAGATAATCGCTTCGCCCACCAGCCAGGTGGTCACCCCGGGGCGCAGGCAGCCGGTAATCACA
>CAZCZJ010000084.1:0-10117 GCA_964503235.1 uncultured Dehalococcoidaceae bacterium | reverse complement strand
TTCCATATGCGGGTGAGAGAAACCTCCAGAAACACTATGGGCTTGGTCACCTTTTTAAATACTATGGGACAATGCATTAATCCCGGGGGCATAGCGACTACCGCCGGTGTATTAATCTGGTGGACTTCGCCTTCGTCTCCCAGGGTCATCTCGATTTCCGCCCCGAAATCGGTGATATCCTCCGGGTCACCCCCGATAAAACACAGCATCTCGGCAAAATCATGCGCATGAGGACGGTCGAAAGACATCGGCTTGGAAATGCAGTGGTACCCCATGCTGCAGTCCGTATTCAACTCACCGTCATGAGCCACAATCGACTTACCCGTATAGTGAGGTATATCTCTGATAAGTCCGGTCAGGATAAGCTTCCCGTATTTGGATTCAGCCATTTTTACAGGTCCTCCTCATAAAGTTTTCGTCGCCGGTGTTGAAGGCGTTATCCAGCTTTAAAAACAAGAATATCTAACGTTGATTTTTATAAAACTATTCGTATTCTTCCTCTTCCTCATCGGGAGTGACTGTCGGCTGGGCGCTCCCGGTATAGGGAAGCAGAGCTTCTGATTTGCCATGTTTTTTAGCGGTGCGGGGAGGTAATTCGCTGATGGTCCGTCGTATACCTTTAAAGAAATCCGGCTGGCTGGGGTCGGCTACGATTACCACGCCGTCAACGTCGGCTTCCCAGATAGCTTTAAGCTCGCTTGCGGATATACCCGGTGGAACCGGTACCAGCAGGGGTTTGGTTAATAAAAGTCCCAGACGCTGCAGGCTCATGAGGTCATGCCAGGCCAGGGGAGTATTCGCTTTATAGCTATCGCTGGCTAATACGGCATCCACCGGAAGGTTGTTGATTACCCTTATCATGCTGTCTTCCAGCGACGGTTCCACCTGCAGAATCTTTCCGACATCCTCATCCTCAGCAGGCACAGCTTCTATCGGGCTGGTATCTGTAAACACCAGGAAATCACAACCTGCTTTTATCAGGGCTTTGGCATTACCGGTACCGGTGTCCTCCAGACTGACGCCGCAGGGGGTATCGGGCATCGACTCTATAACCGGCTGGATTACCTTGGCTGAAAGATGGGCTTTCGCGGAACGCAGCCATACGGCATCAGCTCCGGCAACGTAATCGCCAATCTGGTTGGTATTATCCAGTTTCACACCGGCTATCACCAGCATCTTCGGCTCTTCCCGGTCGGCGCGGGCCGTCCTGAAGCCCATGGGCTGTGAGGCGGCCCGGGTGGATTTGGTCAATTTATCTACTAAACGGCTCATATTCTCCTCTCATAACGGCAAAATCATTATAGAGAAAACCCGTCATAACTTCAATCCGCAATTTTTAATGGATTATTTATACCGCTTTAATGAGGATTTAATGCCCCGTCGCTTACGATATGTATAGAAAGATAAATTGACGAGGTAAAAAGTAATGATTAAGACCGTAATCAGAGCCGCTAATAATATGGTAATCGCCTTCGATGAACAGGGCAATCAGATGCCCGATTATCAGGGACGGTATGAAGAAGTGAAGAGGAAAATTATAACGGATACCGGGACTGAAGCAGCCTTTATTAACTGGTTTGGTGTCTCACCGGAACCGGATATTGTCTCGAAAATAAACTGGTAGGAGTTAGAAGATGCCGCGAAGAAAAAGGGACGATAAAGAACAGAAGTTAAGCACGCTGCTATCCACCGGTGAAGTCGCCGCTATCTTTGAAGTACACCCCAACACTATCAGGCGGTGGAGTGAAGAAGGGAAGCTGGTAGCAGAAAAAATCGGGCCCAGGGGCGACCGCATGTTCCGCAGGGAAGATGTCGCCGTCTATTACCTGGACAGGGCTATCGAGACGTATCTGAAAGGTAAATCTTCATAATTATGGGAAAGCGAAGTAAAATCAAAGAACTCAAGTGGAAAATCCTGGATTTAGTCCTCATGGCTGTTTTTGTGATATTGTCGCTAGATATACTGTATCTCTATTATAGTGGTGCCTGGTATGATCCTTATAAAGCTATAGAGATTTCCGAAGTTTTATTACTCTACGCGTTTTCCATAATCGGTATTGTCAGGATAATTCTCAAGCTTCGAGAATTAAAAAGACACCTCAATTATTCGTAAGCCTGCATTATAACTCCCTCCCCAAACGCCGGATTTATATCCTCCAGCATAATCTTAAAGGTAAATCCGGCGTATTCATTTATCCGCTTTTTACACAGGAAAACTGAATATTCATGCGTAAATATATTGCCTAATGGCTATTAAAATGCTATAATGATACTAATGGCACATAGGGTATATAGTATTTCCCGGAATGAGCGTGATACCCAGCGTTTCACCGATAACCTGCAGCGTCACAGTAGACTGCTCATAGAAGCTAATAAAGAGTTAAAGAAAGCAACCCGGGCGAAATCCGAATTAGCCTCCAAAATGTCTCATGAATTCAGGACGGCTCTTAATGTTATTATCGGTTTTACGGAGTTGATGCTTGACGAAGTACCGGGACCGATTAATCAGCAGCAGAGGCACAGTCTCAACGATATTCACGCCAGCAGCCAGCGCTTGATGACGCTGGTTAATGAATACCTGGAGCATCCCGAAATGGTACGTGAAAACGCTCTTCGAACCGCCTGTGAAAATGGGTAGTACGCCCTGAAAATATCCTCTTTGGTAGTAACTATGACCAAAAAGATTCTTGTCGTCGATGATGAACCTGCCCAGCTCAGGCTGTCGGAGCAGGTCTTAAAAAGCAATGGTTATCAGGTAATACTGGCCAACAGTGGCCAGGAATCGCTGCGTATGGTTGTCGATCAAAAGCCCGACCTTGTAATCTTGGATGTTATGATGCCCGGCATCGATGGCTGGCAGACCTGCAGCTGTGTTCGTGAATTTACTGATATACCCATAATCATGCTCACCGGAAAACGCACCGGTGAGGATGATATCGTACGGGGTCTGGAATGCGGGGCTGACGAATACCTGGCCAAGCCGCTGGGAAACCGGGAGCTTCTGGCGAGGGTACGTTCGGCTCTAAGACGTGCCGAGCAGCCTTCGTATCTGGAGAAAAAGGGAAAGACGGTTTATTCTGATGATTACCTTATCGTCGATGTTGAGGAAAGAAAAGTTGAAGTAAACGGTGAACGACTAAAGCTGACCCCCCGTGAATTTCGTCT
Organism: uncultured Dehalococcoidaceae bacterium; assembly: GCA_964503235.1. Taxonomy (GTDB): domain Bacteria; phylum Chloroflexota; class Dehalococcoidia; order Dehalococcoidales; family RBG-16-60-22; genus W425. Next base: position 6,952 of record CAZCZJ010000084.1, on the reverse strand, counting down.
GCTGGCGTTGCTCATTGAAAACGCCGACCATGTCCTTTCCCACCAGCAGATCCTGGAAAACGTATGGGGCTGGGAATATATCGACGATGTGGATTACGTGCGGATATATATTTCCCATTTACGTCAAAAAATAGAACCCGATACCTCCCAGCCGAAATACATCCTCACCGAGCCGGGCGTTGGCTATTCCTTCCATAGAATCGCCTGATAGGCACTGTTGTCCTCTGTATATATTCATGAAAAAACCACGTTTCCCTTATTGTTCTTATTAGTTTTGTTTGGTTTTGGCTAATTTAAGACGTTCTCTCCCTGGCCCCCTCTCAAACGGGAATATAATCAATGCTCATTTTTCAGTCTGTTTGAGAGGGGGGAGAGTTTTTTAAGAGGGGGCTCCGCCCCCTCTTTTACTTACTCCCCTCTCCAGCCAGTGATAATTGTAGTGTTTCACCGATGTTTCCGGCTGGAGAGGGGTCAGGGGTGAGGTAAGCACCCATCAACCAAATGAAATTGAACCCTTTGGTTATTCACTTTGCTGAATACCTCCAAAGTTGCTATAATCCTATAAACGATTTTATAAACGCCATCGGGAGCTATTTCGGTATATGGGGATTCAGCTGGACTCAATAAAATCAATACCGTATTTCACCGGTCTTGACCAGGCTGAGCTTGATTCTCTCAAGAAGTATTTTTTTGAAAAGAAGGCCGCTAGAGGAGAAATACTCGTATTTGAAGGAGAACCTGCCGATACTCTGTTTTTTGTTGTTGATGGCGTGGTTAAAGTTTTCAAGACCTCAGCCGACGGGAAAGAACAGATTTTACAGATTATCCGCCCCGGTGATACTTTTAACGATGTCCCGGTATTCACCGGTGATACCAACCTGGCTAGCGCCGAGGCAATGGGCAATGTCGTTCTCTACACGGTAAATAAAGCCGACCTGGCAGGGATTATTCAGGAATATCCTCAGGTATCGTTGAATGTTATCCGGATACTGATGGAAATGGTACAGCGGCTGGTATCGCTGGTCGAGGACCTGTCTTTCCGGCATGTCACCGGCAGGGTTGCCAAGGTACTTCTGGAATATGCCGGTAACGGGACTGATGAGAAACCACGGCTCACCCAGCAAGAAATGGCAGCCATGATAGGTACTGCCCGGGAGATGGTCGGCAGGTCACTCAAGACCCTGGAAGAAGAGGGCACCATCAGAATGGAGCGTAACCGTGTCATTATTACTGACCAGGAAACGCTCCGGGAAGTGGCTGGTATTACCTGATGAGAGAAAGGTCACAGACAGCCAGGAGTATTCAGTCTTAAAATAGTAGTTGGTATGGAGTAAGAACATGATGGACATGCCTCAGATAGAAGTTGAGAAATGCGACGGCTGCGGTTTATGCGTCGGTGTTTGCAGCTGCCACATTATATCGTTGGTAAACGACAAGGCGACCATTATACCGAAAAACAGCTGTACCGGATGCCGTCAATGGTGCACCTTGTGTGAGGATATCTGCCCGAATAAAGCTATCTACTGTGCTTTTGAGGTAGTTATTGAGCAAAAAACAGATTCAAAATAATCCCTCTCTATAAACCCGCCGAAATTACCCCCGGTTCACTATTCAATCATTTTCTTTGGATTTTCTATTACCGAATCCCGTTCGCCTTTTTTGGGATAAAAGTCGCATACTTATCTTCTCCGGGGAGTTAAAATAGCATTGATGAGAACGGGGGTGTGTGATGAGACAAAAAGTAAATGAAATAGCTGAAAACAAAACAGACGAAGACCAGTGCCACCACTTCTGGGTTATTGAAATAGCTAATGGCCCCAAAAGCCGCGGCGAATGTAAATATTGTGGTGAAATCAGGGATTTCCATAATTCTATCGTGAATTTAAACGACCCCAGGCGTAAGCCTAATCCCCTTAACCTCCCCAGGATGTCCAAGGTGAAACTGGATAAGGGGAGTAAGTCCTGAAAGAAACGGGGAAATTGAAAATGGAAGTGAAGATTTACACCACACCGACCTGAGGTTACTGCCATCAAGCCAAGAGCTTTCTTGGTGAGCTTGGTGTGAAATATATCGAACATGACGTATCCCGCGACCGCGCTGCCGCCGAAGAGATGATGGCGCTTACGGGGCAGATGGGCGTACCCGTCATAGTCGTTGACGGACAGGCTATCATCGGCTTCGACCGACCGCGTTTGCAGCAGCTGCTGGCCGCGGGCGGTAATAACAGGCGTCCACACTTGGGACTTAAAGTAACCGATGCCAGCACTGTTACCCGCAAACCTGGAGAACCGCCGTTATTTGGTGCTCTCGTCGGTTTGGTTGCCCGCTCTTCATCCGGAGAGCGGGCTGGAATCAGGGCGGGCGATGTCATTACCGCGGTCAATCGACAACGTATCAATAACGTCGCTGAGCTTGAGCAAGCTATTAAATCATTGCCTTCCGGGAGCCGTATCCCGGTTACCTACTACCGCGGTGATAAAGCCATAAAATCTGAGATAATCGTCTCATAGCAGCGCCACTTATTCCCCGAACCGTGTCTTTTACAAAAAGCTTTGTCTGCTTTGATTAATGGGTGCTTGCCTCACCCCTGACCCCTCTCCACAGTGTGATATTTTACCCACCCACCCTCCCATTAGAAGAGAAGAGGGGCTTTGCCCCTCTTATACACCCCTGCTAACGAAAGTATAAGAATAGAAACTCTCCCTTTTGTAAAGGGAAATCCGCAGGGATTTAATAACTACGCTTGCGGGGAGTAGCCGGCGAAGAGGGGACGAAGCGCCCTCTTAAAAACTTCTCCCCCTCTCAAACAACCCGAAAAGTGCGTGTTAAATATGTATCCGTTTGAGAGGGGGTCAGGGGAGAGCATCCAAGATTAACCAAAACCGGGCATAACCAAACGTACCATAGCTTCAACCCCATATTTGTAGTAAGATATAGCTGTAATGGCCACTACCGTAAAACGACTGGCAATACTGGGCTCGACGGGCTCCATCGGACGGCAGACTCTGGAAGTCGTACGGGCTCTCCCGGACCGATTTCAGGTAGTGGGACTGGCGGCAGGCAATAATATAAAAGCGCTGGCGGAACAGGTAAAAGAGTTCAAGCCGCGTTTCGTAAATTACATCACTGACGCAAAAAACCCTGATGATATTCCATTGTGCGCATTTTTACCAGTGGAAGATATCGCCCACCACCGGGATGTAGATATCGTCGTTATAGCCACTTCGGGTACAGGTGGTTTGAAGGCCGCTCTGGCGGCGGCCAAAGCCGGTAAAACCATTGCCCTGGCTAACAAGGAATCGTTGGTAGCCGCGGGTGAAATCCTCATAAACGAGGTTAAAAAGGGCGGCGCCCGGATTCTCCCCGTCGACAGCGAGCACAGCGCCATCTGGCAGTGTCTTCACGGCGAAAAGCAGTCGGCACGCCGCATCATTCTCACGGCGTCCGGGGGTCCGTTCTGCCACTATACCCGGGCTAAACTGGAGAAAGTAACGGTAGAGCAGGCACTGGCGCATCCTTCCTGGAAGATGGGCCGGAAGGTGACCATCGACTCGGCTACTCTGATGAATAAGGGACTCGAAATTATCGAGGCTCACTGGCTTTTCGGTGTCCCCGTTGATGATATCAGTGTTATAATCCATCCTCAGAGTATTATTCACTCGATGGTTGAGTTCGCCGACGGCTCGGTGAAAGCCCAGTTGAGCTATCCCGATATGCGTTTGCCCATTCAGTACGCGCTTACTTATCCTGACCGCTTGGTTAATACGACTCTGCCCGTTCTCGACTTAAAAAAAATCGGCAGCCTGACCTTTGAGCCGCCCGATACGAAGAAATTCCCCTGCCTTCGACTTGCCGTCGAGGCGATTAAGGCGGGCGGGACGTATCCGGCGGCACTTTGCGCCGCCGATGAGGCTGCGGTTGAACTTTTTCTGGTGGAACGCATTAAATTTATGGATATCCCGTCACTCATCGAAAAGACACTGGAACAGCATAAGAATGTTAAGCATCCCAATCTAAACACCATTATTTCAGCCGGGATTAAGAGCCGGGAAAAAGCATTTGAGTTGTCCGGTGGGAGTAGCGAATGCTGATTACCATTTTTTCTCTGCTCGGCGTGCTGATAGTGCTGGTGCTGGTGCACGAATGCGGTCATTACTTTTCCGCCAGGGCTTTCGGGGTAAAAGTCGAGGAGTTCGGTCTCTTCTTCCCGCCGCGGTTGTGGTCTTTCATGCGGGGTGGGACGCGCTATTCCATCAACGCTATCCCCATCGGCGGCTTTGTCAAGCTGGCCGGTGAAGAGGACCCCGACGTACCGGGCAGTCTGGCGAGTAAAAAACCATGGGTCAGGATTATCGTCCTCGCCGCTGGGTCTATTATGAACGCGATATTACCGATTATCCTCTTCTCATTAGCTTTCATGATTCCCCATAATGTGGTTAAGGGAGAGGTGGTGGTTCAAGAAGTAGCCGCCAATTCGCCCGCGGAGGAGATGGGTATACAGGTCGGGGATACTATCCTGACAGTAAACGGAAAACCCGTAGAAAACCTCGCCGATGTCAGTACGCAAATTAATCTGAAACTGGGTCAGGAGCTCGAAATGGTGGTGGAGCATACCGATGCCACCCGCGAGACGATTACGGTGGTGCCACGCTGGCAGCCGCCTGAAGGAGAAGGAGCAGTAGGAATTCTCTCCGCTGTGCCGGATGCCGCCACCGTCAGGGAAAGCTTACCTTTCTGGGAAGCAATCCCGAAGGGTTTTACCGAGTGTATCGATACGTACATACTCTATAAGAACGGCATCATCAGCCTGATAATCGGCGCGTCGCCAGCCACGGTAGCCGGTCCGGTAGGTATCGCCGAGCTTACCGGCGAAGCTGCCCGGGCGGGGTTCAGCTATCTGCTGCAGTTTGCCGCCTTTTTCAGTATTAACCTGGCTATTATCAATATCTTTCCGTTGCCTGCCCTCGACGGCGGCAGAATTGTTTTCGTTGTGCTGGAGTGGATAAGAGGCGGCAAAAGGATTTCCGCCAGAGTGGAAGGCCTGATACATACCGCTGGCTTTTTCCTGTTAATCGCCGCCCTGCTGGCAATTACCTACCAGGATATCGCCCGCATTATCGCCGGGGAGAGCCTGATTCCTTAGATAAACAGGGTGTCTAAGAGGGGCGTCAGCCCCTCTTTTAAAGATCTCCCCCTCTCCTTGATAGGAGAGGGGGACACAGGGGGTGAGGTAGAAAACGATAATGAACTCTAGAAGGATTAGCAAAGCCATACAAATAGGGGACGTCACCGTCGGCGGCGGGGCACCGGTCGTAGTGCAGTCCATGACCAAGACCGATACCCGTGATGCCGCCGCCACTATAGAGCAAGTTAAAGAGCTTGAGGAATACGGCTGCGAATTGATACGCGTGGCCGTGCCCGATGAAGAAGCCGCCCGTGCTATAGTTGACATAAAGAAAGGTATCGGGATTCCCCTTATTGCCGATATTCACTTCGATTACCGTCTGGCTTTAGCGGCGCTGGAAAGCGGCGCCGACGGACTACGCCTGAATCCGGGGAATATCGGTGAGCCGGAACAGATAAAAAAGGTGGCTCTGGCGGCCAAAGAAAGGGCAGTGCCCATACGCATCGGTCTGAACGCCGGCAGTCTTCCTAAAACGAGTAACCGGCAATTAAGTATCGCCGAACGCATGGTGGAAGGGGCTCTGGAGCAGGTTCAGCTGCTGGAAAGTCTCGACTTCGACCTTATCAAAGTGTCCCTCAAAGCTTTCGATGTCCCTACCACCATCGACGCTTACCAGCTTATTACCGATAAGATAACCTATCCCCTGCATATTGGCATCACCGAGGCGGGCACGCCCCGTACCGGCGTTATCCGCAGCACGGTGGGCATCGGCACGCTGCTCTGGCTCGGTATCGGCGATACGATAAGAGTCTCGCTGACCGCCCCTCCCCGCGAGGAAGTCACTGCCGCTTACGAGATATTAAAAAGTCTCAACCTGCGACAGCGCGGGCCGGTACTTGTGAGTTGTCCCACCTGTGGTCGGGCGGAGACCGACGTGGTAAAATTAGCCGAGGCGGTCGAGGCTGAGCTGGCTAAGATTGATAAACCGATAAAAGTAGCCGTGATGGGCTGCGTCGTCAACGGCCCCGGCGAGGCCCAGGACGCCGATGTCGGCATCGCCTGCGGCAAGGGCAAAGGCGTTATCTTTAAAAAGGGAGAAAAGGTGGCCGTGGTAGAGGAAAAAGACTTCTTCACGGCCCTGATGAAAGAGGTGGAGGGTTTATAGAAGTGAAAAGTTACTCTATTCTGATCGCTATAATAATTCTCCTTACGCTTTCTTTATCCGCCTGCCAGCCGGAAAGCGGAGGCACCATAATCATGACACCAACAACACCAACTCTTACTCCCATTCCTACTGCACCGACTCCCACCATACCTGCATCGGCAAGGCTGATACCCACCGCAGATTGGCTTTCAGAAAATCAAACTCAAGAAGCCCCCGACGATATTGTTAGTACACCCGGCGGCGTCGCTTACAGGGCCAATGTCCATGAGGTAGGAGTGCCTGATAAATGGTGGTCCATCTGGCCCGCGGAGACGGTATTAAGCATCGGTTCGGATACTCTACGCGTCTCTTTCCGCAGCTATATTGAAACTAAAGCCGGAGAAACCAGGAACAATCTCATTGAAGTATCAACTGACAATATCTTCACCAATAGCAAGCTGATATTGTATTCCATATCTAAACCGGAAGGCATAAGGCTTGGCATTTGTGGCGAGGGAGGGCGGCCGGGTCTCTTGCAGAAAGTGATTGCTATTGATGTATCTCCGGATATCCCCCTTGGCGAACATACCTTTAAAATAGGTATTGAGTATAATAATAAATACTATGGTATGCTTTCCTGTACGATAAACGTTATTGAGTAAAATGACAAGATAAAGGGCGT
>CAZCZJ010000083.1:0-10364 GCA_964503235.1 uncultured Dehalococcoidaceae bacterium | reverse complement strand
TTTTCACCTCCTTTCGTGCCTAAACTAACACTCCATGACTTTTAATCAGGGTGTCACAGGTTCGAGACCTGTACGGCCTACACTCAACCCCATCACCATTTGCTAACATTTTGCTAACATCGCCTTCTGAGTTTTCCGGCATAGCCTCCCCCAATACCGGCATTTCTGCATCCAGTATCCTGTCGAACTTCTCCGCGGCCGCCTCTTGGAGCCCCGGGAGCACGTGGCTGTAGATGTCCAGCGTGATGGCGACGCTGGCGTGGCCAAGCCTCTCTGATACTATTTTGGGGTGAACCCCCGCTTTCAGCAGTAGCGTGGCATGGGTGTGCCTAAGGTCGTGTATGCGTATATGATGTAGTCCTGCCTGCTGGAGGATACCCGAGAATGACCTGGTGATAGAAGCATGGTCAGGGAGGGTGCCATCAGGCCTAGCGAAGATAAAATCTGCCTCGGCCAGCTCTCTGCCGCATTGCATCCACAGCAGTTGCTTATCGAGCCGGTACTGCTCCATGAGCACCGTCAGTGATTCGGGCATAGTGACCATACGCCGGCTGTGAGAAGTCTTTGTATCCTTGAGATTATATTTGCCGCTGTTCATCTTGCGGGCGGTCTCGTTCACCGAGATTGTCGTCATGCCACCGTCGAGGCTGCCCCATCTCAACGCTAAACCTTCACCATAACGGAGTCCAGTGCAGAGCAGCAAGCAGAAATAAACATAGTAGGGAGTCTCCCGGGCGTATTCGAGAAATTTGGGTATGTCGCCGGGGTTGAGAATGTTGATCTTGGGATGTGATCGTCGGGGAGGGTCTGTGGCCTCGGCGACATTGCGTACCGCCAGCTCCATTTTAACCGCGTGAGAGATAGCTTCGGAGAGTATTCGGTGGTGGTAGAGGACCGTCGTCGGGGAAAGTCCTCCCTTGCCGTCGAGCCGGCCGTTCTTCAATGCCTGGGCGTAGTAGTCCTGGATCTGGTGAGGCCGCAGCTGGGTAAGGGGTACCCTCCCGAGTGCCGGAATAAGATGCTGCCGGATGATATAGCCGTAGCTTTCCTGGGTGCTCGGGGTATCATGGATAAGGACATAATTGTCGTGCCACTGCAACAGCCACTCCCCCACAGATAAGCGATTAGGCTTCAAGTAGATGCCGTTATCCATGCTCACGAGTATATGGCGTAGTTCTCTTTCCGCATCCCGTTTGGTACCCTTTATCGTGTGCCAACGCTGCTTCCTTTTGCCGGTGACTGGGTCGTTGCCGACGTCTATCACGATGGACCATGTCCCTTTGGTTCGTTGTGTTAAATGTCCCTTCATATGCGCCTCCTTTCCATTTTCCTATCATCAAACCGGGCATAAATCGCAATGCCCCGGGAAAGCCTGCATCAACTCGATGCCAGCAAGGGCATCGTCCAGCTTTTTAACCAAACGTCTCAGTTCCGATTGGCTATCGCTGTCCGATAGATCTTCCGTGGCTGACTTTAGCTTTTCCCATGCGGCTTCTTTCTTCGCTTCTTCTATCAGGTTGGTGAGCTCCTTATATAATGCTTCACTCCCGTCTGTATCTACACCTGGTTCGTGGGCTATAATCACTCCCTCCTCACCGCGTACTCTGTTTCTGAACACATGAATGTCTTCACACTCTGTACCTGCCGCTGTTCTAAGGATATTGCCGAAAAGCCAATTTCTGGCTGGCGCCAATCGTACCGGGTCAATTTCTGGAATACCTCTTTCCATTTTTTCGTCGACCCACTCCAATAGTTCCAGCGTTGACGTTTCATAGTCAGCCACCTTCTTCCGCCACTGGTCCCAGTGCGTCCAGAGGGGTGAATCCTTGGTATGATCTCTCAATGACCTGAGCAGCTGGGCGTCCTTAGCAGATGGCATGTACATCCGCATCCACTCCTCACCCATGTAAGTGGCACCCAACCCGTAAGGTAAAGCCATTATTCCCGACACTGCGATAGGGACGGGATCGCGTGACCTCCGAGGTTTCCGCCGCGGAGGTTCGGCTACCGATGCGTCCAGCCGCGTCCGGAAGCTGGTTCCTGCGAAATCTTTTAATTGCTGAAAGTGCCGGCGTAGGGCGTCCGCCAGCACCTCTCTCCTCGCGTATTCCGCTGCACTATCCACCCCTTTCTCTTTGAGGTGAAGCCTCACAGTCTGCCTATGGCATCGTACTTTTTTGGCTATTTCAGTCTGTGATACACCCTGTCTATGGAAGCGTTTTATATCTGCAATTTGTTCTTCGGTTAGCCTTGGTCTCTTATCGGCTTGATTATCTTTACTCGTCATTTTACCCCTCTTAAAAAATATTATTATAAATTATTTTTCCCGAAAATTCCGCTTTATTCGTCAACCGATGCGTCATTTCAAATTTATATGTCATATATTGTATATACATATATTATACTAATTATGCATATTGACATATAATGTTTAATATATTACATTATAAATGATACCAACAAAAAAGTCAATATCAGAGGCAATTAGATGGAAGAAAACTCACTAACCGTAACCGTTGAGCAGGCAGCCAAAATTCTCGGCATATCAAGAGGGCTGGCATTTCGGCTAGCACACGAGGGGAAGTTACCCGTATTACGACTGGGCGTAAAACGCCTGTTAGTACCGCGCCAGGCGCTCATGAACATGCTTGACGGCTCGAAGAAATCAGATTGACGTCAATCTATTGGAGTGGAAAATGGAATATACAACACTGACCCAGGCAATAATTGAGGCTTTAGCGAAGCGAGCTCAAGAACATGGTGATTCGTTTAACTTTGCAGCAGGTAGCGTCTACGTTCGGTGTTTTCGGCCCAAAAAGCATCTTGAGGGAGACAAGCACCCATCCTCTAAATACTACGCTGGCAAGTACATCGTCTGTAAGATTTGTGGATTCAAAGAAAGCGAGAAAAAGCTCGCAGAGCGACTGGGAATAAACCAACCTCAGTCTGGCCCTACAAAGCAGGCTGATGCTGAAGCTCGAGATCAAGAACAAAGCAAAATCGAAGAAGAGCAGGCACGGCTTGTGGAAGAGGTCAGACCGCTGCTGGAAGACCCCGGGGTGCTCCACCGGGCTGTTCACACGATTGAGGACCTTGGAGTCGTTGGTGAGCGCCGAAATGTAGCCTTACTTCATTTACAAATGCGTAGCCGGGTACTACCCCGGCCGATAAACATGGAGATAAATTCACCATCGTCATCTGGAAAGACCCATACTGTGTCAGGTGTCCTTAAGATTGAAGATGAAAAGGCTTATTACGAACTAACTGGCAGCTCGGAACGAGCTCTTATTTATTCAGATGAGCCTCTCCAGCATCGAATACTTTTCGTTCATGAACCGGAAGGGTTAAGTGCGGGAGTAGGTGCCGCGGCAATTAAGAGCCTGTCGTGGGAGGGGAAGCTGATGTACGACACCGTCGTTAAGGAGGCAGGTAAACTCGTAGGCAAACATATCGATAAAGCAGGGCCTACGGGGCTGATCGTAGCAACGACAAGACCGTTGGACGACCAAATTACAAACCGTCTATTGCATGTGGAGGTAAATTCCGGCGATGAACAGACCAGACGGGTACTCCTTGCAATTGCCGATACGATGAACGATGCCGACCCGGTTGTTGACCTGGAGTCTTGGCGGGCCTTGAGCAAGGTTCTGGGGGAACCGATAGACGTGGTTATCCCCTTCGGGCGGTTCATAGCTGAGCGCGTCTCCACTTGCACCCTGCGCATACGACGTGACTTCCGCCAATTACTCACTCTGATCGCCGCCTCAGCGGTCGAGCATTGCTACCAGCGACATCGCGATAACCGGGATCGGGTTATAGCTAATCTCGCGGACTATGCGCACATCTACGCCTTGACCAATGACATGTTCCGTGCGGCTCAGGCTGATGGCATTACGAAACCAGACCGCGAAATAGTTAGCCTTGTAGAGTTTCTTTCCACCCCAGTCGGCGGTAGCCCCGGTAATATACCCGTCACCCAGGCGGAGCTCCGACGAGTGTTTGGCCTCAGTAAAAGTACTGCCTCCTACCGCATCAACCGTCTGATCGACATGGGGTACCTCCTGAATCTCGAGACTCACAAGGGCAGACCTATGCGGCTGGTGCCTGGGGACCCGTTACCGGCCGAGCCTGAACCATTCCTCCCCATAGAGCCTGGTGAAAAGAAATACGCTAAGTATTTCTTTAGCGAGTTGACCCCTGAAAAGAGGGCTTACAAATTCGGGCGCTTACCGCAGACCATCGTCTTCGTGGATGACGACGTTATCAAAGGCTGCCATCAATTCTGGGCACTGATGATATCGCCAGGGCCCTGGCCGGAACACGGTCCACACAATCACCAAAACTCTGAGGTGATGGGTTCGCTAGGCCTTGACTGGGACAACCCGCAGGATTCAGGAGCAGAGGGAGGAGAAGATTGGATGGGCACCGAGATAGAGCATTATAACAGTAATAACGTAAGCGATTTCACATTCATGCCGGCAGGAGTTGTTCACGGGCCGGTAAGGTACGGGAAAAGGTTTCGGCCTGCCATCCAGTTCCAGTGTCACTATGGGCCCAAGTTGACAGAGAAGTCTTTCAAGCACCTGGTACCTGAAGAAAAGGATAACCTGGTATTCTTCGACCTTAACGGCACGGAAGACGAGGCTGCCATAGACAGGCAAAGGGAAGCCAGGAAACAAAAACCTGAGGCTTCGAAAGAGTAAAGGATTCAGCCGCCGTGCCCTACAGAATTACCGATGATTGTCTCAACTGCGGCGCCTGTATTGATGAATGTCCAGAAGGTGCTATCATCGCGGGTGATGACAGATCCAGAATTGACCAGGATAAATGTACAGAATGCGGTACCTGTGTTGAAAAATTCTTCTGCCCGGCTGTCGCCATAATCAAGGAGTAAGAGGAGCTGTCACCCAGTAAGGATTTATCAGGTTATTACTACTATAGTTTCAGGTACATATCCCGTATCGGGACGACGTAGTTTTCCGCAATCCGTGTCGATATCAGGACAATATACTATTGTTTCAATTTACGGTTGCGCAAATTGATCTATGCCCGCATATTCGTTTATTTGTTATATGCTATTTACCTTTCTTCCTTATTCACAATATTTAACAAATTTTAGCATCATACAAGATTTAATTATTGGAGTGTTTTACCTGTCACTCCATAGGGCCGGATAATAGCGAATATAAACGGCTGGTGCAGCTTATTGATATTCAGCGGGCTATGGGGGAATCCTTTGGGCAGCTTTATAGCCGTCGGAGCGGTCATTCTGTGTCGCTCTATTTCCTTGCCCATACCTGTCTCGATGTCCGCGCCCAGCACGCTCAGGTCATCGGGGTCGGAACCTAGGAAAAGCGCGAACTCGTCATACTCCAGATGTACATGCGGCTTGTCGGGCCGGGGACCGAACCTGTACGGGGCTTTCCTGATACTCTCATAGGACATGTTGAAACCGAACTCTTTACAGTCGATATCGCTTATCGAGCCACCCGAATCGTCTAGGTTCTCCGGACCGTAGTGCCAGGCGGACTTTCGTTTGAAGGTCAGGTGAGAAACGAGGTGCCCGTATTTCGACTGCCAGCCTGCCGGTTCGGAGGGTTTCCTGTCCGATTCCAGAATGGTGGACTTATACTCTTCAGTACGGGAAATCTGCAGGTAGAGGAAGCGTTTATCCATTCTAACTATATTCGCCGGGGTATGCGGTATCCCCCTTGGTACGAAGATAGCCGTGGAACAGGTAAACACATGTGTCTCTAATTCCTCGCCTAGGGACACGCGGACTTCCGCACCCAGCTCGCTCATATCAACCATGTCGGTGCCAATGAAAAGCATAACCTCATCGAAGTCATGGACTTCTGGCCGGTAGGGCTCTTTTCCTTGTTTTCCAGCAGTCCAGTAAGACCCGTATTCCACGTGTACAGGCAGCCCTAGCGTTGCCGCGGAAAGCTTGGTACCCTGTCTATAGGAACCAGGCCCATAGTCCTGAAACGAAAGAAGTTTGAAATAGTCCCCATATTTTTTGTCAGTCATTTTGCTCTTCTCCTTTCATGGTAGTAGTGTATATTATGTATTTATTTGAGACTTTTATCAATATGACCCTAAGTGAAGGTATTGACCGCATTAACAGCCAGAGGTGATAATCCTGGTGTGGGTATGAGTGTCGAAATTCTCAACGATAATATGGGGGTTTAATCTCCTGTCAGTTTACCCATCAATAATACATTATAATTTCATGAACTCCAGGTGGCGATAGCGCGGCAGACACTGTCCAATCGCGTTTCTATCTAGCTTATTCAGGGCAGTGAACAGGGTTGTGGTAAAATTAGGTGAAATTTCCTTGACAAGATACCGAGACTGTAGTAATCTTCACTCAAGCGTAATTGGCAACTGCAGATTATTTTTTACAGATAATGATTCGTAAACATGTAGATTAAAATCTTTCCGTTAATAATTTTTCATTTATCATGTCTCCTCTTAAATGGGAAAGGAGGTAGCTATATTAGAAGTGTTAGATGATATTTGATAATCATGTATTAGTCTTAACAATGCTAAGGATAAGGAGTGACAAATGATTAGCAGAAAATGGATGGCTTTAGCTATCGTGCTGGTACTGGCAGTGGCGCTATTGTTACCTGCCTGTGCCGGACCGGAAGAAGAACCCACCACAACACCGCCAACAACCCAGCCAACAAAAACACAGGAACCAACCGCGACAACTGAAGGACCACGTTATGGTGGTACGTACACCACTTTAGGTTCGGGATCCCTGACAAACCTTGGTTACTCGTTCACCATACCGGGGCACATGACCACTCCTATTTATGGCTGTCTTGAGGGTTTCGTCAGGCACAACGGGCGTACCGGTGAATACCTTCCCTGGCTGTTTACGTCCTGGGAAGAAGACCCGAACGAAAAATATATTATATTTCACCTGAGAGAAGGAGTGAAGTACCACGACGGCAGCGACTTCAATGCCGAGGGTGTCAAATGGTATTTTGATACTCACCAGGAACTCACTCCCGGCTGGCTGGCTAATGTATCCTCAACAGAAGTTATCGATGAGTATACTGTTAAACTTAATACCGACTATTTTGACCTTGTTATGTGGGCACAACTAAACGAACAGCACGCATCGCCGACGCAGCTCGCCAAGGGTGAAGAGGCCTGCCTGTGGAACCCGGTAGGGACCGGACCGTTTAAATTCGTCGAATACAAGCGGGACCAGTACCTGAAATACGAAGCGTTCGAGGACTACTGGGACGGTAGGCCTTACATTGACTATTATATAGAGAAATTTTTGCCGGACGCTGCAACGCAGCTTGCCGCTCTCCTGGCGGGAGAAGGAGACAGCATACGGGCTATCCAGTATAAGGATATAGACCTGCTGAAGTCGAAAGGCTTTAGATTACCTTCTATTTTTATGGTGGAGTGCGGACTGATCCCCAACACCGATGATCCAGACTCCGTTTTCGCCGATATCAGAGTGCGTGAAGCGATTGAATACGCTATCGACAAAGAGACAATCGCCAAGGAGCTGGGGTACGGCTACATGGCACCCTTTGAAACCATTTACCCGGAGCCCATGCCGGGGTATGTCACCGGCTTAAGCCGCGATTATGACCCGGACAAGGCGAGACAGCTGCTGGCGGATGCCGGCCTGGCTGGCGGATTCGAGACAGATTTCTATGTGAGCCAGTTTGCCATTATGGATGTGATGGTTGCCGTGCAGCAATACCTTGCCGAAGTAGGAATTATCGCCCATATCCGGGAGGTTGACATGGGCCAGTGGACCGCTATGCGCCGAGAAGGCTGGGACGGTCTGCTCTACCAGCACGGGATTTTCCAGGCTCCCTACGAGTATAATCTTAACCGTGCTTACGGACCAGCCTACGCGGATTACGTCAGCATGATCAGACCGGCAGGCTTCGATGAGCTTCTCGATAAGGTGATGAGAACGACGGATGCCCAAGCACGATTACCGCTGGCGGAACAATTACAGGTAATGGTGCACGATGCCGACTGTTTCATCCCCCTGGAAACCTGGGCCCAGATTGACGCTATATCACCCAGACTGCACGACGATGAAACGTATTTAATACACGGAACGCAAAGCTGGAATTGTGCAAAAGCCTGGCTCAGTGATTAGTAAAACCATTACAGATACGTTACTTTCTCTGTCTTGACAAGTTGAGCAATGAGACCATGCCGGGTGTCTGCCGGCCGAAGACGATTGCCGTTCCGGTTTTGCAGGCACCCGGTGTGTTGATACTTAATGATTTTCAATAGAGGCTGGTAATGACGACTTATATTGTTCGTCGGCTGATATACGGCTTAATAGTCTTCATCGTTGTAACCATACTTGTATTTCTGGCTATGCGGGCGCTGCCCGGTGACCCTATCCTGATTTACGTGATAGAACAGGACGTACAACATGTTACTCCGGAGATGATGGACGAGCTAGAAGCCAAGTATGGGCTGGATAAACCTGTCCCGGTTCAGTACCTCAACTGGATTGCCAATATTTTCAGGGGCGACTTCGGAAGATCGATCCGTTTCAATGAGCCGGTAAGTAAGCTCATAGGCGAACGCCTGCCGGTGAGTCTGTATTTAGCTATCGTGTCCTTTATACTGGCTAGTATTTTCGGCGTAGCGTTCGGCGTGATCGCAGGGCTGAGAAGAAACAAGATAATAGATACCGTGGTTACTTCGATGGCTAACTTCGGGATATCTCTCCCCCATTTCTGGCTGGCCATTTTGTTGATTTTCATCTTCGGAGTCTGGCTCCATTGGCTGCCGACCAGTGGGTATATCTCCCCGTTTGAGGACTTCGGGAAGTGGGTCAGATTTATGGTTATGCCCGTGTTTGTTGTCGCTACCTGGGCCACAGCTTTCTTCGCCCGGCAAGCGCGTTCAACCATACTGGAAGTTATCCATCAGGACTACATCAGGACTGCTTGGGCCAAGGGATTAAGTGAGCGCGTTGTGGTATTGAGGCATGCCTTGAAGAATGCCTTTATCCCTGTCATCACCGTAATGGGCATGTCTTTTGTTATGATGATTTCCGGACAGGTGGTTATCGAGAACGTGTTCGCCATTCCGGGCCTGGGACGTTTGATCGTTGCGGCTATCTTCGCCCAGGACTACGCGATCGTTCAGGGTTGCGTACTGGTAATTGCAATAATGGTGGTAATGGCAAATCTAATCGTCGATATCTCCTATGGCTGGTTCGACCCCAGAATAAGGTACAATTAAGGAACTCTGACTATGACAACGAACGAGTTTATTGGAGAGGGATTCTCCGAGACGCTGCACCGTGTGAGTGGATTGCGACGCTTTTTCAGGGTATTCCTGAAAAGGAAGATAGTCCTTTTCAGTTTTATCGTGATATTATTACTCGTAATAACCGCGATTTTTGCCCCTTTGCTCGCTCCTTATGACCCCTACAAGCAGGTTCTATCTGACAGGTTGCTTGGACCTTCCTGGCAGCATCTCCTAGGTACTGACTACCTGGGCAGAGACCTGTTGAGCCGCATGATTTACGGCTCACGGACAGCGCTACTGGTCGGTATTATTGCTACCGGAATCGCCGCAACTTTCGGCTCTATTCTGGGGACGCTGGCCGGGTATTTCGGTGGCTGGGTACATTCGGTTATCATGCGCTTTGTTGATTCTCTCATGTCCATCCCTATGATAATAGTAGCTTTACTTCTTGGTGTGATGCTGGGCGGCGGACTCGTAAATATCATGATTGCCGTCGGTTTCGGCATGTCGTCTTCGTATGCCAGGGTAATTTGCGCCCTGGTAATGAGTATAAAAGAAAACGACTATATCATGGCGGCCAGGGCCAGCGGAGCCAGCGATCTGCGTATTATGTTACGCCACTGCTTGCCCAATAGTTTTCCACCTTTCATCGTCCTAATAACTATCAATATGGGAGGAGCTATCATGATTGAAGCTGCCCTCAGCTATCTTGGTCTGGGTATCGAGCCACCGGGCGCTGCCTGGGGAGCTATGGTACAGGAAGGCTATGGATATCTCATTACGCACCCGATGCTAGCTCTGGTACCGGGCGTGGCAATTGCTATTGTGGTTTATGCCTTGAATATGATTGGGGATGGATTACGGGACGCCCTTGATCCCAGGTTAAGGGGCCTAACATAGTAAGGAATAAATCATGACAGAACTACTAAAAGTAAACAACCTGGCAACCCATTTCAAGACAGAGAGCGGGCTGGTTAAGGCTGTCGACGGCGTTTCCTACTATATCGATGAGCAGGAAATCGTCGGTATCGTGGGAGAGAGCGGTTGCGGCAAATCAGTCAGCCAGCTTTCGGTAATGCAGTTAATCAGGCCTCCCGGTAAAA
>CAZCZJ010000082.1:0-10621 GCA_964503235.1 uncultured Dehalococcoidaceae bacterium | reverse complement strand
TCTTGCCCTTGAACCTGATTTCCAGAGCCTCGCGGTTATAGCGCTGTCCGTGGCACACTTCGCAGGGCACGGTGACATCGGGCAGGAACTGCATCTCAATCTGTATAAAGCCGTCGCCGCGGCAGGCCTCACAGCGTCCCCCCTTGACATTGAAGGAGAAACGCCCGGGCCCGTAACCGCGCAGGCGGGCTTCGGGGACGGTGGCGAAAAGCTCCCGCACGGGCGTGAACAGGCCGGTATAGGTGGCGGGGTTGCTGCGGGGCGTACGCCCTATCGGCGACTGGTCGATATTGATAACCTTGTCGATATTCTCGGTGCCGGTAATCTCATCGCATTCGCCGCCGCGCTCCCTGGCGCGATAGAAAAGCTGGGCAAGTTTGCGGTAAAGTATCTCGTCGATGAGAGTGCTCTTACCGCTGCCGGAGACTCCGGTAATGCAGACAAACCTGCCCAGAGGTATAGCCACGTCGATATTTTTAAGGTTGTTCTGACGGGCGCCGCGGATGACGATTTCCTCGCCGGAGCCGGGACGGCGTGTCTCCGGAAGAGTAATCTTTTTAGCACCGCTGAGGTACTGCCCGGTTATAGACTTTTTACATCCCAATATTTCGTCCAGGGTACCGGCAATGACAATTTCGCCACCGTGTTCGCCGGCCCCGGGACCCATGTCAATGATATGGTCAGCGGCGCGCATCATAGCCTCGTCATGCTCCACGACAAGTATGGTATTGCCGAGGTCCCGCAGGCGCTGCAGCGTTTGAATCAGGCGGTAGTCATCGGCGGGGTGCAGCCCCACGGTAGGCTCGTCGCAAACATAAAGCACACCCATCAGCCCGCTACCTATCTGGGTAGCCAGGCGGATACGCTGCGACTCCCCGCCGCTGAGGGTGGCCGAAGCGCGATCGGTGGAGAGATAGTCGAGGCCAACGTCCTTAAGAAAGCCCAGACGCGACCTGATTTCCTTGAGAATCTGGTGGGCGATGAGCATCTCGCGTTCATTGAGAACGCCCTTCTCTAAAGTATTTACCCAATCCAGAGACGCTACTACCGACATAGAGCTGATAACCATGATGTTATCATCGCCGATAGTCACCGCCAGGGACTCCGGCTTCAAACGCTTCCCCTCGCAGACCTGGCAGGGCCTTAACACCATGTAGCGTTCGATACCCCGCCGCGAGTATTCCGATTCGGTATCACGATACAACCTCTTCAGGCGGGAGATAACGCCTTCCATTCCATTATAAGACTCACGCACCTGCCCGAAACGGTTGCGGTACCGGTGCGGTTCCTTATCTTCGCCATAGAGGACGATATCAAGCTGTTCCGGGGTAAGTTCTTCCACCGGTGTATTCAGAGAAAAGCCATAGCGTCGCGCCACGTTTCCCAGATGGTAGTAATACCAGGTATGCCCCCGGTAAGGGTGGATGGCACCATCAGCGATGGACAGCTTCCTGTTGGGTATTATAAGGTCGGGGTCCAATTCCTGCTTGAAGCCGAGTCCGGTGCACTCGGGGCAGGCGCCGTGGGGATTGTTAAAGCTGAAAGTGCGCGGGGCGATCTCTCCCAGACTGATGCCGCAGTGCACACAGGCGAAGTGCTCCGAAAAAAGCAACTCCTCGCCGTCGATGATGGACACCTGCACCACCCCGGCACCCAGCTTGAGCGCCGTCTCTACGGAGTCGGCGATGCGCGTTTGCGTGCCGCTCTGTCCCACCACCAGCCTGTCCACCACCACCCCGATGGAGTGTTTCTTGTATTTCTCCAGTTGGATATCCTCGGAGAGGTCATGGATTTCACCATCGACGCGTACACGGGCGTAACCCGTTTTGCGGAGGTCATCAAACACTGATTGATATTCACCTTTTCTATCGCTAACCAGGGGCGCCAGAATCATAATACGGCTGTTTTCCGGCAGGTTCTGAACGGCATCGACAATCTGCTGCACCGTCTGCATGGTGATTTCGCGTCCGCACTGCGGGCAGTGAGGATGCCCGACGCGGGCGAAAAGCAGCCTCAGGTAATCGTAAATCTCGGTTACCGTACCGACCGTCGAGCGTGGATTACGACTCGGTCCTTTCTGGTCGATAGAAACAGCCGGACTCAAGCCCTCTATATAGTCCACCTCGGGCTTTTCCATCCTGCCCAGGAACTGGCGGGCATAGGCGGATAGCGATTCCACATAGCGACGCTGTCCCTCGGCGTAAATTGTATCGAAAGCCAGCGAACTTTTACCCGAACCGGAGACGCCGGTGATGACCACCAGCTTGTCACGAGGAATGGTTACATCTACATTCTTTAAATTGTGCTCGCGAGCACCTTTAACAATTATTGCATCCGACGGCATTACGGGAAGTCTCCAATAGGAATTTTAACATTATCCGCCCGAACGTAACAAGGAAACCTCGGTGATTTCCGGTTAATATCAGACTCACCCCGGCCGACCATAATTATATAGAACATTAGTTCTTTTGTCAAGGGATTTTTCAGTATTGTATACCTAGAGTGAACATGCTATATTAATTAATATAGTAGTAGAATCGGATACCCGTAAATAATTGAATAACAAAACATCTCCACAAGAACGCAGAGTAGTCATCACGGGACTGGGAACTGTCAGTCCCGTCGGTTTAGATGTGCCGAGTACCTGGGAAGCTCTGGTCTCGGGGCAATCAGGTATCGACTTAATTACTCTTTTTGATACCACCGATTTCGACACTAAAATCGGTGGCGAGGTCAAGGGCTTCGATGCCAGCACCTACGTGAGCCATAAACAGACGCAACGCATGGACCGGTTCACCCAGTTTGCCGTGGCTGCCAGTCTCCAGGCAGTCGAAGATGCTCGACTGACTATAGATGATAAAAATACCCGTGACTGCGGTGTAGTCATCGGAAACAGCGTCTGCGGGCTGCTTTCCGTATCCGAGCAATTTAAAGTCCTGGCGGAAAAGGGTCCCTCCAGAATAAGCCCTATCCTGGCTCCTACGATGACCGGAGATGCGGCATCGGTGCAGGTATCGTTATTACTAGGAGCCAAGGGACGTAATTATGCTCCGTCGTCGGCGTGCTCCAGCGGCTGCGACGCTATCGGACAGGCTTTCGAGACGATAAAACTGGGGAACGCCAGGGTGATGATAGCCGGCGGTACCGAAGCCCCGATAATGCCCATCGTCATAGCGGCTTTCAGCAACATCAGGGCGCTATCAGCCAAGAACGATAATCCCAGGGAAGCCTGCCGACCTTTCGACGCCGAAAGAAACGGGTTCGTCATGAGCGAAGGTTCAGCCATGATGGTCCTTGAGGACGCCGAATATGCGGCGGAGCGCGGGGCACCTATCCTGGCCGAACTAGCCAGCTACAGCGCCACCAGCGATGCGTTTCATCTCACCCAACCGGCACCGGGCGGGGAAAGCGCCGCCCACGCGGTCAGGCTGGCTCTGGAAATGGCTGATTTAAGCCCAGATGAAATAGATTATATCAATGCCCACGGTACCGCTACCATTCTGAATGACCGTACCGAAACCGCAGTAATCAAAAACGTGTTCGGGGACAGGGCAGGGAAAATTCCGATATCCGCCAGCAAGTCCATGATAGGTCATCTGCTGGGAGCGGCGGGAAGCATCGAAGCCCTGATAACGGTGCTGGCAATGAAACAGGGAGTAGTGCCGCCGACGATAAACCTGTCCCATCCCGACCCCGAATGCGACCTCGATTATACACCGAACCAAGCACGTAAGGCGAACATCAGGACAGCCATGTCGAACTCCTTCGGTTTCGGGGGGCATAACTCGGTGCTTATCTTCCGGGAATTCCAGGGGTAGTCCTGCGTAAACAGGACTTACCGCGTCATTAATCCACGAGCTATCAGCTTTGTCAAATTCTTGTCTATCATTCTTTTAACGTGATATAATTCTTGACTAACATGAGCAAGAATATATATCCGCCCGACATACCACCGGCCGATGAAGTGCACCTCCGCCGACTCACCACCGACGAGGCAATCACCAAACTGGACTCCTATCTTCATGACGCTTTCATATCCGGCCTGAAGCAGGTAAAAGTCATTCACGGCAAGGGAACCGGGACGCTGCGTCTGCTGGTCAGAAGAGAACTGGGCAAGAATTCGTTGGTGCGTTCTTTCCGTCCCGGGGGACCCGGGGAAGGCAGGGAAGGTGTCACCGTAGTGGAGCTGGCGGAGAAATAACCGGAAGGGAAATTAAGAGGGGCCAAGCCATTTGGGGGAACAAGGGGCTGGTGAATACTACCGGAGAACCGCATGATGATACAGGGCGGTCGGGTGGGAAAAGATATGAAACGAGGGGGCTGGGGGCTGGATTCCCGCTTTCACGTTAACGACAAAAAATAAAAGAGGGAATGACAGTTAGCGTTAGAACAAATATCATCCTAGCGAGAGATAGAGATTGCCACGTCTCTACGCTCCTCGCAATGACAATTCGGGAGGCAGAGTGAAATCTAAATCCCCCTTAGTCCCCCTTTATGAAAGGGGGAGGCGGAGTGGGGGCAAACTACCGGACAACCACACGATGATACAGGACGGCTTGGGCGGGGGAAATCCCTTATTGAAGGCGGTTACTCTTTAGGTTATAATTATAGGGTCAACGCGGTGAGTGTAGCCTAGTGGTTAAGGCACCAGGTTGTGGCCCTGGAGATCGAGGGTTCAAATCCCTCCACTCACCCCATCATTTTCTTATCTACTCCCCGGCGATGATTGGCGGTCGTCCATATCCTGGCCCTCTGGATAAAGTCGTTGACCTCTTCATCGGTCCGGAAGTCCCCGGCATCCGAGCGGTCGTGATGGACCATCCTGTTTTTATCCCTCATCAGCTTTTTCGAGGTGAGTTTGTAGGCGGGATATCCCAGCGCCATCATGTCGTAAATCTCGTAGTCGGGCGGGATATTAAGCAGGTCTTTCACCAGGCAGTGGGGGTAGGCAGTGGCAACCGATGATACCCACTCGTTTGCCAGGCCGAGAGTGGCAGCCGCCAGGCTCATGTAGAGATAGGCATTAGCCAGGCTGGAGATATAAATCGTGCGGAGGCGCTCGGCGTCATAGCGCATCGCCGTAGGAAGACCCTTATTCGTGCGGGTGTCACCCAGGACCAGGATAAAGACGGGGGCATTGCGGTAGTCCATCTCGGGATCATGGGAGGGACGTCGCGGCACACGCTGCCAGGTCTCACGGGCACCCTCCGTTTTCATAATCAATTTGTGATAATCAGCTACCCATTGGACGATGGTATCCTTGAGCTTTTTGTCTTTGATAACGACGAAGTCCCAGGGCTGCATGTTATAGCCGGAGGGAGCCCAGCGGGCGGCTTCGATGATTTTTTCAACGTGTTCATCGGGGACGGGGTCGGGTTTAAAGCGGCGGATGGTGCGGCGTTGTTTGACAAGGTCGAGAAAGCTATCGTAATCCATGGTGACCTCCGTTTTTAAAAGGCTATTTGTAGTATAGGTATTATTGAGTTGTGAAATCAATTTCTTTAAAGGTCTACCTCACCCCCTGGCCCCCTCTCCTGAAGAGGTGTCACAGGAGAGGGGGGATAAACAAAATCCCCCTTAATCCCCCTTTATGAAAGGGGGACAACAATGGAGGGAATTTAAAAACCAACGGATTAGCCGAGGATGATGCGAGGGCGGTCGGGTGGGAAAAGATAACTTAGAAGGGGTGGAGAAAGGGAAGGGAAAGGGGTATAATTGAGCATAACATGCGCCTGTAGCTCAGCGGACAGAGCACCGGTCTTCGGAACCGGGTGTCGTGGGTTCGAATCCCTCCAGGCGCGGTATTTTGCTAAATTGACAGATTGTAAACTCTCAGAAACGAGGGTTTTCACATTATTTCTAATAAATTACTATCAAAGATACATTGAACACAATAGATTGATAAAAAAAGTACTTGACAAAATAGTGTATATTGTATACAATTAGTATACGTTTGATAGTAATATGCTTTATTTAGAATCACTTTCAATAGATGATCATATTCTCGAGAAAATAGAGTCTAAGCATAAAATATTATACGGAGATATAGAAGAGGTTTGTTTTTCAGAAACTTTTCATGTGAGAAAAGGAAGAGACGGTTTATATAAGATGTTTGGGAAGACTTTAGCTGGACGTCATATATTAATTGTACTAGTTAATAAGGGTTCAGGTGAATGGAAAATAGCAACAGCTAGAGCTATGACTGAAAAAGAAAAAAGACTTTATAAGAAGGTAGTTGGAGGGAAATAATATGAAAAATATAGATAAAAAAATAGAGCGGATCGAACAAGGTGATGCTTGGAAAGAGAGCGATACTGTTGTCGAATTAAAAGTAAAAAGACCTTTAGATAAAGTAATTCCTATAAGAATTCAAGAAGAACATTGGCAGATGTTAAGATACGAAGCAAGGGGATTAGGTGTAGGTCCTACAACTCTGGCACGCATGTGGATTTTAGAACGCTTGCGTTCAAAAAATACCGTGTATCAAGATATAATACAAAATATTACAGATAAAATTTGGCAAGAAAATCGCACTCAGGATCTTACAGAAAGAGAATTTGAAATTTTAAAACTCATAGAGCAGGGTTATTTAAATCAACAAATAACAAAAGAACTTAGCATCAACAAAGAAACTCTTCAAAGACATATAAGTGAGATTCTACGCAAATTACATGAAAAGCCAGGGATATGGAATACTAACGCTTCAAAGAAAGAAGCTAGTATAGATCGGTGATACACAGGATAAATTAAATAAACAAGCCCCCTGATTCAACTCAGGGGGCAATTACTTGATACCTCTTAAATATCTGTCCTAAATTTTCTCAAAGACCTCCCTCACCCTGGGGTGGAGGCCGTCGCTGATTTTCTCTACCGCCTCGTGGCGGCGCTGGTGGAGATTGGACTGTTTTCCATTAAACTCATCCTTGGTATAGAGCCTTTCCGGGTGCACCAGGATATCGTCCACGCCGCGGATGGAGGTGGGCACCTTGAAGCCGGTGGGAGATTCCACCCAGTCCTCGAGGCCGCCGCGCAGGAGGGAGTCGAGGATGCTCATGGTATGGCTTACCGTGATATCCTTGAAGTGATAGCCTTCCCCGACCGAGCCGGTGTTCATGTAGTAGTAGTTGACGTGAGGCAGCTCCGAGAGAATATCGTAAAAGCGGTTGGCGTGAGCGGTGCGGTCGCCAGCGATGAACGGGTCGTAGAAAAACTCAGACCTTATCTTGCCCGCCTGGGTGGGGTCGCCCGCCGAGGACTCCATAGCCTGCCCCAGCACCATCAGAGCGGTAGCCTGCTCCAGGTTGAGCTTCGATATGGCCGGAATGGTGGGGCCGCGGGTGATGATGATGACATTATCGACTCTGGGGACATCGATATGGGGGCTGGAGTGCATGAAATCCCTCCTTAATATCACCGCCCGGCCGTTGGACGTGCGCTCGAAATTCTCAAAGTCGAAATCGCCATCATCGGTAACGAAAACGTTTTCGCAGACCGTTTCCGGCTTAAGCAGACCATAGAAAATTTCCACCTGCTCGCCGGGATTAACGCCCTCGGTCTTGACGAACACTCCCCCGGCCTCAAAGCCGTTGAAAGAGCCGTCGGGCATGAGCGTGCCACCGTCGTCCTGTATCAGCCACGAACGCTCCATGCCCTTGCGCGCCAGAATCTGGCAGGTCATCGTCGTCTTACCGTTGGCACTGAGAGCGATAAGCAGCGTACGCACCGGCCGATAGCCGCCGCGAGCCGTCTGGAGATAGTCCTCACGGCAGCCGGCATGCAGGAAAAGTCCGCCGCGCCGCATCTTGGCTACCCAGTCCTCGCAGGCAAAGACGCCCTTCTTGTACTCGCCGATATAGTTGCTGTTCCTGACAATCTTGACCGCGCGCCCGTCATCGAGCAAAGCCAGCCTGATGGTGATATCCTTCTCCGGCAGCGGTTTCGACTTATTGGTCTCCCAGGCTTCGTCGCCGAAGAAAATAATCTGGTAGTCCGGCTTATCTACGGTCTTTTTCACCGGCACGAACAGATTCTGGCCGCCGTAGGCAACATGGGCAAACTTCTCCGGTGCGATTAACCTCACCACCGTATTACCGGCAGGATTACCCACGACACGGTCGATGGAAATCAGTTTCTCCTGAGCCATCGATGCTTCACACCGGGCTAAAAGCCGCATTTCATCTTCACCGAAGGGCTGGTCAACGCTGTTCTTGGTAAAAGCCTGCGCCCGGGAAGTGGGTTCGCTTTCAGCTACATAATTATCGTAGATAGTCTTAACGACCCCTTCCTGCTTCTCCACCAGTCCTCTTAAAATATCATCGGAGGGATTATCCAGCAGTCTGTTTTCTGTTTTAGCTTTTTCCCTGATTCTCTCCGCAGTTTTAACAAATTCTTCCAGGTTCATTTCCTTATTCATCCGCTGCCTCCACTTTTTATACTTTATAATGAAAGTAATAATATTCCTATTTCACAAGGGGAAAGAGAAGTTGCCTCTGGCGCAATTATAACATACCAACAGGGTAGGTAAAATTCAAGGCTATATAGAAAACGTTTGTTTATGGTTGTTCTCATATGCTCACCCCCTTTGTCCCCCTCTCAAACAAATTCACTTCTCATACTAAATTTCTTCTGTTTGAGAGGGGGGAAGGAATTCGTGAGGGGGCGTTGCCCCCTCACTATTTTGACTCCCCTTTTTTCTCCTCTGTCTTATTGCTTTTCACCAGTAGTACCGTCATTGTACTTTTATTGATAGGTGACATCGGGTATAATTATTGAAAAGGGTGATACGAGCCGATGATTCGTCAATGCCGGTCAAACGAGACCGAAAAATTGTACTTTATCATCAACGAAGCCGCCAAAGCCTACGATGGTGAAATTGAGGCGGAT
Organism: uncultured Dehalococcoidaceae bacterium; assembly: GCA_964503235.1. Lineage (GTDB taxonomy): Bacteria > Chloroflexota > Dehalococcoidia > Dehalococcoidales > RBG-16-60-22 > W425. The sequence goes on along the minus strand of CAZCZJ010000082.1, from coordinate 1,738 downwards.
TGCTACCATCAGCCTTATATGCCCGAGGAAGAACTGGCAGAGGAGTTAAAAAGAGTGACTTTCTACGGCTATGAGGTCGATGGCGAACTGGTGGGGGTGATGGGCATAGAGCTCATCAAAGACGTCACCCTTATCCGTCATGCCTACGTACTACCCGAATATCAAAATGGAGGTATAGGCAAACAATTGTTAGCCCATCTGATAAACCTGACAACTACCCGGCAGCTGCTGGTAGGAACGTGGGGAGCCGCCTACTGGGCTCTAGCTTTCTACCACAAGAACGGCTTTACACTTCTGCCGGATAAAGATACGCTACTATCAACCTACTGGGACATACCGCCACGCCAAATTGAAACCTCGGTGGTGATGGGAATAGAAATCAAAGATAACTCAAAGGAGTAAATATGCATAAGGAGTGGCTGTTCAGATTTATGCAGATGGCCGTAATAACCGTCGCTCTAGCAGCGGTATGCCAGGAGCTGGAAAAACCAGCGGAAGAAAGGACCTGGCGCGGGAAGGTGGGGGGTATACCTTATGACTTCCGATTGCCGACGATCGAGCGAATCAGGGAAGGTTACTGGAATGAAGAAAGCGCTAAAATCTTCTCGCCGGAGGTAATAGGCCTCGGATGGGCGATAAATTTCCACGCGATATTAGAAAAAATGAGAATCGTCGGGGAATCATACTATACGGAAGATGATTTCCTGATGCCAACCCCTACCATGAGGAAAATACTCGAGAACCGCCCGGTTATCACTTAAAATCCGACTCCCTGGGAAAAATCCTGACCGTTGACATCAGCGAAATGGGGCATGATAAATACAAATACGGGCAGTAGAGTTAAGAACGAACATTTAGATAATCTCTCCCAAAATCCCGTCCTTGTGAGCCTTCACCAGTGTTACCGGCAAGATTTGATTAGTAAGGTCATTATCGCTTTTTACATATACCCTGATATAGTTTCCGGTAAGCCCGGACCAGAGCCCTCCTGATTTCTGCTCGAAAAGAACCTCGCCGGTTTGCCCGAGAAAACGCTCAATAAATTTTTGCATACTATCTTCAGCCAGAGTCAGCATCTGCTGGCCTCGCTCCTTTTTTATAGCGGCTGACACAGCACCGGGCATTTCAGCCGCTGCCGTACCCGGACGTGGCGAGTACGGAAATACATGGATACGGGCAAACCGCATCTCACGGCAGAAATCGAGAGTATCCCGGAATTCGGTTTCGGATTCGCCGGGAAATCCGGCGATGACATCCGTGGTTATCGCTACATCAGGTACCACATTACGGATGAGAGCTACCGTCCGACTGTAATCGTCGCTGCGGTAACGGCGGTTCATCCGAGCCAGGACGATGTCGCTGCCGCTCTGGAGGGAAAGGTGAAAATGGGGGCAGAGTCGAGGGTCACACCACAAATTAATAAGTGCGGGAGATACCTCCGACGGTTGGAGGGAGGAAAGCCTCAATCTGGTGACAGCTGTTTCCGACAGGATACGTTCGATAAGTCCCGGTAGGTCGACGCCATTAAAGCGGTACTGTCCTATTTCCGTACCGGTCAGCACAACCTCCCGAAAGCCTTCCGCCACCCTCCGGTTGATATCTTTAAGTACCTGTTCGACCGGAACGCTTGCCTCGCGGCTCCTGACATGGGGCACGATGCAGTAGGCGCAGTAGTTTTGGCAGCCTTCCTGCACCTTGATGAAAGCGCGGGTACGGCGGCTGTTTTCGTAGAGGCTGG
>CAZCZJ010000081.1:0-10635 GCA_964503235.1 uncultured Dehalococcoidaceae bacterium | reverse complement strand
ATGTCAGGAACTATCGGCCTAAGATTCAGCAATATATTGGCATGCCGATGTTCCTCAGATAAAGAGAGCCATCACCAGGGGGTGTGCCCGAATATTTCTTTAGGGACAGCAACCGCTCAAGGTATGCCTTCATTGCCCCTTAACTCATGACTGGCCGACTCCAGAAAAATTGAGTCATACTGGTTTTCCCAGCATATTATCATGGAAAAGGGCAAGATAATCCGCGTTGGTACTCCTCAAGAATTAAAAGACTGTTGCGGCGGTGAAACTCGGGTAAAAATGAGACCCATGCTCTTAACACCTTGACTTAGGCTTATGGTGTCATTAATTCGAGGCCACCTAAATGGAGATTATCTGTTTGATTACACAAAACGACGAAATGTGCAAACAGATCGAGGTCAACACTGGCAGACGGGCAGACCGAGTAGGGACGAACTCCATCTGAAACAGTTTTCTCGTTTTGAATCTCCTTTTAAGATGGAGTAACTTAGACGTTTGCTTCAAATTACTACTATTTAATTTGAATGATAGACGTATCTCAATATTTGTAGTGAAATACCGCTAGCCCTGTTTTAACGGTAATTCCACAGTTATTTTCGTACCCTCACCAGGTTTAGACCTTACGATTATAGTACCACCAACTAATTGGGCACGCTCCTGCATTCCGGTCAGACCGAGTTTACCTTCTTTAGCAATATCACCGATTTTTTCAGGAACGTTAAAGCCTTTGCCGTTATCACTAACGGTTATCCTCGTCTTGATATCGGAGAATTCAATCTCAATTTTTGCATCGGTAGCACCGGAGTGCCGCCAGACATTCCTCAGGGCTTCCTGAGTTATGCGAAAGAGCGCTATTGCCACCTCTTCCGGCAGGCGTCGTTCTTCGCCGATGACCTTGACTTCGGTGTTTATTCCTGAGTGTTCCGACACACTAGATGCCAGCCACTCCAATGCTGGTAGCAGTCCCAGACGGTCTAGCGCTGCTGGACGCAGGTCCTGACTTAAACGGCGTACTCCTTTTAAAATATTGTCTGTCTGTTGCCACAGTCCTTCTATTTGTATGCGATTTTCCTCGGACATTCCTTTCTTACCTGAAGCAAGAGCATCCAGCTTACGGGAAAGAACCACCAAAGCCTGGATAGTATCATCGTGTAGCTCATGGGAAATACGTTTTCTTTCCTCTTCCTGAGCGCGGGTAGCCTGTTGTAAATAATAGCGAAGGTTCTGTTGCATCATCTTCAATTCTTCGGCAATTTTTTGTTGCTCTTCTTGAGCGGCTTCCAATTGCTTTCGATATTCCCGTTCCTTTCGCAGCGAAGAGAAGCTTATAACCAGTACGTTTCCGATAACAAACACTATACTGGTCTCTAAAATCGCATCTGTTGGATGGGCGGAAACAAAGATAGCCCGGGGCAACATGCAAGCGAGTGATACTAATGAAATAAGAAAGGCACCTCGCCAGCCGAACAGGAAACCAGCCCAGACTATCGGAGCCAGGTAGAGTACTCTCTCAAAGGCATGACGGTCCAGACCCAGGTTGGAAATCCAGGGGATAAAAGAAGGTGGGTATTCGAGGACTTCACTATAATGCAACAGTGTGATAAGTATGAGGATAAGCAGTATAAACCAAAAACCTGGCTTGCGGAAGTAATTTTTCAAATGCCCAATTATTGCACTATACACCAAGCTAAACCTCAGTATTACGCCGGGTATATTTCTCTAAGGAATATCTTCAAGAGAAATCCAGCCTTCTTTCAAGGCTTTCACCACGGCTTCGGTTCGTGAGCTGACCCGTAGTTTATTGAAAATGTGTCCCAGATGGGCCTGGACGGTACGCAAACTAAGGAAGAGCTTGTCAGCTATCTCCTGGTTATTTAATCCCTGGGTCGCCAGCCGCAGTACTTCTGTTTCTCTCTCGCTTAAAACTTTCTCTTTATGGATATCTGATTTATCCGGAGGAGCTAAAAAACGATTAAGCACTTTGCGGGCAATAGTCGGGTGAAGTACTGACTCCCCGGCATACACCTGCCGTACCGCATCAACAAGCTCTTTGCCCCGGACACTTTTTAGAAGATAGCCGGCCGCTCCTGCTTCTAACAGACCGAAGACGAACTGGTCATCGTCGTAGGCAGTCAATATCAGCACGGAAATGGCAGGATAAAGTGCTTTAATCTGCTTGGTGGCTTCAATACCGTCAACCTTTGGCATAGCTATATCAATAATGGCCAGGTCCGGTCTGAATCTGCCGGCTAATTTTATCGCTTCTTCACCGTCGACAGCCTCGGCAACAACCTCCAAGTCCGGTTCCTGCTCCAGAATCTGACGGGTACCTTCCCTGACGACAGCATGGTCATCGGCAATAAGTATTTTAATTTTATCCATTTCGTACACTCGAGTTTTTACTATACCTAATCATACACCCTATTTAATACATCCTCAATCGTAGTAATTACTTAATGCGGAAGTGCAACACGTAGGTATTAATACTTATGTATTGGAAATACGAAATAGGTACCACGGCGGAAGCTGATTTTATACACCCGGTGATAACCTGAAAGCAGAAGTAAAGCTAAGCACAAAATAAAAGAAAGGAGGTGATAAAAATGACGTGGGAATTAGTGGTTATACTGGTGATCGCCATACCTGTTATTCTTTTCCCTGCGGCGTACATCTGGTATATCAATATCGGCGGTTTAGCCCTTATGTTCAAAGAAGCACGAGAAAAGCGAGCTATCCGTAAAAAGATCAAACATGAACTGGAATATGAGAAAGCCCTTACCGAAACAGTGAAGAAATACCCCTGGTAATTTCAGGAAATAGTACGTACGGAAGAATATAAAAGCAAGGAGGATAAATAAGATGGAATGGCAGATTATTGTAGCCCTGGTAATAGCAATCCCCATAATCCTATTCCCGGTAGCATTTATCTGGTACATAAATTTCGGGGGAATCTATCTGGCAATCAAGGAAGCTAGAGCCAAGCGAGCTGCTCACAAAAAGGAAGTTAGCAAACCAGTAAAGGTTACTCATGTATAGGTGGTATTAAGATCCTATGGTGTGGGAAGTAGTAATAGGGGTGATACTGGTCATGGGTATCCTGACTACCATAAGAGAAGTTTGTTTGAAAAGAGCTGGTAAAAAGAAAGCAGCATCAACAGATGAAGGAAGCCATGATATTAATGCCTCTGAATAGGATGGAAAAATCCCAGTTTAAGGAGATGATGGCATGACTGTAGCCGTACTTGTCGACGCTAACAGGTGCATCGGATGTCGGGGTTGTCAGGTAGCCTGCAAGCAGTGGAATGAAAACGATGAGGATATACCTACCGAAGAAAACGGGGTGCTTTCTAAGAACCGGGGTAGTTACGAGAACCCGCCCCAGCTATCCGCGCATACCTGGACCAGGATACGTTTCACAGAATCAGATTACAACGGTAAGTTTCACTGGGTTTTCACGAAACTCCAGTGCATGCACTGCGAACACCCCGCCTGTGTGGCGGCCTGCCCGGTGGGTGCCTTAACAAAGACGGCTGAAGGACCGGTTATCTACGATGATAATAAGTGCTTCGGCTGTCGTTACTGTATGGTAGCCTGTCCTTTCGGAATACCAACTTTTCAGTGGGATGACCCTTTACCCTGGATACGTAAGTGTACGTTCTGTATAGACAGATTGAATGAAGGGCTGGAACCCGCCTGTGTTAAGACCTGTCCGACTAACGCCCTGGAGTTTGGAGAGCGGGAAGAACTTATCCTTAAAGCCAGAGAGCGTATCGCCAACGCGCCGGATAAATATGTAAATCATATATACGGAGAGAAAGAAGTGGGCGGAACATCCTGGCTCTATTTATCTCCCGTGCCCTTTCGGGAACTGGGACTTCCGGAACTCGGTCCGGAACCGGTTACCGTCGATGCCGAGCGTGCCATGGGAGCCGTACCGCCGGTGCTGCTGGGATTGGCGGCAACTATGGCGGGAATTTACTGGCTCTGCAAACGGCGCGATAAAATGAGCCAGGCTAAAACCACGAAGAAGGAGACGGTGAAATGATGAAGCTGAATCGGAGAGACTTCCTCAAGGTCTCGGTGGGAACAACCGGACTGCTATTACTGGGTTCTCCGAAGCAGGCTTACGCTCATGATTCTCCTAGCCAATCGAGCTGGGGGGTACTGGTGGACACCACCAAGTGCGTCGGCTGCTGGTGGTGCTACGCTGCCTGTAAGCATAGCCACCATTTGCCGGAGACAATCCAGCCCGACCCCGAGAATCCCCCCGAGCTGAACTCCGATGTCTGGACGACGCTGGCGACGAGGCAGGAGGGGAATCAATGGCTGTATGCCAAGCGCCAGTGCATGCACTGCGTGTATCCTGCCTGCGTTACCGCCTGCCCGGTGGGAGCCCTGCAAAAAACAGCTGAAGGTCCGGTTATTTATGATGCAAACAAATGTTTTGGCTGCCGTTACTGCATGGTGGCCTGCCCTTTCGGTGTACCGGATTTTGAATGGGAAGACCCTACCCCCTGGGTTCGCAAATGCGACTTCTGTGCCGACCGTCTGGCGGAGGGACTGGCGCCGTCCTGTGTTGACGCCTGTCCTAATGGCGCTCTCAAGTTCGGTAATCGTGACGAGCTGCTGGCCGAGGCCAAGGAGCGCATCGCCGGCGCCCCAAAAAAATACGTAGACCATGTCTACGGGGAGAAGGAGGCGGGGGGCACGTCTTGGCTGTACATCACCGGATTTCCTATCGATAAGATGGGCTTTCCCTCCCTTGATTCGGAGCCAGTAACCGTGAATACCCAGCGTGCCATGGGTGCCGTACCACCGGTACTGCTGGGAGTGGCGGCAACTATGGCGGGGATTTACTGGTTCTATAAACGGCGTGACAAAATGAGCCAAATTAAAACCAATAAGAAAGAGGCGTCAGGATAATGCAGAAAAAGCGTTCGTTTCCCATTGGTACCTCTATTTTAAGCGCCCTGGTGGTTCTCGGTCTGGCGGTAATGATTTATCGTTTTATCAACGGGCTGGGAGCCATAAGTAATTTGAGTGACGGCCGTCCCTGGGGACTGTGGATAAGCTTCGACCTGTACTGCGGTGTCGCCCTGGCCGCCGGTGGTTTCACTCTGGCTGGCGCCGTCTATATTTTTCGGTTGGAAAAATATCATACGGTCGTCAGACCGGCAATTCTCACTGCCTTTCTCGGGTACACGCTGGTAATACTAGCTCTGCTGGTGGACCTGGGGCAGCCCTGGTACATCTGGCACATCATGATAAACTGGAATGTCCACTCTCCTCTATTCGAGGTAGGTATGTGTGTCATGACGTATACCCTCGTGCTTGCCCTGGAGTTCAGCCCGGTAGTCTTTGAAGGTCTCAACAGGAGTAACCTCCCGGTTGTGAAACGTATAAACTGGCGAGTCCCCTGGAGGATTATCAGGACGATACAGATTCCTCTGGTAATCGCCGGTGTTGTTCTTTCCACATTACACCAGTCCTCGCTGGGTTCGATGCTGCTGATGATGCCCACGGCATTACATGCACTGTGGTATTCCCCGATACTACCGGTTCTCTTTCTCCTGTCAGCTATTGCTGTAGGTCCGGCCATGGTTATCTTCGAGTCGACCTTAAGTACCAGAATATTTGGCCACAAGCTAGACATCGACATACTGGGTGGTCTGGCTAAAGTCATTCCATACATCCTGGGTCTTTACCTCCTGTTGAAATTGTTTGAACTGATGGCGGTAGGAGAAATAGGACTAATCTTTACCGCGTACCCGTATAACCTGCTGTGGTGGGGAGAGATAATAATCGGCGTTATTCTACCCATTATCCTTTTTTCATTACCGGATGTCAGGCGAAGTCGCAATGCTGTATTCGTGACATCAATCCTGGTCATCATCGGGCTGATGTTCAACCGCTTCAACGTGAGTATGCTGGCACTGGGGATGCGACCGGGCTATATTTACTTCCCTCACTGGATGGAGTTCGCTGTATCGATAGGTCTTGTTGCCGATGCTCTACTGGTCGTCTGGCTGGCCTACCGGTTTCTGCCGATTATACAACACGAAGAGACAGCCGAGGTGAAGGCATAATGAAAAGGTGGAAAGAGGTATGTCAATTTGCTAATGGGATTGTTTATGCTTCTGGCAATATACGCAAGCTTGTAATCCCTAATCATCCGGATATTTACTTTGAATTAGATACGAAGGGGGTAAGGTGGCGCCCAGGTACTGGTAATCGTAAACCGACTAGATTACAGAAGGTAGAACGAGATGGATAGAGTATACTTAAGACCATTAATCATATTCTTGCTCCTGGGATTTTGTAGCCTGTTCTATTATTTCGGAGAGTTGATAGACTGGACAGCCTGGAATGCCCTGCGTAACGACTTCTTTTACGGCATCCACGATGTACACCGGCTACTCTTTCTGGCACCTATTGTCTATGCTGGCTACACCGCCAGGGTAAAAGGTGCCGTAATCGTAACCCTGATTAGCTTTATTATTTTCCTACCCCGTGCCTTTTTCATCTCTCCTTATCCAGACCCATTACTGAGGATGGTGATGTTTGTCGTCTTTGCCGGTGTAATTGGGACGCTCGTTGGCATCGTACGAAATCAATCCGAAAGAGCACAGCAACTGGAAATCTCAATAACCAGCGAAAAGAATAAGCTTTTAAAAATCCTGGATGGAATGGCAGACGGCGTTCTTATTACCGGACCTGATTACACGATTCGATATATGAATTCTAAAATGGTAGATGCCTTTGGCGAGGGCACGGGCTTCACCTGCTATCAACACCTATATAAACATGAAATCCCGTGTACGCCGGAATGCCGGATATTGGATGTTATTACAAAGGGAAAAATCGAAAAGTGGCAATGCGACTTTCCGGATGGGAAAAGTTATGAAGTCGTTGCCGCCCCCTATGTTGATACCGATGGTACTATGTGTCAGATATCCGTGTTCAGAGACATCATGAAATACACGTCCTCTCCAGAGAAGAATTGAGTATCAAATAAATTCTCTAAAATCCTTTTATGGTATATAATTCAATAGATTTTATCTTGTGTGAGTAATTTATGGACCTGGAATGGGTAATAAGAATAGTCCTTTTTGGAATTGCCCACTGGATATTAGCTGGTATTATGCTGCATGATTTAGCGTCGAAAAAGAAAGCCTTCGGCGGGCACAAGGCACCGTGGGCAATAGTGATTATATTTATTCCCTGCTTCGGTTCTCTGGTATACCTGGCGTTTCACCCTCAGATTTTTTATCCACAATAATTCAGACATTAGAATTATTACTATTATGGTTGGATAAGTAAGCCGTGCAGGATCAAAGATAGATTTTTAATCTAGTATCACTTCTCTAGATTTAGCTTTACATATTTTTTTACATTCAAATAGATGAGTGAAGCTCTTTAAGTATTATACTTCTTCTTCCCACATACTTGATTGCAGGTACGTAGCAAGATTCACATTATCGTTATTTATTTTAAGCTTTCTCCGTATATTTTCGCGGTGACGGTTGATAGTGTCTATTGGTCTATAGTTCTACCTTTTACCGTTATATTTATCTTATGGTGGAGGGGGCAGGATTCGAACCTGCGTAGCCCTTAGGGCGGCAGATTTACAGTCTGCTCCGATTAACCACTCCGGCACCCCTCCCAGCCCGGTCTACCACTTCAAACCCAGCCCGAGGAGGGATTCGAACCCTTCAACCTACCGATTACAAGTCGGTTGCGCTTCCATTGCGCCACTCGGGCGCCAATACATATAGATATCTTTAAAAGGGGTAACTTAAGTATTATAGAAACGGTATATGTAAAAGTCAAGTTGCAGGTGTACTAATACACTCGTTTTTCCTAATAGATAGCCATCCGTTTCCTTCTGAAGAAATAGCCGGCTATAAGGCCTACAACCAGTCCACCGACATGCGCCTGCCAGGCAATACCGGAAATGACACCTGGTATGGACCACAGGACAAAGAAGATGAGGACCACAACCCAGAGAGGCATTGGAAAGAGAAAATACAGATATACTCTCAGGTTAGGTACCAACACCACCAGGGCACCCGCCACGGCATATACCGCCCCCGAGGCACCCACGGCTATCGAGAAAGTGTCTCCCAGTAAGTAGAACAGCAGGTTGCCCACTATCCCGCCGATAAAATAAACGATGGCAAACCAGCTATTACCAACCAACCGGGATAGATAGGAACCGAAGAAAAACAGGATAATCATGTTAAAGAAGAGGTGCCAGAAACCGGCATGGATAAACATGGCAGTGAGGATAGTCCAGGGTCTCTCAACAAAGTAATACGGAATTAAACCCAGGTAATAGGTGAATTTATCTGTATTAGTGTAAAAGAAATCACCGAGAGGATATCTACCGGTGCCGGCAAACAGCATAGCGATGTAAAGTACGAGATTGGCAATGATGATAGCCCATACGGGATTTATGTTAAAACTGAAATAGCCTCTAGTCCGTCCGCTCCCCGATTCCCACCTCTGGGGAGAACGCCTCATATAGTCTCTATCGTTTAACGGCAATAAATACCTCTCAACCGGTTACCAGTGTATATCTATATTATACCAGCTTTGTGAGCTTGATAATAGCCTTACAGAGCTTGACTTACAATTACGGACAAGCGATAATATTAAGGCGTCCCCATAAGGCATTCCCCGGTAGCTCAACGGTAGAGCGGGCGGCTGTTAACCGCTAGGTTGATGGTTCGAATCCATCTCGGGGAGCCAGCTCATTTCATTCAAGGCATTGTTGTCTGATGCTACCCACCTGAAGAATTAATGTTATCACACACCACCTCGTGAATTTAGTAAGGATTTATTCGGCTCCTCCTCAAATCCCTCAATCTGATTTCGCGGGTAATTTGGTTAGTTCGCGCCAATAACCCGATGGTTAAAGGCCACTTCTGAATACGGCACCAAGCAGTCCCAGAATTACCCCCGGTATGGGCCCCCTTCCCGCGCGCAGCCCCTCTTTTTTGCGGACCCGATTTGGGGATTATTCAGAGGCCGATAGGGATTTTACGGTTGAAAACCCCGGATTCTCGCCTGATGGCCCCGTCCCTATTGGAAACCAGCGCATGTGCCAGCCGTGAGGCGTATGGCACTCGCAAGCACCCAAAGGAGCCCCGTTTCGCGACATGGTGTCCCACATTTAGCCCGAGGGCAGGCCACCTTACAAAAGTCCTGTTGACAATAATTATTATGTATGATATCATGTCATAAGTATGTATTATCATACATATCATACATGATTTCAGGAAAATCCAGGAGGTTATTATGATACACCAGCATTTAATGGGAGAGGGTATCCCCAAGTTTTACGGAGCCACTACCCTCGGTGAACGGGGCCAGATAGTCGTCCCGGCCGAGGCACGGAAAGACCTGAACCTGTCCCCTTCCACCAAGGTCATGGTATTCGGCGCTCCAATGGGAGAAGGTCTGTTAATCGTCAAAGCTGACTCTATTGCTGAGATGCTGGCGCACGCTAACAGAATGCTGAGTGGTGTTGAGGAAGTACTGAGATCCAGCAAGGATGAACCCACCTAGACTACCCTTCTTTCCTAATTTGCACTAATAAATTTCAAGTAGAGTAAAGGAAAATATTTTTATGTGGCATATTACTAAATGGGTACTTCACAGAAGACTCTTTACCATTCTGCTAGCGCTGGTCGTCGCCGGAATTTCCATCTGGGCGTTCTTGGGGCTCAAGGTAGAACTAATACCCGATATCAGTTTCCCTTATACCACCGTCGTTACGATTTACCCTCAAGCCACGCCGGATTCCGTGGTGAATGAAGTGACGGCACCAATCGAAAAAGTGGTCTGGGATGAATGGTCCGGCCAGGGTTTAAAGCATGTTACCTCCACGTCTTCCGCCGGTTTATCCGTGGTGATGGCGGAGTTCGAGTACGGTACGGATATGGAGAAGGTTACCGATAGCCTGAACGAAAGCATCGGTAAGCTCATCCTACCACCGGCGGTCACTAGTTTCCCCGAATTGATGGGAAGCAACACGAAAAATCCGCAAATCATTCCTATCAATATGAATATTTTGCCGTTGATGTATCTGAGCCTTTCCGGGGACCTGCCGCCGGAGCGAATCAAGCAGATCGCCGATACGCAAATCGTTCCCGCGTTGGTTCAGGTCGAAGGGGTGCTCCGGGTTGATACAGAGGGCGGGGACAAAGACCAGGTAGTAATTTCTCCGGACCCGGATATGATGAACCAGTACGGCATCTCTATGGCCCAGATTGCCGGGCTCCTCGGTACCGGTTACTCTTCCCTGAGTGAAATAGAAAATACTTCTCTCGGCATAGACAGCGTCAAGCTGTCCGATGTGGCCACGGTCAGACAGAGCCCGCCGCCGTCGTCGTCCATTACCCGCACCAATGGTCATCCCAGCATAAGTATTTCGGTAATAAAAACGGAATTGGGCAATACCGTGGAGACCTCTGATGCCGTAAATGCCAAATTGGCGGAATTACAGGGAGAACTAGGCGATGGCGTTACAATTAGCACCATCTTTGACCAATCGGATTTTATCAATGACAGTATCAGCCAGCTCGAGGAGAAAGCCATTATCGGCGGCGTGCTGGCCGTACTGGTGGTCTT
>CAZCZJ010000080.1:0-10744 GCA_964503235.1 uncultured Dehalococcoidaceae bacterium | reverse complement strand
TTAGTTGATTGCGTGTAAGTTTTAATACCAGGTATAGTTATTCTATCCGTACCACCGCGAGAGCCGCCAGTAAATGATATGGCTTTTTTTGCCGTTTTAACTTGTGCCCGGACTATATCCTCACCACCCTCACTTTTATATACGATTACAATATCATAAGGGGAAAGTGGTAAATCTACTAAAGACACATTGCCATAACGTTTCATGAGTATACCAGCGGCAATATGCTCATGCGCAAAACCGCTTATCGCGGCATCGCGCCCACGTTTTTCGGCATCAGTCATACATGCCCACCTTTTAAATTATTTCCTTGAAAGAACAACCAAGTGTTCTGTCGACATGCGATTATCTTTTTTCCCAGTTGCTGGATTAGTTTTGTAAAAAAACATTCCACGCGAAACTATAGTATCAACAAGAGTAATTTCATGTGTCCAGCCGTTAGCCTCGAAATGCTCTATGAATATGCGGTCAATAGGTATTGGGATTGTCCTAATTGTTGCCGGACCAACAAAAAGAAGAAGTTTTTGAGAGATATGTCCTTGAAGCCTAGTGAGCGTTCCTAATACACCAGAAAAATATCTTTCATATACTTTTATCATATGTGATTCTTTAATGTTCTTTAAACATGTGAAATAGGTATTTGATTGAATTGGAAATTTGGGGACATCTTGATAAGGAAATTCCTTTTTCGTTAATTCTCTTATATATTTCTCTAAATAACCAAGCCAGAACAAATCCATTTTGGTGGCGCGAATATATTCTTGCGCTTGTAAATAAGGAGGGGAGGTTAAAAGAATATCACGTTTACCATCAATATTAGCATTAAAAGCGTCTATACCGGCACTAATGGTACAATCAACAGATTTGGGATTGAGCATCCTATATTCTTCTAACTTGGTAAGAATTAGGTTGACCCCCTTAAATACCATTGTTTCAAATACTTCTTGCCAATCCTGATTTTCTAGTTTTTTTACTCTTTTTTCTGCCAATGGAGAACGTGATAACTTTTGCCTTTTTTCATCATTATAGGAAAAATAGCGAGTTGCTTTAATAAGTGGTATAAGAAGCACTTTTCTAAGTTCGTCAGATTCTAAGGAATGATAAAATCCCCAAGCCTTCGATAACATAGGTAAAAATATTTCGGGATACCAATGTTTAATATTGCTCCAATCCGGAATAAAAGCTTTATTATACGTAGCCATATTTCGCACAAGGGTATTAGTCTCAATCTTTGGTGGAGGCATGATAGCTACAGCGTGAAGATATTGTAAAAGTGGGTTTAAATCCCACAATTCATAATTATTTCCGCATAACCTAGCTACCGTCCCTACAGTACCATAACCAGCAAATGGGTCAATTACACTCATACCCGGGCGCCCAAAAACTGTCAAAGCATAAGCTATTACCTGAGGAATAAATTTAGCAGGATACTTGTAAAGACCGAAGGTGGCGTATGTAGTTGATGGGATTTCAGGCATAAGCTCTCTGAAAATAACATCTTGTTTACTGCCTGTCATCTCTATATTTAAAACCTTACTACCTAACATTTCACATCTTCCTAAATTTTAGTCTATTCTAGCATATAGGAACTTTTAAGTCACTAATAATTTATACTGTTTCACCAATACTCAATATTTTATTTACTAGAGTTGGAGGCATATCTCACGACCTAAATCCCAGATGCCGCGATGTGGCAATCAACGGGCAATAGCACGATGATACGAGGGCGGCTAGGGTGGGAATAGATATTTTAGAAAAGGGCGGGATTAAGGGGTAAAAGGAACAGGGAGTAGAAAAAGATGAAATTAATCCGGCGATAACGGTTCAGCCGACTCACCTGCTTCGATGAGAGTCGGCTGCCGGTACTGGTCACGGATGTATTTGAAAATCTCAACCAGGGTAGCCGTAAGCGGGCCGATTATCAGTATACCCCAGAAACCGGCTACATAAGCCCCGAAGACCAGCAGGAATATCATAACAGCGGGATGGATACGCAGATAAGCGCTTTGTATCTTGGGGACAAGCAGGTTGTTTTCCAGTAACTGGACGCATAGAAAGAGGACCGCCACCCATATAGCTTTATCCGGGACTACCGCCAGGGTTACAATAACGGCGATCCCACCGCCGACCCACGGACCGATTATGGGGATAAGCTCGGTAACCCCGGCCAGGAGAGCCAGAGCCACCTTGTAGGGTATATCCAGTATATGCAAGCCGATAAAGGTAAAATAGGCTACAATCACCCCCAGCATCAGTTGAGCCCTGATATAACGTCCCAATACCTGTTCTATGATTGAAAAGACTTTCCGGGCATGTATGGCGGTTTTCTCTGAAAAAGGCGATATTATTCCTGCTTTTAGTTTTTCCGTATCTTTCAACAGGTAGAAGAGGAAGAAAGGCAGGACGGCAAAGCCCATAACCATCCCGAAAGTAGAGGGTATTGATGTAACGGCTCCCATCAAAGATGACCTGATAGCGTTACCGAGCGCCACACCCCCCTCAACTATTTCTGCATTTATGTCCTCCTGTACATCTACCGGCAAGGCAGAAATAAGATCATTAAACCATTCCTGTATATTTTCCAGGCTTTGACTGATAAAATACGGCGCACTCTCCAGCAGCGTGAACGAAGCTTCGATAACGGTCGATACGACAAAATAGCCGAAGGCGCCGACAATACAGACAAGTATCAAGAAAGCCACCAAGACAGAAATGACCCGTTTAAAACCGGGCCACTTCTTCCTAGGGGGTAATCTCTCTTCGAGCCAGAGTACCACCGGCATCAAGAGGTAGGCTAATACCAGACCGGTAGCGAAAGGTAATATAAAAATCTTTAACAGGTATAGAATCCAGAGAAATACGATAATACCCAGTATTATGACTACCAGGCGCCAGTGTTTTGATAAAAAATCAGACAATATTTTACTCTATTGTTATTTCCCGCAGATGAATTTAAGCCTCATCAGGCGATAGTTTATCTCTTGCTTTCTTCTCTGCCTCCTTGGCCGAGCCCTTTATTCTTTCGGTAACGCTGCTCGCTTTCTCCCTCAACAACGCCCTTGTCTCTTTACCAGGTTTGGGAGCGTAGAGAAAGCCGACAGCCACCCCGGCTATAGCACCGATAATGAAACCTACGAGGAAATTGCTACTACCCTCTTTCTCACCCATATCAATCATCCTCCTTCTTATTTCTCAATTGACTTACCAGACTGACCGCCTGGCGCACACCCTGGACAAAAGCCACCACCTTCGACAGCGGACCGGCCACCTGTTCTCCCACGACAGACGTAATGTTTTCCACGGTTTTGGTGGTTGTCCTTAACGAATCAAGAGCCGGTCGCATCCGGCGGTAAAACATAACTGCCAGTACCCCTATCACCAATACCACCACCGTCGACGCTATACCCCAGATAATTATGACGAAGTCACGGAACCATTCAATACTCACAAATTACCACCCCCGTTTCTAAATATTACTATACGCATTGTATCTCCAGTATACCTCTGGTGTAAAGGCAGTAAAAACACAATCAAAAATCACCGGCTGGCGTCCTGTCAACCGAGGGTAAAAAAGAGGTCTCATTATGCCCGGTGAGTACCAGCCGGCCATCGCCGCAGTTAAAACGGGTAAGACCACAGGTGTTGATCTTAATATTCCAGAAATGAGAGAGGTCCAGTCCCAGAAGGCTACATACCAGAACTTTATTGACGACACGATGCGACACGAACACAATCCTCCCCTCATCAAACCTCATAATAGCATCTTCAACGAAAGGGACGGCACGTTTTCTGACATCTTCCAGGCTTTCACCACCGGGGATTTTTACCTGCTCGGGCGTATCCAGCCAGTCACGATAGAGTTCCGGGTATTTTTCCGCCACCTCGCTGCGGGGCAGGCTCTGCCATTCTCCGAAATGAAAATCGTTCAGGTTTTCCACGGCATTGACTTCAAGGTTCAGGTGACCGGCAATAGCCCGGGCAGTCTCAACGGCCCGTTTCAGGGGACTGGAATAGATAAAATCTATTTTTTCCTGCCCCAGATATTCTCCCAGCATCTCCGCCTGCTTTCTGCCAGCTTCATTCAAGGGTATATCAGCTCTGCCCCTGAATATTTCCGAAGCATTCCAGTCCGTCTCGCCGTGTCTTGCCAGGATAATTTCTATCATATGTTAGATATCACGCGGATCAATACGACTAATTCTTTACTTCGTAATCAATTGCTTTTCTTTCGAGTCGTACTTTACTGACAAAATCGCCTACCTTTTTATGTTCGGGATGAGTTTTATATTTATTAAGGTCTTCCATCGTCTCAAACTCAGAGTATAAAACAATGTCATAGGTTGTTGAAGAAGCATTTAAATTAAAACCGACCTCAAGAACCTTGATTGACTTAATCTTCTTTCTGAGTCCCTCGAGTTTAGATTTTACCAACAGGGCATTTTCGTCTTTACTGCCGCCCTCGGCAAAATTTTTAAGTTTCCACATCACAATATGTTTTATCATTTTATGTAACGCTCTACAATCAGAATAGATAGTACGTTAAGCCCATATAATGGGTTTTAAACACCATCTTTTTTCTCCGTCTCTTCTATTTTCTCGACCTCGATGGTACATTCGGTTACCAGCGCAGCGACAGCGCCGATAGCCGCCAGAACGGGCGCTGCCAATATACCTACCGCCGCAACAGGGGCGCCCACAGAAAGCGGTATCTCAATAAGTGTTCTATCATTATGAATCAGGCGTACCCGTCTAATGTTACCCTCATGGATAAGCTCTTTAACTCTATCCACAACCTGGCTCCCCGAGACGGTATATTTCTCACTCTCGGCCATATTGACCCCCGACTAACTGTCATATTAGTGAAGTAATTTATTTGTGTCAAGTTGATGCAGTAATGTATCACCGATTATATTTGGTGCAACTGAAATCTTTTATGCCTCACCCCTGACCCCTCTCCCGCCTGTGTCAAGAGAATAATTACGAGCCTCTATTGGCTGGAGAGTGGAATTTGGGAGAAGAGGGGGCAAAGCCCCCTCTTATATACTCCCCCCAATCTAAAGAAATGATTAGATGTTTCTTGTGGTACCCGATTTGGGGGACAAAAAAGGGTTGTAAGGTTCCTGATAAGGGTGTTCCGAAACTAATGCCAAAACAACCAGATGTTTCCAGAATTATTCATTTAATGCTGTTGAAGAATGGAGAATTCGTGCTATACTGTGGCATACAGGAGGATGTTTTGAGTAAGAAAGACTTTCTTTCCATAACCGATCTGGACTCTCAGCGTTTGCTATCACTTATCACCAGGGCCGTTGACTTAAAAGCCGAGGGGTGGAGTTCAATGCTGAGCGAAAAGGCAATCGCCCTTCTCTTCGAACATCCGTCAAACCGTACGCGGGTAAGCTTTGAAATGGCAATGCGGCAATTAGGCGGGCATTGCCTTTACCTGTCACCGGACGAGGTAGGCATGGGCAAACGGGAATCGGTACCCGATGTCGCCCAGGTCCTGAGTCGCTGTGTAAATGCCATCGTTGCCCGTACCTTCTCCCATAAGACTCTCGAAGTGCTGGCCGAGTATTCAAGCATCCCGGTTATCAATGCTTTATCCGATTTAGAGCATCCCTGCCAGGCACTGGCCGACCTGCTCACCATCTACGAGAAGAAAAACATGCTCGAAGGCATTACACTGGCATATGTCGGCGACGGTAATAATGTAGCTAACAGCCTGGTACTGGCAGCATCTCTGGCCGGGATGAACTTCCGCATAGCTTCTCCGCCCGGTTACCAGATAAAAGAAGGAATACTCCGAAAAGCCCGTGAGTACGCTACTGAAACCGGTTCAGAGATTTTCTGCACCGAAGACCCTCGCGAAGCTGTCAGAGGAGCCGACGTAGTCTACACCGATGCCTGGACAAGCATGGGGCAGGAAGCAGAAGCCGAACAACGCCGCCGGATATTTGCCGACTACCAGGTAAACGGCAAACTGCTATCACTGGCCAGGGGATACGCCATACTAATGCATTGCCTCCCCGCGCACCACGGCGAGGAAGTAGCGGAAAATATCCTCTACAGTCCGCAATCGGTTGTCTTCGACCAGGCGGAAAACAGAATATACGCGCAAAAAGCGTTACTGGCAGAGATGCTGGGGGGACTGGAATTACCACTGGCGAATTACCCTTAACGCGAAATTGACACTGACATGCCGGGAGTTGGCAACCATGACTAAACCCATTGTCGCTATTATCGGACGACAAAATACCGGAAAATCGACGCTGCTGAACCGCATCGCGGGCAAACCGCTGGCTATCGTTCAGGACCAGCCCGGGACAACCCGCGACCGCATATTCGCCAGCGTGACCTGGCAGGATACCGAATTCACCGTCATCGACACGGGCGGCCTGGAACCGGAAACGGACGCCACCATTACCCGCGGCATCAACGCTCAAATAGAAGCAGCTATCGATACGGCCGATGTCATTATTTTCCTGGTGGATGTAACCGATGGGGTAACGCCGACGGACCTGGAAATCGCCAACAAGCTGCGCCGGACCGCCAAACCGATATTACTGGCAGCCAACAAGGCGGACAACGCCAAGCTCGAAGTTGCCGCCCTAGAATTCTACGAACTGGGGCTGGGCGAACCGCTACCGGTAGCCGCCCATCACGGCCGGGGGGTTGCCGAATTACTGGACAGGATAATACCACTGCTACCGGAACCGGCAACCCCGGAAGCAGCACCGGAGACAGTGAAAATAGCCATCGTCGGGCGGCCCAACGTCGGCAAGTCAATGCTGCTAAACGCCCTGGTGGGAGACAGCAGAGTTATCGTCGACGATATTCCCGGGACCACGCGTGACGCCATCGACACGCCGTTTGACTTTGACGGTCAAAGTGTGCTACTTATTGATACAGCAGGTGTCAGACGGCGGGGAAGTATTAAAGCAGGAGTTGAAAGGTACAGCGTAATAAGAACTCTGCGGGCCATCGACCGGGCCGATATCGCGCTACTCGTTCTTGATGCAACCGAACCGGCAACCTCTCAGGACCTGCATATCGGTGGGTATATTCAACAGGCAGCCAGGGGAATTATAATAATAGTAAATAAATGGGATTTAATTGCGGATAAAAACACCAACGAATGGAACAGTCATGTCAAACGCCTGTTTAAGTTCTTTGCTTATGCGCCGGTATTATTCACCTCAGCCAAATCCGGACAGGGAGTAAACAAGATTATGCCTCAGGTTATCCAGGTTTATCAGGAGAGGCTAAAAAGACTTCCCACCTCTACGGTGAACGGTGTCGTGCAACAGGCGGTTTCATCGCACAACCGGCCGCACCGCGGGGGAAAACAGCTCAAAGTCTATTACGCTACGCAGGCGGAGGTCAATCCGCCTACTTTTGTTTTCTTTGCCAACGACGCTAAGTTAATCCACTTTACCTACCGACGCTACCTGGAGAACAAGCTGCGTGAGGCTTTCGGTTTTGCGGGTACGCCGCTGCGAATGGTCTTTAAAACAAGGGGTGAAGAATGATAGCCGGGCTTTATATCGCGGTGATAATAATCGGTTATCTTCTGGGCTCGCTGCCCTTCGGCGTTACTATCGGGCGCGTTCTGGGCAAGACCGATATCAGGAATATCGGCAGCGGCAAGACGGGGATGACCAACGTCATGCGGGCGGCGGGGAAAAAGGGAGCGGTTTTATCATTAATCTGCGATGCAGGCAAGGGAGCGCTGGCGGTATATATCGCCAAACTGATATTCGACGCGGTCGATATCAGCGGCTATCCTATGATGACAATATACTTCGCACAGGTTGCCGCCGCCCTGGCAGCAATCGCCGGTCACAGCTGGTCAGTTTTTCTCAAGTTCAAGGGAGGAAGAGGCGTCAGTACATTTATGGGCGCACTGCTCGTGATGTTCTGGCCAGCGGCGATAGTAGGTGGCGGTATTGTGATTATCATCGGTATCATTACCCGATTTATGTCCCTCGGCTCGATAATCGGGTCGGTGATTGCTTTTGTAATGCTGATAATACTAAACTACTATAAAGTTCCCATCCTCAACCTGTACCCACATATCGAATACGTAATTTACGCGATGATAGGCGCTATATTTGTCTATGTGATGCACCGCGATAATATCAGGCGACTCGTGACCGGCAAAGAACGCAAGCTCGGTGAGAAGACCGGAATGGAGAATCTACCAACTATCGGCAGTAAATGATAATATATCGTATAACCAAAAAAGAGTTCACTAAGAAATGCAGAAGTCCGTAATCATAGGCACCACAAGCTGGGGAATAACCCTGGGAATGCTCCTGGCAGGCAAAGGGTTTGATGTGAGGTTGTGGGCCAGGACAGAACGGGAAGCCAACAAAATCAGAAAAAAGGGTCTGAACCAGGAACGCTTCGAGGGATTAACTCTGCCGGAGAATGTCATTGTTACCAGCCACATGGCCGAAGCGATGGATGACGTTAACGTGGTTATCCTGGCCGTACCTTCGGCAACGATGCGTCAGAACATATCACAGGCTGCTCAACACCTTAAAAAATCAACACTGATAATAAGCGCCTCCAAAGGACTGGAGATAGGCAGCAACAAGCGCATGTCCGAGGTAATCAGCGAAGAGATAGATGAGCATTTCCGGGCAAACATCTGCGCCCTTTCGGGTCCCCAGCTGGCACGCGAGATAATGCGTGATTTGCCAGCCGCCTCGGTGATAGCCTCTAAAGAGACAGGACCAGCCAGGCAAGCCCAGAGAGTGCTGACAACCCCGAATTTCTGCGTCTTTACGAATTCGGACATCATCGGCGTTGAGCTGGCGGGAGCCTTGAAGAACATTCTGGCTATCGGAGCGGGCATCGCCGACGGTCTGGGATACGGGGACAACGCCAGAGCGGCGTTTATGACACGCGGCCTGACCGAAATTACCGCCCTGGGCATGTCACTGGGGGCCAATCCACTTACGTTTTCAGGTCTGGCCGGTCTCGGTGACGTTATCGCTACGTGCACCAGCCCGCTAAGTCGAAACCATCATGTCGGCGTCGAGTTAGCCAAGGGGTTACCTCTGGCAGACATACTCGATGCCATGTCCGAAGTAGCCGAGGGGGTAAATACGACACTGGTAGCCAAGAATATGGCCGAGAAGCGGGGGCTGGAAATGCCGATAACCGAGAAGCTATATAAGGTGCTTTACGAAGACGCTGATCCGGTGCAGACAGCGGCGGAATTGATGGGAGGGAACACCAAGCACGAATTAGCAGGGCGAAGATGGCAGTTATTCTCCCTTTTCAGGCGAGAGCGAGATACCTCCAAGACCTGATATCAGGAATCGGCACTTATCCTTTTTACCGGTCCCAGGCTTTTAGCCAGCTCCTCAAACAGCTTACGCTGTTCCTTATTCAACGATTCGGGAGTAACCACCTGCAACCTCACAAGCTGGTCGCCGCGGCCGCTGCCATGAAGATGAGCGATTCCCTTGTCTTTAAGTCGAAATACCTTACCGGTCTGGCTACCGGAAGGAATTTTAACCTTACTCTTCCCGTAGAGAGTCGGCACCTCCACCTCAATACCCAGAGCCGCCTCGGCAAAGTTCACGGGCAGGTCATAGACAATATCATCACCCTCTCGCACGAAGTATTTATGGCTGTCTACGGAAAGCATGACGTATAGACTCCCCGGAGAACCTCTGCGCGAACCGGCATCTCCCTCGCCCCGGAGCCTGATACCGTTACCGTCATCAACTCCGGCCGGTACCTTAACAGCGATACGTCGCTTCTGCTTTTGAAAGCCACTGCCCTTGCAATCATGACAGGGGTCGGTAATAATCACACCCTCACCACGGCACTGATTACAAACGGCCGAATGAATAAACTGTCCGAAAAGGCTGCGCTGCACTCTGCGTACCTGACCGGTACCCTCACAATTGGGACACCTGGTGGGCTGGGAACCCGGTTTGGAACCGGTACCGCTGCAGGTGGAGCATATTTCCGTACGCTTTATTTCTATTTCTTTTTCACAGCCCAGAGCGGCTTCTTCAAAAGAGAGTGTAACTTTATAGCGGAGGTCATTACCGTGTCGTGGCGCCTGACGGGTGGCAGTGCCGGTGCCACCGAAAAAGGCTTCAAAGATATCTCCAAAGCCGCCAAAACCAAAGTCTTCAAAGCCCCTGCCGAACATGTTATCGGCGCCGGCGTGTCCGAAACGGTCATAGGCAGCGCGTTTATCGGTATCAGAGAGCACTTCGTAGGCTTCGTTGACTTCCTTGAATTTTGCTTCAGCGCCGTCGTCACGATTCCGGTCAGGATGGTATTGAAAGGCAAGTTTGCGGAAAGCTTTCTTTATTTCCTCATTGGAGGCGTCCCGGGATATCCCCAGAACATCGTAATAATCCCTTTTTTGAGCCATATAATCGTCTCTATCCTATCACTCTACCCTTTACCGGGGTATTTCTTTAGCAGAAACAAAGTCCCTAGTATATGATACTAACGGGATTAATTGATTGTCAATAAAGCTAACCCTGGCTTTTATTTACATCTGGGTTGGGGGTGCTTGCCTCACCCCTGACCCCTCTCCAGCCGGAAACATCGCTGGGACACCGCAATTATAACTGGCCGGAGAGGGGAGTAAGTAAAAGAAGGGGCTTAGCCCCCTGGTTCTGTAAACACAATATTCCCTATCGTCTCAGGTTGAAGTGGAAAACTAATCGTAGCTTCGACCTTATCCGTTAGAAGAACGTAGTAATGG
>CAZCZJ010000079.1:0-10784 GCA_964503235.1 uncultured Dehalococcoidaceae bacterium | reverse complement strand
CCAGACCGCAGGCGTGTATCGTCTCGGAGAGGTGAATCATCTCCCCGATTTTTTCCCTGATATGGGCCGCCCGGCGCACGCCGTTGTAATCGGCCATCGAAGCGGTGGCGCCGATAAGAACGTCAGCAATACCGGGCTTGCAGCCACCATAGCTCTGGCGGTGGTAGGCGGCGAACCGCTCCACCAGCATGATGGAGAAATCATATTCCCCGTTCATGAAGACCCTCTCCCAGGGAACGAACACGTCCTCGAAGACGCTCAGCGTCTCATGTCCGCCGAAGCCGTAGTTGCCTACGTCTATATCCCCCTCCTCAAGCTTGCGTGTGTCACAGGACTGCCGGCCGTAGATATGGGTGATACCCTCGGCATCGGTGGGTACGGCGCAGCAGACGGAGTAGTCTTTATCGTCTTCCCTCATTCTAAGGGTGGGCATGAGCAGCATTTCGTGGGAATTCGCCGTCCCGGTGATGTTGCCCTTGGCACCTCTGATGATTATACCGTCATCCCGGCGTTCGGAGATACGGACGAACATATCCGGGTCTTCCTGCTGGCTGGGGGCTACGCCGCGGTGACCTTTGACGTCGGTCATGGCCCCGGCAACGGTCAGGTCGTTCTCCTGGATATATTCCAACCATTTTCTGAACCGCTGGTGATAATCAGTGCCGTACTTTTCATCGATTTCATAGGTAGTACTGAAGGTGGCATTGATACCGTCCATGCCGACGCATCTCTGGAAGCAGCAGGCCGTCCTCTGTCCCAGCTCTCGCTGTAGCTTGATTTTCTTGACCATATCCTCGGGGCTCTTGAAGAGTGAAATGAACCTGTTCACCTTTTTACCGGTAAGCATAGACTCGGTGACCGCCAGGTCTTTGGTTTTGGGTTCGTGGGCCATCTTATAGGTCATGGCCACCGCATTGGTTGACGGCTTGATGATGGGGTTATTGACCCAGTCCTCGACCTTTTCGCCGAATAAATACAGGTTGAGTTTCAGTTCTTTCAGGCTTTCAATATACTGCTTAGCTGTCTTTAACATCTCGCCTCCTTCCCCAAGACACCCTTTTATTCAGGGGTAGAAATCTTGTCGGGGTCTAAAAAGTGCCCTGGTGGCATCCTACTTTTCGGGACAGTTACCCCAGACCGGCCCGAAAACATCATTATCGGGTCAATAGTTCATGATTACATTGTAATTATTGCACCTATAAATATATATACTCCTTTTCCAAAGAAAATACCAACTTAGGAGTACAATTTCGCGCTGACTACTCTGGAAAGAACATCTTTTTAGCAGCCCGGGTTAGCTCATCACGAAAATCAGGATGGGCCACGGAAATAATTGCCTCCGCCCTCTCCCTTCGGCTTTTACAATCCAGGTTAGCGATACCGTATTCGGTAACAAGATAGTCAAGGTAAACCATGGGAATCATAATAACTGTCCCGGCCTCAAATGTAGGCACTATCCGCGATACGGTGTTATCAAGAGCAGTCGATTTTAACATGGATATGGAACGCCCACCTCTGGAATAATGGGCACCGACGCAGAAGTCTACCTGCCCACCGGGACCGCTAATCGGAGTAGGGCCGAGGTGAGTAATCACTACCTGTCCCAGAAAGTCAACCCCCAGGATATTATTTACTGCTACCATGTTATCCTGTGAGGCAATTCTGCCGACGTTGCACTGGGTAGAGATATCCCGGAATAAAAATCCGGGATTATTCTTGACATATGCCAGAGATTCAATACTGGCAGGTTCATTGCGACCGTATAGCTGAAGGTTGGCAGCAGATACCTTGCCGGTATCGACGTTCTTCCTCTTGCCGGTGATAATACCACGCTTGACAAGGTCGATAGTATAGGAATAGATTACCTCACTATCGATTCCGAGGTCGTTTTTTTCACCAAGGAAATCCCTGATTGCCTCGGCGGCTGTCCCCACCCCAATCTGCAAGGTATCGCCGTCGTTGACCAGAGAAGCGGCATTAGCACCGATGACCTGGGCTATCTCGAACTCCTCGGGAGGAGGCGTTTGTCCCAAAAGTTCTGACCCTCCCCCTCTTCCTTCTTCGGAAGATTCAACCAGATAGTCTATATCATCAATATTTACGTATTCGCCATATACCCAGGTAAGGTTAGGGTCAATTTCAGCGATTGTTACTTTAGCCGTTCTGCAGACACTCGGTGTGTACCAGCAATGAGGTCCAAAGCTGCAGCGGCCATTTTCATCGGGGGCGGTGAGCTTAAAGTAAAAGAAGTCTTTATAGTGGTAGAGCCGTCCCCGGTCGGGTTCTTCCTGCCGGTAACCATTGCTCAGTCCGAAGACAGTGGGTTGGTAGTCTATCGTCTTATCACGCACCCCCTCACGGGTATTCCTCATAGTCATCGGATCCTTGATGCGGAACGCTTTTGTCATCTCCGGATGCTGCCTAGGGTGCAGAAAGGGATAGTCTTCTACCCAGTGAGAAGTCAGCGTTACATTCTCCAGCTCATTATATCGTTCGGCTACCGCTGTCATGATGTCCTTGGGCTGGTCCATCATGGCGAAGATGACATCAGAGCCGGATGTTATCAGTTCAGCCGCCTGCTTAGCCGTTATTATCTTATCGCGGTATTTATCCTGCCACTTCATTATATTCTTATTTCTTTAACTCGCCTTTATTAGCCAGTGATGCCGTACTTAGTATGTGGTTTTAGCTACTTGGTTCGTCGGCGGCGACATCCCCGGCGATTCTTCCCTGGGTAAAGCACTGGATGGTCATCGTCCCGGTGTAGTATTTCGAGGGGATGCCCATCAGACCACCGGCAATCTCACCGGCGGCGTAGAGACCGGGGATAACATCGCCGAACTGGGTGAGTACCTGGGTCTTGCCGTTGATTCTCAGGCCGCCCTTCATCGAGGTCAGGCAGACCTTGCATTTGACACCATAATACGGGGGTGTGTCTATTGTAATCGGCGGTTTGCCCGGATGAGCCATTCCCAGCAGCTTCCGACCGAGTTTGCGGTCGTAGCCATACTTTTCGATATCCGAGTTATACTCGTCCAGGGTCTTCTTGAGACCACCAGCATCGATGCCGAGGATTTTTTCCAGTTCCTCTATCGTGTCCGCCTGGAAGATTTTTTCCTTCCCCTTCCTTTTGTACGTGTCCATTTGCCGGGCTTTTTCATCGGAAATAGTAAAATGCAGACCCGTCGGGTCCCTCTGGATAATGTCATGGTATCTCATGGTGTAGGAGTCCAGGTCATCGGTGGCCTCGTTGGCCCATCTCTCGCCATGCCGGTCCACGGCGATACCGCCCAATCCGGAACTCGTCAATAACGAACCGGTCTCGGCGCATATCGGCAGCGAGGGGCAGACGGCCAGGCCGATATTGGAGGTCCCGGCGCCGATGGCCATAGCCATTATCAGTCCGTCACCCTGGTGCTGCGGGGGCGCCGTCGGTACCAGGTCGGCATACTGCGGGCCATATTCTTTAACGAGGTCTAAATTCTGACAGAAACCACCCGCAGCCAGAATGACCGCTTTCCTGGCTTTGAAGTTGAGCATCTTGCCGTCGGCTTCGGCGGTAACACCAACAACCCGTTTTTTATCACAGTCATAGACAAGTTTCCTAGCACGGTGCTTGTAGCGGACGTCTATTTTCGTGTTTTTCAGGGCGTTCCGGAGAACGTTGCACAGGCCGACGCCGTGGCCTTCGAATCTTACCGAGCGCCGGACTTTATGTCCCGGAGCTAACTGCAACACCTCCGGCTTGGCGCCAATGGACAGCAGCCAGGTAAAGACCTCCTGCTGCCGGTCGACAAGAGCCCTCCAGAGCTCCGGTGAACCATTGCCGACGGCAAGAGCCTCCTCGTACATCTGGTCGGGAGAGTCCTCTATACCCTGCTCTTTCTGAAAGTCCGTGCCGGCAAAGGGCGTGCCGCCGGCAATCATGGCCAAGCTGCTGGCCATTCCGGTGGAAGCCTCCAGTAATATTACCGAGACCCCCTTGTCATATGCCGTGATGGCCGCGGGTATACCGGTATTACCGCCACCTACCACAACGATATCAGCTTCACCATCCCATTTATCAGGAACATTCGTGTAAGTCAACGAACTTACCTCCTTCCCACATTCCAGTTCTTTATTTTTTTAGGCTGTAATTATAGGACTAGCTATCATCATATCTTTAACCGGCATCTTGGTCATAATTTCAGCACCATTATCGCCGACTACAATCATCTCTTCCAGTTTGGTCCTGCCAACCTCAGGGTCCATCTCCATCGCTTCAACGGCCATGGTCATGCCCTTTTCTATGGTCATGGGGTGGTCAAGTGAAAACATCCGGTCGATAATAGGATATTCGTAGAGCCATAAACCCAGTCCATGAGCCAGGTCCTCGCACCATACGTACTCTTCGGTGGGATAGCCACCCGGGGGATAACGCCTCTCATTACACGGCAGCCAGTGTTTGGCTACGTCAGCCGTGGATACACCTGGCTTGATAGCCTCGATAACATTGTAGACCCGCTCGTAGCTCCTCTTATGTAAATCTTTTTCTTTCTCGTTCGGTGCCCTGCCGACAATTATATTGCGATAGTAGCAGGTATTGTACCCCAGGTAGGTAATGCGGCAAAAGTCAACGGTGATGACATCACCCACATGTACTATCCCGGTGGCACGAGCACCACCCAGGACTCCCCAGGTATCGTCAGCACCAGCCCGAATCATGGCATCTTTAGCCGCGGCAATGAACTCCCGTGTCATAACACCCGGCTTGAGCGCCTGGTACAGGGCATGCCAACCTACCTCGGCAATGGCTACCGCCATCTGTATACAATTAATCTCATCCTCGGTTTTTATCGCTCTCGCTTCCAGCATCGCCGGCATAACGTCAACGGTCTCTATGCCTGCTTCCCTCAGTGCCTGATGTCCGGGTTCATCGAGCATGTCAATGCCCAATTTCTCCTTTTCCAGACCCTTTTCTTTCAAATCCTGCTTGATTAACTGAGCGAATTTTTTAGCCCTTTCATAAGAGGCTTCGGGCCCAGCGGAGCCATCAGCCCAGAGTATGGCGAGTCTGAGGTTCTCCGGTTTAATCCAGGGACAAATTCCGAAGAGAGTACCCGGGGGCATCTCGTAGAGTATGGGGTCATGTTCCGCAAAGGCTATGGAATATCTAAGCTGGTTGATAAAGTCAGCTCCTCTGGTACTGGTAACATAACGGATGTTTTCCGGGCGCATCAGCAGACAGGCTGCTATACCATTTTTCTTGAGGGAAGCCTTGGCCTTGGCCAGCCTTTCCTCCCTCATACGAGCCATATTGATCTTTTCGGAGTAGTCCGCTGCATCCGGTCCCCCGAATAACCGTACCGCGTATTTCGCCATTAGCCTCCTCCTTAGATGATAAGTATCTATATCTTCACAGTAATGTGATTATAATAGGCCATTGGCTTTAAATCAAAACCGGCGTTACATATATCAGGCTACCTTAAATCCCAACTCCCGGGCAACGGTTTTCCGGTGGAAACGGGCATCGCCGAAAGCCAGTTCGGCAGCCTTGGCACGCCGAAAGTACCGCGGCATATCATGGTCTTCGATAATCGAGACGCCGCCGTGTGCCTGCGTCCCCAGAGCCACGACATTCTGATAGGCATCGCTTACCCAGGCCTTGGCTATAGCGGCTTCACTGGAGTAAGGCCGCCCGGTGCTTACCCGCCAGGCGGTCTCGTAAGCCACCGCCCGGGAGCCTTCGGTATGCACCAGCATATAGACACAGTGGTGCTGTACGGCCTGAAAGACACCTACCGGGACATCAAACTGGACTCTCTCTTTAACATAGGCTACGGTCATATCCAGCGCCGCCTGCATACCCCCCACGCTTTCACAGCACTTGGCGATAGCGGCCCGTTCGATTATCTTCTGCACTTCACCCCAGCCCTGGTTCAGCTTGCCGAGGATATTTTCCTTGGGAACTTTTACATCCTTGAAAACAACCTCGCACTGCTTGTCCCGGGCGATAGTCTGCAAGACAGTTTTACTGATGCCCGGGCTGTTAGCATCAACGATAAAGATGGTAATGCCTTCTTCACCCTTAGCCTTATCATCGGTTCCGGCCACGCATAAAAAATAGTCGGCTACATTAGCGTCAAAAACAAAGAGCTTGGTGCCGTTGATAATGTAGTTACCGTTATCCGGTGTAGCCTTAGCCTTGATTGAAGAGGCTTTATACTTACCGTCGGCCTCGGTCAGAGCCATGGTAAAGATTGCTTTACCACTAATAATATCCGGCAGGTACTTCTGTTTCTGCTTTTCGGTACCCAAATCCAGGATGGGCAAACCGCCGAGAACCACCGTGGAGAAAAAGGGTCCCGGAAAGCAGACCCGCCCCATTTCTTCCAGAAGGACGGCCAGGTCGAGGAAGGTCATATCGCCGCCGCCGTATTTCTCCGGAAATACCAATCCCATCCAGCCCAGGTCGGCGATTTCCTGCCACAGCTGCGGTGAGTAGCCCTTCTCGTCTTTTTCCATTTCCCTGACCAGGGATTTGGGGCATTTATCGGCAAGAAAGTCACGAGCCGCTTTGCTTAATATTTCCTGTTCTTCAGAGAGTCTCGGATCCATGAAAGGACTCCTTTCCGTATATTACCTTCTGGGCAATCCCAGGCCCCTGGTAGCAATATTCATTTTTTGAATTTCCTGGCTGCCGTGGACGATAGTCCAGCGCGGCGCGTCCATATACTCGCGGAGAAATTCTCCGTTAAAGGGCGCATATTTGGAGCCCTCGTAGAGCTGACCGTAGGGCCCAAGTATCTGCATAGCCACGTTGTAGAGGAGCCGCCTTGTGTCACCGCCAAGCAGGCGCGACGCCGCGCCACCACCCCCGTAGAGAGGCATAACCCCGAGTTCGCCTAAAGCGGTAGCCCGCAGGCCCATCATTTCCCCTACCCGGGTCTTGACCCAGATATCAGCTAGTGTATCCGGGATCCACTGGGCATCGGGATCATCCGCTTTTTCCTCCAGAACATAATCTACAAGCGTTTTTATCACATGCTTGGTACCAGTGGCCATCCCACCACCCGCGACCGCGCCGTAGAGAGCGCTCATGAGGACTTTCCAGCCGCCGTTTTTCTCCCCGACCAGGTCCTCCCTGGGTACCTTTACATCTTCGTAAAAGACCTCGTTTGTCCGCAATCCTCCCGAGGTTATCAAAGGGCGTATCGTAATCCCGGGACTCTTTAAATCAACTATGAACATGCTAAGCCCCCGGTGCTTCTTTTCGGCATTACGGTCCGTCCTGGTCAGCAACCAGTGATATTCGCAGACATGGGCTTCGCTGTTGTATATCTTTTGCCCGTTCAAGACAAAGTAGTCTCCGTGATCTTCGGCATACAGCTGTACCGAGGCAACGTCAGAACCTGCATCCGGCTCGGTATAACCGAGGGCGATATCGATCTCCCCGCGAGCAACACCCGGCAGGAACCTCTTTTTCTGTTCCTCGTTACCGACGATAAGGAGAGAATTACCAATTTCCACTCCATCGAGGGGAAAGGGGGCATGATGAGAGTTAATCTCATCCACCTTGATTGTCTCGGCCATAGGACCCAGTCCACGACCGCCGTACTCAACAGGCCACCTGGGTGCTAGCAACTTCTGGGCGCCCATTTTGCGGAGTAGTTCCTTCGAGTAGGGTCCTGCTCCCTGCAAAGACAAGGTCTCAGCAACAACATGCTCATTACAATGCTCATCCAGAAACTCATGAATTTCCTTTTGAAAAGCTTTTTCTTCCGGGGTGAGTTCAAAATCCATTTTTCATCCTCCTGAGGTCACGAATACAACAATGTAAATCGAGTCCATCTATTACAGGTTAGATTTTAAGAAATAGAACCAACCAAAAACCTGTAACCGCCATTATCCGCTACTGTCATTCATCAGGCGTGTAAAAACAAGCCCTTTTATCTCTTATAGACTATTGCTGAGGAATTACCCAGTTTACCGGAGTTTACCGAGAAGCCGACCTTGGCACCCTCAACCTGTCTGGCTCCCGCATCACCTCTTAACTGCGTTACTACCTCAACGGTTTCCGAGAGGGCCTGGGCCGGAATACACTCTCCCAGGGAGGTACAACCGCCATCGGTGCAAACCGGAATCCGGCCTCCCATTGATGTGGCGCCTTCCCTGAGCAGTTTTTCAGCCTCACCCTCCTTACAAAGCCCGATATCTTCATACCACTGTAATTCCATGGCACCGGTAAGGTCATAGACACTTGCCAGGTCCAGGTCCTCAGGTCCTACCCCGGCTTGCTCATAAGCTTTCATGGTTGATTTAATGCCGGCATCATTTTCCATGGGTGGTGGCACCTCGCTGAAGTCACTACCGAAACCACCCATACCGGGTACGGGGTACTGCGGATTTGAAGCCCCGATACCGGCTACAATAACAGGCTTGGTGGTATATTTTTTAGCTACATCAGTACTGCATACCACCACCGCAGCCGCGCCGTCACTGGTAGCGCATACCTGGTAAAGATGCATGGGATAAGCCACCATAGGTGAGTTTAAAATTTCTTCTACAGTGTATATTTTCTTGTAGCGCGCATTGGGATTGAGCGAACCGAACTTACTTGCCTTGACCTTTTGCAGGGCAAGGTCTTGTTCAGTCATGCCGTACTTAGCCATTCGACTCTGCGCTGCCATAGCAAATCCGGTGAAATTCGCCGACCCGAGAATTCTAAACCTTTGACTATCGAGGTCGGTCTCATCCCATTCGTCATACTGGGTTGTACCGAAAGCACCCTTCGGTGAGATACTACCCCCGACAACGAGAGCTATATCGATTAGGCCTGATGTAATATAAAGGTGCGCTGTTCTTAGAGCGTAGCCACCGGTAGCACAGGCGTTATAATTATTGGTCACCGGTATCCCGGTCATGCCAAGGTCTTGCGCCAGGACATTCCCCGCCAGCATCCCCTGGATACCGGCCCAGGGGTCCTGCCCGGCAAACAATCCCTGTACGTCTTTCCATTCCATATTTGCATCTTTAAGGGCCATCTGGGCTACTTCCAGATTAAGCTCGTGGACACTCTTTTCCGGGAATTTACCCCAGGGATGTATTCCAATACCTATGATAGCCAGTTCTCTCATCTTCTATCCCCCTTTACTATTTCACAGCTTCGGTGATTTCTCATTAATTTCAATATCCTCGCATTAATATATACTTCTACCACCACTCTCTAATATTATTACGTTGCAGGCCGGAACATCCAGGCTATAACATCGTTTCCCTGGTCATCTACGTACAGCACCTCTCGCACTGTCTCCATATCCATACCTACCTTTAGAGAGTCCAGGTCGACACCCTTTGGCACCTGCCCTCCGACTCTTATGCCTTCGGGTAGTTGTATGCTGGCAACACCGAAAGGAACAAAGGGGTCTGGCGCATGATACGGGGGAGGCGGCGGGTAATGATTGACAGTATAAGCAATCAGTTTGCCCTTTCTGCTAAGCATTACTTTTTCCAGAGGTTTATCTTTCTTACAAAGGGGATTCCGACAGTACGTGACTCTCGGGAAAAAGTAGTGCCCGCAAGACCCACATTTAACACCTATAAGTTGCGGCTCATCGGGTGGCATGGTAAACCACCCATCCAAACATGGAATTTGCTTCTTATCTGCCATCATAGAGCTCCTTTAATCACGACTGTGTTTATCCAGAATGATAGTGGTAACAGAGAAGTTTACCACGAATCGAGGATTTAATTCTATCAGTATTGAACTAAGTTGTCAAGGTGTATTATTCCTACTGCAACTAATTGATTTATTGTGTTTACATGAACTATATTATGGTTCTTGTGATGTAAATATCAATATCATGTATTCTTGATATTATTAATAAGAGTGAGTGCGTGCTCTCTTATTTTCTTCATCATTTCGCCGAGCGATTCTATTTGTTTTCTATCTAAAGTACTTAAGAGTATTTGACCCATGCGTTGCTGACCGGTCGCCTGGGACTTTTTAACAAACGATAATCCCTCTTTTGTTATGCTGACCTTTCTGACCCTGCGGTCGGCGCCAATGGCATCTCTTTCCACAAAGCTTAAACTCTCAAGCTTATCCACCACTCTGGTGACAGCGTGTTTAGAACGAAATACTCTTTGACTCAGGCTTGTCGGTGTCATCGTACCGCCATGCAGTACCAGATTATGCAGAACGCTAAAGCCGGTCCGACCTACCGGATATCTGGCTACCTCAATATCCAGATACCTGTTAACAACATCAGAGGTATAAATGAATGAAAGTAAAGTCAAGACTCTTAGTTGGGCAGCCTGCTCCCTTATCTCATCAGCCATTGATTGTATGTCATGGTTAGAGACTCTACTCATCGCGCCACTCCTTAATAGGTCTATACATACTAAGGTATTATATTACATTATTATTTAATCCGTCAGCAAATTTTGTTATCACCAACAAGATATTAAGTCACGTGTTAAAAAAAATCTATTACTCTTAATAAAATCTTGACAACTATTATTTTTCCGGTTAAGACATAGGTTTTAGGCATTAAACATACAACGGCCTTTAACCCGGTTAATGACTCAAAAATCCGACCGTCTTTGTTTAACTTACACGTACTAATATATCTAAGGTATTTTCCATTTTACAAAAGTATAACCAATTAATATTTGACCGGAGATAGTAACAGAGTGTATTATTTCATGCAGACTTAGTATACCTGGATAGCCGCTGGCAAACAGGAATGTTGGAGGTGAACAGAAATAATGAAAGCTCTGGTAATTGATATCAACAAATGCAA
>CAZCZJ010000078.1:0-11153 GCA_964503235.1 uncultured Dehalococcoidaceae bacterium | reverse complement strand
AGGGCAAATCCATCCTCTCCTGCGCCGACGCCATCGCCAGCGTGCTGGAAAAGCATATCGACGGTGAAGACAGGCCCAAGCTGGAAGACTACGGTCTGGCCAAGAACATGGCCGGTCAGTGCCCCGAGTGCAGTAATATGCTCGTTTACCAGGAAGGCTGTTATCACTGCCTCGCGTGCGGGTATACCAAGTGTTAGGGAGGTGAATTATGGATGAAAAAGAACCTCAAAAAGGGATACAGGTATATTTCCCCGATAGTCTCAAAGGGGGCGTCTATTCCAATGTCATGCAGGTGGCGCACACCAAAGAGGAGTTTGTCTTGGATTTCATGATGTTGATGCCACCGACAGGTTCGGTGACGGCGCGTGTCGTTATCAGCCCGGGCCATGTCAAAAGGATGATTGCTGCCTTGGCCGAAAACATCAAGAAATACGAAGATAAATTCGGGAAGCTAACCGCTGCTGAAGAGCCCATTAAACCGACCATGGGTTTCCATCCCCCTACATCTTAGGAAGCAGGATAAAGGGCTTACTAAAAATATATACCTTGTCTGTGGGTATACAATGTGTTAGTTAAAATCATCCCTCACTCTTTTATTTCTCTTCCCACCCTAGCCGCCCTCATACCATCCGCAGCCACTCCGGGGAATAACTCCCCCCACACCAAAAGGGGTGTTAAGAGGGGCTAAGCCCCTCTTTTCCTTAATGGGAGGGCGGGCGGGAAAAATATCACACTCTGGCGGGGTAAAGGGGGGTGAGGTAAAAATAAAACTATGCTCTGGCACCGGACTACACTTATATTCTCATATTATATGTAATATATTATTACATAATTTACATTATCACTATTAATGTATCCGCAGGATTCTGCCCTAATCTTCCCTCCAGTTCCAGTCCATTCCCCCTTTGAAAAATCCCGCGTTCATCTCGTTGCTGATAAACAGGTTGGCATCGGGGAAACGTTTTACCATGGCGTAATAAAACCCGGCCTCATCTTCCGTTTTTTCCAGTTCCTCCTCGGTAGCCATCAGATATTCCTTGGTAAAAGTAAAGGAACTGGAATCGAAAGGCATCCCCGGTTTCTGATGGCCCGGAATGATTACCTCAGCGCCCATCTTTTCCAAGCGCTCTATATCCCGTATCCACTGCTGGCGTTCTTCGGCCGTAACCTCGCAGGTAAACGGGTGTGCCTGGTTAAACAGTACGTCGCTGCCGTACAGGGTTTTTATGGAAGGAATCCAGACTACGGTATTGTATTTAAGGTCCCCCATTATTTCCGGGAAAATCTCAATTTTGTTCCCCTCTAATTCTATATAGTTCTCGGCGAGCGGTTCTATATCAACCGCTTTCCTGGGAGTATTAGTCACCCCTATGGTCTGTTCCCAGTGTTCGATTTTACCAAAAAACTGATGGTTTATCGTGCGGGCAACCGAAGGAAGTGCCGTTACCCGGGCTTCAGGAAAAGCCGCGGCAATCGGTCCCAGGCCAAAATAATGGTCAGGATGCGCGTGGGTCACATAAATGGTTCTCAAGATTTTACCAGTTTCCAGAATTTCTGCAACAATCCGGTGAGCATTCGACAAAGTCCATTGCGTATCGATGAGAACGGCATCGGTCTTCCCCATTACGATTACAGAAGCAACCTCAAAACCGCTTTCGTCGCTGAAAAAGACTTTCGTAGTCAGTAAATCCGGCCCGTGAGTGTTCAATCTTACTTCCATAAACTCCCCTTTTAAAAATTATACTTAAGTTTATCAAGCTACGTTTTCAAATGCAAAAAGCCATAATTATACCCCCCTTTGACACACCCCCAATCCGATGTTATCATTATTCCATTGAAATAGCTTAGTTAGCTAAAACTAAATGCCAAATTTAGAATTATATATTGCCCTCCTGGTAATCTGCCTGGCGCTGTCCGCCTTCTTCTCGGGCTCGGAAACGGCTTTCATCTCTCTGCAACGCTTCAGGCTGGAATATCTGGTTAGCACCGGGGTCAAGAACGCTAAAAAGGTTGCCAGGCTCATTGAAAAACCGGAGAAATTCCTCTCCGTCGTTCTCTTCGGAAATACGCTGGTCAATGCCGCCGCTGCCGCCCTGGCTACCGCCATCGCCGTCCATTACTGGGGAGAGCAAAACGGCATAATCTTCGCCACTGTCTGCCTTACCGTAATACTTCTTATTTTCTGCGAAGCCACCCCTAAAACCCTCGCCGCCAGGCACGCTGAAAGATTATCCATGTTGTTGCACCGACCCATCCGGTTGGTCTCCTGGGTTTTTACTCCGTTTGTTATCG
The DNA here is from genome assembly GCA_964503235.1 of uncultured Dehalococcoidaceae bacterium. Classification (GTDB taxonomy): domain Bacteria; phylum Chloroflexota; class Dehalococcoidia; order Dehalococcoidales; family RBG-16-60-22; genus W425. The sequence goes on along the minus strand of CAZCZJ010000078.1, from coordinate 8,861 downwards.
CCCTCAGCTGGTTAGCCTCCGCCTTCACCAGGATTGTCGGCGGGACGCTGGTACCCCGGTCAATCATCAGCGATGATGAAATCCGGACGATGATATCGGTAGGCCGTAAAGAGGGAACGGTGGAAGCAGCCGAAGCCAAGATGCTCCATAAAGTGTTCGACTTCGGCGACAGGCCCGTCCATGAGATTATGGTACCCCGCCTGGAGGTTTTTGCCCTTCAAGAAGGCTCTACCATATCCGATTTCCTCAAGCTATATATGGAATCGCCCATCTCGCGCTACCTGGTATATAAAGAAAACATGGACAACGTCGTAGGGATGCTCTCGGTCAAGGACGTTCTTATGGCACGCGCCAAAGGTGTTATTACCGATGAAAGCACGATTGACGACCTGGTACGTCCGGCTTACTTTACCCCCGAAACCAATCTCATTAATAAATTATTCTTCGAGATGCGTGATAATAACTACCGTATGGCGGTGGTCATCGATGAATACGGCGGCACCGCGGGCATCGTCAGCCTCAGCCGACTCGTCGAAGAAATCGTCGGTCAGGTCGGCGACGAAATGGCCGGTATTGAAAAAGATTACGAGATTATCAACGAAAACACTTTCCAGATTGACGGCGGCATGCGGGTCAGCGAGGCCAACGAAGAGATGGAGTTACACTTGCCCGAAGGTGAAGAGTATGAGACCGTCGCTGGTTTCATCCTCAACCTGCTGGGACATATACCGAGACGTAACGAACAATTACGCTATCACGGTCTGAAAATAGTCATCACTGAAATGAAAGGACAGAAAATCGAGAAGATACTCCTCACCAAGGAACGTCAGGCAAAATCCGGGAAACAAAGGAAATAAAGTAAGGACATATGGTCGGTAACGAAACTTTATACATCATATTACTCATCCTCTGCGTAGGGATTACCGCCTTCTTCTGCAGCTCGGAGACGGCTTTCCTTTCCCTGCAGAAGGTTAAGCTGGAGCATATGGTCAGCACCGGGACCAGGAACGCTAAAAAAGTCTCCAAGATGATAGAAAAACCGGAGAAACTCCTGGCGGTGGTTCTCCTCGGCATCAACCTGGCCAATACCGCGGCGGCTGCCCTGGGTACGATTCTGGCTATTTCCATCTGGGGCAACGCGGGTATCATCTACGCCACTATCATAATCACCGTTTTTATATTAATCTTTGCCGAGGTCACTCCCAAGACCTTCGCCGCCCAGCGTGCCGAGCGCATGGCGATGTTGTTCGTACGTCCCCTGGGTTTTATATCCTGGCTGCTAACACCATTCGTGGCCTCATTGAGCTGGATAGCCAACGGACTGGCGAAACTTTTAGGCGGTACTCCGGAATACAAATCCCTAGCCAGCGCCGAGGAAATCCGCACCATGATATCGGTAGGTCATAAAGAGGGCACGGTAGAAGCCGATGAAGCCAGGCTGCTGCATAAGGTTTTTGAGTTCGGTGACCGGCCTGTCCATGAAGTCATGGTGCCCCGCCCGGAGGTCGTGGCGATAACGGACGGCTCCAAGCTGTCCGACCTGCTGGCTTTATATGCCGAGAGTCCCATGTCCCGGTTCCCGGTCTATAAGGAAAATATGGACAATGTCGTCGGTATCCTCTCGGTAAAAGACGTTATGATGGCCCTGGCCAAGGGCACCGTAACCGAAGAAAGCTCCATCGACGAACTGACACGTCCGGCCTATTTCACACCCGAGACCAAACACATCGACGAGCTTTTTGCCGAGATGCGCGATAATAATTACCGTATGTGCGTGGTGATTGACGAGTACGGGGGCACCGCTGGTATCGTCAGCCTGAGCCGACTCGTCGAAGAAATCGTCGGCGAGGTGGGCGACGAATTAGCCGGTGTGGAAAAGGACTTCGAGATTATCAACGAATACACCTTCCAGATAGACGGAAGTATGCGTATCGATGAAGCCAACGAAGAGATGGAGCTGGACCTGCCCGAAGGTGAGGACTATGAGACCGTCGCCGGTTTTATCCTCAGTCTCCTCGGACACATCCCCCAGACTAATGAGCAGCTATGGTACAAGGGCTCTAAAATTATTATCACCGAAATGCGGGAACTTAAAATAGAAAAGGTCCTGCTGACCAAGGAACGGCAGGCAAAAGCGGCGGAATCGACCGGTGAAAAGACAGAGAAAGAGCCGGAGGATAAAACCGATGAAGACCGGAAATCCTGAAAAACCGCTTCTTCATAATAATTACGTGAGGAACAAAGTGCAGCGCCTGCGTATAAAATTTCGCCGCGGCGAAGAATTAAAATACATATCTCATCTAGACCTAATGCGTCTCTGGCAGAGGGTATTGAACCGTGCCGGGATTCGGCTGGCTTATTCGGAAGGGTTCAATCCCCACCCCCGTATGTCACTGGCGGCACCACTCGCTCTGGGAGTAACCAGCGAAGCCGAGTTGATGGATATCTTTCTGGCGAAATGGTCCTCGCCGCATTCCTTCACCGCCGCCGTAGAACGGCAGTTGCCACGCGGTATTGAAATCCTTCAAACCTATAACACCGCCCTTACGCTGCCGTCGTTACAGTCCCAGGTTACCTTCGCCGAATACTCCGTTGAAGTAAAAACCGATGAAAACCGGGCGGAAGTAGAAACTGCCCTAAAATCCTTACTCGATGTAGATAGCCTTCCCTGGCAGCACCAGCGTGACACCGGACCCCGTCACTACGACCTTAGAAAGTTGATTGACGACCTCTGGCTCATCGAATGGCATCCCGGATATGCCAGTATCTGCATGAAACTGCGCTGCGATAGCAACGGCTCGGGCCGGCCGGAGCAGGTTGCCGCCGCCCTCGGTTTTAAAAGCTACCCGGAATCTATCCACCGCACGGCACTCATCCTCAAGACAAAGTAATGGAGAAATTTATCTCCACTTTATTACTCCTCTTCTTGTTACCACCCCACGCCTCTCCCCTTCTTTAATATCTTTTCCCACCCAAACCACCCCCGTATCGTCGTGCCCTCTTCCTATAGTTGTCCCCCGCCCTTTGTCCCCCTTTCTTAAAGGGGGGTTAAGGGGGATTTTTATCCGGGAGTAGCCTGCGCAGAGGGGCATCAGCCAACCACATGTAGAACGGGGCGTCTAAGAGGGGCGCAGCCCCTTTTCCCCAAACCTCCCCCTCTCCTTGGTAGGAGAGGGGGACACAGGGGGTGAGGTAGAAAACCAATCAGGAAAAAGGGAGGCGGTGGGGTGTATAATAACAGGGATAATGACGAAGAAGCCGACTGAACCAATCCCAGAACAGCGTGTCCTGCGTTTCATCAAGGAGAACCGCCTTTTCACAGCAGGGCAAAAACTCGTAGTAGCGGTGTCCGGCGGGGCCGACTCCGTTTGTATGCTTGATATCCTGGCCAAGCTGCACCGGGAACTCAGTATAGAACTGCATATCGCCCACCTCAATCACCAATTACGCGGTGAAGAATCAGATGCCGATGCCCGGTATGTTGCCGGTCTGTCGGCACGATTCAAAATCCCGGCAACCGTAGAATCGCGCGATGTAGACGCCTACCGCAGGCAGCACCGTCTCACACCGGAGGAAGCCGCGCGCGAGGTACGCTATTCCTTTCTGGCTGATGTCGCCCGTAAGGCAGGAACCGGACTGGTAGCGGTAGGGCATACCCTCGACGACCAGTTAGAAACTATCCTGATGCACCTGATACGCGGCAGCGGCACCCGTGGTCTCAGGGGACTTTTGCCTGTCAGTCAGTGGCTGTCCGGAAAATATGGCATTACCATTATCCGGCCCCTCCTCGAAATAAGCCGTGAGGAAACAGCGGCTTACTGCGCGCAGAACAAACTCGGCCCGCGTGCCGACGCATCGAACGCTTCCCTCATACCTTTGAGAAATCGGATAAGGCATGAGCTTTTGCCGCAGCTCCGCCAATATAATCCGAATATTGCCGAAGCCCTGCTGCGGACAGCCCGTATCGCCGCTGCCGACCTTGCCTATATCGACGGTGAGGCGGAAAAAATGCGGGGTAAAGTCTCCCGTAAACTGAAAAGTACGGTTGTCTTCGATAAGAAACTCTTCCAGACCCTGCCTCCTTCTCTACAGCGGCACCTCCTTCGAACGTCTATAGAGTCGCTGCTGGGTAGCATCAAAGATATCGAAGCGGCTCATATTGAAGAAATTATGAACGTTCTGGAAAAACCTCCCGGTAAGAAAACCGCGCTGCCCTGTGGCCTGACCTTCACGATAGAATACGACCGGTATCTGCTGGCAGCAGATTCGGCCGCTCTTTCACCTTATCCCGTTTTAAAGGGCGAGACCCGTCTTAATATCCCCGGTAAAACCGCTATTCCGGGATGGAACATCCGGGCTGAGGTCATCGAACCACCGGTAAGAGGCGAAACACCGGATGAATTCGCCGCCTGTTTTGACTTCGCTACAACCGGTGACGTGCTTTCCGTGCGCTGCCGCCAAGCCGGTGACCGCTTTCAGCCGCTGGGCATGAGCGAGTTTAAGAAGCTCGCTCAGTTTATGATTGACGAGAAAATCCCCCAGGCCTGGCGAACGCGCATCCCCATTATCGTCTCGCCAGTGCAAATCATCTGGGTGGTCGGTTGCCGCATCGACGAGTGCATCAGGGTCACGCCGAGCACTAAAAGGGTCCTGCGACTTGTTTTCAGGCGTGCCTAAACATCTGTCTCTACCGGTTCTACCTGTTCTACCGGTTCCACCGGTTCCACCGGTTCTGCCGGTTCGTCGTCTGCCTTCCGCCAGCGCAGCCAGAGAGCCCCGGCGATTACCAGCACGGTTACCACGGCGATATACATTTCAACCTGGAGAACAGTCCATTCAAATTGTACCCTTAAAACAGCCCCGTAGGTAATCAAAGCGTTAAGAAAGGCCGCGAGAAGGTAAAACTGATAGCCTTTGCCCTTGGCCAGACCGTAGCCTGCCAGCGCTGAAGCGGCAATATGGAAACCGACGGAAAAGAAGCTATCCCAGTATGGGGCAATCCCCTCAAATCCGTAGGCCGCAGCGTCCCAGGGTAGGCCCACATAGGTGAACATGCTGGGATTTAATAATAGGTTGTTATTTAGCCAGACTGCCTCAAAGATGCCGAAGCCAGCTCCCGCCAGCGCCCCGATTGCCAGTCCCATCTTGGGACTGATTTTCCGGTCGCTTTTCAACCACCAGAAAACCATCGGCACCATCTTGGCACCCTCCTGTACCAGTCCGATTACCAGTACGATAGGTATCGTGGCCAGGAGTAGCCAGTCATCGAGAGTCCCCATGTCCCAGATGTTTTCCATAATTTTTTGGACCCCGCTCTGTAATGGGATCTGGATAAAGACATATGCCAGTAACGTCAGTAAGCCACTTCCCACCAATACCGCCCAGAGCCAGGGCTTTTTGAAAAGCGGCGGCCAGTGGCTGAGAAGCCAGAGGGCACCAAAGACGAAGGCTATGACTATCCCGTAGAAAATATAATCCCCGCTGGTGTACGGATACGAAAACCATGATTTTAAGACTTCTACCAGTTCTGAGAATGTCGGCATATACTTCCTCCTTACTTATAATATCCGCTTCAGCCGCGGATTAGGCGTTATGCCCGGAATCCTTCCCCGCTTGGCGATGGGCTTGCCGTCCACCTCGTGAAGGTCGGCGGTAAAATCTATTGGCTTGGCACCGCTGATATAGCTGCCCACCCCGAACCCATCCACCGGTGCTTTTCTCTCCAGAAAATTGGTAATTCGTTCGGGAGTGATGCCGCCGCTGACGAAGATACCAACATCTTTATATCCTGCCTGGTCCAGGCGGGTGCGTACCTCTTTAACCAGTTCCACCGTAACCCCGCCCCGCTCTGAGGGGGTATCCAGTCGTACGCTTTGAAGTTTCTCCTTCAACGCCTCAGCCACCCGCAGGCTTTCTTCGGCTTCGTCTCTGAATGTATCTACCAGAGATACGCGCGATATGTCCGGGGGCATATGCTTATCGAATAACAGAGTTGCCTCAACCGTATCCCCGATGATGATAATCAGGGCATGGGGCATCGTCCCGGAAGGTTCTACCCCGGCCAGCCGCGCACCGACAATACTGGAGCAGCCGACGCATCCCCCCACCACCGCCGCGTAGTCCATCACGCCAGCTACCGATGGGTGCACGTGCCGCGCCCCGAAGCTTATCAGGGGTTTACCGCCAGCCGCCTTAACGCATTCCCGGGCGGCGGTTGCCCAGCCGCTGCCGTGGGCTAGTATCCCCACTACCGCCGTCTCGTAAACGCCGTAGCTCTGGTAGGGAGCGGTAATACGCAGCACCACCTCTTTAACTTCGATTGGGTCGCCTTCCTCCAGGGCCCATACCTCGCGGTTATCGACCGGCAACACCTCAGCCAGCAGCGCCTTTACTTCTTCGATACCGCAGAGTATCCCGGCACGACTGCCGAAGACTTCCATGGTCGCTACAGGATTGATATTCTCTTTTTGCAGGATATCGACGGAGCGGACGAAGTAGACATCGGCCGTATCTCCGGAGAGGACTTCGGGCGATGGTTTGAAATTCGGTTTAGGCATGGTTCACCTCCTGAATAAGCTTCGCCCCGAGTACCTTGTCCATGTGCTCGAGGGCGAAGCGATGCGCCGCTTCATCCGGAGAAGCGACACAGTTCACCAGTATCTCCACCTCGTAGTCGCGGTTGCGGGCATCGGCGGTGGTATGCATGACGCATATATTGGTCAGCACTCCGCAAATGATAAGCTTATCAGGTTTTAGTGCTTTTAATTTCTCTTCCAGGTTCGTGCCGTAAAAGCCGCTGTAACGCTTCTTGGGTATGATTTCGCCTTCATACTTTGACAGTTCGGGGATGACTTCAGCCTCGGCGGTACCGGCGATACAGTGGGGCGGGAACATCTCGAACTCGAGGTCGTCCGGGTCATGATTATCGCAGAGAAAGTAGATTTTAGAGCCCCGTGAGATTTCTCTATCTAATAAATTCCGAATACGAGGGATAATCCGGCGCGGTCCGGCCCCGATGTACAGAGGATAACCCTCCTCCAGAAAGCCCCGCAGCATATCGACTACCAGTACGGCGTCAGGCATAGCTGTCTCCCTCGTAACAATAAAAAAGCGTTACTTACTCTATAACCACCCTTCTCTCCCCCGCCTGCTTTTGGACCTCCCCGATTATCTTTGCCTCCGGTAACTGCTCGGTAAGTTTTGGTAAATTCTCCGGGGCGCAGATAACCACCATGCCGACGCCCATGTTAAAGACGTGATACATCTCGTCGCGGTCAACGTTGCCGAGTCGCTGGATAAGACTAAATATTGGTGGTACATCCCATTTCGTGCTGTCGAACCGTACGCCCAGTCCGTCCGGCAGTGTCCGTGGCACGTTATCGATTAAGCCGCCCCCGGTGATATGCGCCATGCCCTTGATATAATTTAAAAGCGATTTCAGCCGGTTATAGTAGCAGATATGCGGCTCCAGCAGCGCCTCGCCGACCGTCTTTCCGAGTTCGTCATAGTGCTTTTCCAGCGCCGCACGGCTCTCCCCGAAGATTTTCCTTGCCAGCGAATAGCCGTTGGTGTGCAGGCCGTTGGAAGGCAGTCCGAGGACGACATCTCCCGTAGTAATCGATTGACCTTTGATAATCCTGTCTTTCTCCACCACGCCGATGATAAAACCCACCAGGTCATAATCGTCGGGGGTAGCGTAAAGACCGGCCATCTCACCGGTTTCACCGCCGATAAGGGCGCAGCCGACATCCTTACAGGCGCGGGTTAATCCCTCTACTATAGACGCTACCTTTTCCGGTATCATCTTGCCCAGACCGATGTAATCGAGGAAGAAAATAGGCTCCGCCCCGCAGGTAAATATGTCGTTGACGCAGTGGCTGACGATATCAATCCCGACGGTATCGTGCTTGTTCAGGGCGTTAGCCAACTTTGTTTTCGTTCCCACCTGGTCGATACTGGATATCAGCACCGGATTATTATACCCCTTGAACTCATACATTCCACCGAAAAACCCCACGCCGCTTAAAACTTCGGGGCGAAGTGTCGACTTTACCAGCTGGCTGATTCTCTTGACCGCCCTGTCTTTGGCGCTGATGTCAACACCGGCTCTGGCATAGGCATCTTTCATCACCATACCCCCTGTTCAAGCAAAATATTATGTCTAAGATTACCAGAATATTTACCCCGTCTGCAAACGAATATTTACTTGGAAACATAACATTGTTTATTCTGCTGTCAGGCGCGCTAGTTATCCCCAGCCCCATTTAGATATCTATTCCCACCCGATTACCCTCGCATCATCCTTTTTATGTCCGTAAAATCACCCCACTCCTTTACCCCCAATAAGGGGGGTGGGAAGAACTGACTCAATTTTCTTATGATTTCCCGGGGATTCATAATCCCTCCACCCCCATTGAGGGAGTAAAGGAGGCGGCGTCCTCTCTCAATCATTCCCTGTACTAGCCTTTATGCACAATGATTCAATTAGCAGGATTCTCTTTGTAAAAAGCCCCCTTCCTTTTCTAAAGGAAGGGGGCTAGGGGGATGGATTAAAACCCCCCCAAAGGGGGTGAATATGCAATAACCACGAACAATTAGCACTAATATCATCCGCTATTGCACGAAAATGCGTAATACCTTAGAATAGTATGGCAAAAGGCGACGTGGCCAAGTGGTTAAGGCGGGGGTCTGCAAAACCCCTATTCGGCGGTTCGAATCCGCCCGTCGCCTCCAGTTTTTAAAACAACAAAAATTCGGGCTGCCGGTTGATGGCAGCCCGCATCTATTTAACTTCTATCGTTGCTTCATGACAAACAGGCCTCTATTTCATCCTCGTAGACGGCAATCTCTTTCTTTTTCTC
>CAZCZJ010000077.1:0-11157 GCA_964503235.1 uncultured Dehalococcoidaceae bacterium | reverse complement strand
CGTTATTCGCCTGTTTGAGGAGAGTATAAATCCATCCCCCTAGCCCCCTTCCTTTGGTAAAGTAAGGGGGAATTTTTACAAGGGGAATGTTGCTGATTGAATCGCTGTGCTTGAAGGCCAGCGCCGGGAATGATTGAGGGATGACGCCGCCTCCTTTACCCCCCAACCATGGGGGTGGAGGAGTGTTGAAAACCAGGGGAATCAGGAAAAATATGAGCAAGGTCCTCCTTCCCCCTATTGGTGGGTAAAGAGGTGGGGAGATTTACCGGACAGGCCGAGAATGATACGAGGGCGGTCGGGTGGGAATAGATAACTATAAAAGGGGGTGGGGTGGGAGGTTTAGCCCCGTTTTTCATATTCGGGGCACCAGGTAGCGTTGGGACGCTCCGGCCTACGGCAGGCCCCGCGCCAGTTCCACTTGCAGCTATCGCAGAGTAGCACCTTCATCCCCAGTAACTTTTTAATACTGATTCTACACCTATCAAACCATCCGGGACCCGTCTTGGCTTTCATCCTGTTTTTAGTTTATCAGACCATGCGGCCTCAGGCAATAAAAACGGAGGCTGCACCTTTTTCAGATACAGCCTCCAATTTTTACAGTCCATCCCGATAGGGCTATTTCGGCCCGCCGGGCATCATTTTCTCAGACATCTTAATCGCCTCTATCATGCCTTTTAACGCCACTAAGCCTTCAGTCAACGGATAGACCTCAGTATCCACATAAGTAAGCACCGGTATCGAGAGCTGGTCTTTCGCCCATTCTTCGGCATCCTTATAGTCAAGGATGACTATGTTATATCCAGCTGGTGAGTAGTAATATTCCAGGACCTTTCCCTGTTTTTTAAGCTGCTCTATTGCGGCCGCGCTTATCTCCAGGATCTGCCTCATAACAGCAGGGGGCATCGTCAGAAAAGAGTCTTTGACTTTGGTAATGCATAGTATTTTCATATCATTCTCCTTTTGTATAATAACATTTGTTGCCAATAACCAATTCTACGGTTTTTTCTACTATTCTTTACCACCCCCTTCTACCGGACAATAAAAAAACGCCGGTCACCACCGTATTTTTTACGGCAGTTGCCAGCGCCCTTTTTCATCATATTGCTCACCACCAACCAGCCTGAAAGACCACCCGAGAAATTAGACACCCCATTATACTCTTTTTCAGGGGGCTGTCAATACTCTACGAGTGCGGGGTATTCCTCTGCGCTGGTAATTATGCTAAAATACGTTAGAACTCCTGGCGAAGAGGTAATCGGGCATGGCTAGACTAATCAACAGACGCCGCAGAATAAAAGGGAAAGATAGAGCGGAGGATTCGCAGCTTCCGGATGAGCCACTGCACGTGGAAGAAATCACCCGGGGCAACCTTACCTGGGTAAACATACAGTCGCCCACGGAGCGGGATACAGAATACCTGGCGGAGAAATACGATTTTCACACGCTGGCTCTGGATGACTGTCTCAGTCGCAAACAGCTGCCCAAGCTGGATGTCTATCCGGGGTATCTCTTCTTCGTCTTCCACTTCCCCTTTTACGATAAGCAAACCCGGATAAGCAGCAAACGGCAGTGGTCGGCCTTCGTCGGGGATAACCTGCTGGTGACGCTCCATACCGGTGAACTTAAAACGCTGGTAGCCCTTTTCCGCGACTGCCAGGCAAACGAAGATGCCCGAGAAGAGTACATGAGCAGCGGCTCCGGCTTCCTGCTGTACCGCATCCTGGACCGGGCGATTGACTCCTACTTCCCCGTCCTGGATAAAATCATGGAGCTGGTGGAGGACGTGGAAGACAGCGTTTTCGACGAGTCTATCGAAGCCACCCAAGAACTCAGTATCATCCGTCGCGACGTCATTACCCAGCGCGCCGTGATGTTCCCGACGCGGGCTATGTTCATCGAGATGGAAAACAAGCTGAAACGCTTTACCGACGTTGACGTGACGGCTTACTATCACGACCTCATGGACCATATCAATAAGATATGCGAGACGCTGGACGAGGTCCAGGAGATTATCGAGGTGTACAAGGATGCCGATTACACGCTGGCTACCTACCGGATTAACCGCGTTACCCGCCTGCTGACGATATTTTCTACCATTATTCTTCCCTTCCTGCTGGTCTCCAGTCTCTTCGGAATGAATGTCGTGCTACCGGGCGGCATAGATACCGGCAAACCGGTTACCTTTGTCGTCCTGCTTCTGGTCATGGGAGTCATTGCCTGCGGCATGCTCATCTTTTTCCGTCACCGCCGCTGGATATAAGATATGAAAATCTCATACCGAATGGTGATAATCATCACGGTCTTTATCACCTGCCTTATCACCGCCAATATCATCGCCGTCAAGGTTATCAGCCTGGGTTCCTTTATCCTGCCCGCCGGGGTATTCGTTTTCCCGGTCAGCTATATCTTCGGTGACGTCCTCACCGAGGTCTACGGCTACCGGACGGCCAGAAGGGTAATCTGGCTCGGTTTCGGCTGTAATTTAATTTTCGTTTTCTTCGCCTGGATAGGACAGATACTACCGTCGGCAGGTTTCTGGACGGCGCAGGGGTCTTACGAAACCATCCTGGGTTTCGCTCCGCGGCTGCTGGGGGCCTCGCTCTGCGGCTACCTGGTGGGTGAGTTCGCCAACTCGCTCGTGCTGTCGCGGATGAAGATACTAACGAAGGGCCGCTGGCTGTGGAGTCGAACCATCGGCTCGACCATTATCGGGGAGGGGCTGGATACCGTCATATTTATTACCCTGGCCTATACGGGGACGGGCTCGCCGATAGGAACGATGATATGGCACCACTGGCTGTTCAAGACGGGCATCGAGGTCATCGCCACCCCGGCGACCTACGCCATCGTCAACCGGCTAAAGCGTAGTGAGGGCGTCGATACCTATGACTACGAAACGAAATACAATCCTTTCGTCTTTTCGAAATAGAGGTACTGTCCATGGATATTACGATACTGGGTGCGCATAATACGGAATCGGAAAACACCCGACTTATTAGTCTGCTCATCGACGATGTGCTGGCAATCGATGCCGGAGCGCTTACCTCCAGCCTGAGTTTCGCAGCGCAGCAAAAACTAAAAGCCATCCTTCTCACCCACCAGCACTACGACCATATCAGGGATATCCCGGCCATCGCTATAAATTATGACCTGCGTGAAAAAACCCTGGAAATCTACTCTACGAAGTTCGTTCATGAAGTACTGACGACTCACCTGCTCAATAACGTAGTCTACCCCAATTTCCTGGAAAAGCCTCCTGAAAATCCAACAATCAAGTTCAATATTCTGGAGCCCGGCGAGACCACCTCGATTCTAAACTACAGCGTATCGCCGGTTCGGGTAAACCACTCCAGGTTCACCGTCGGGTATGAAATCACCGCCGCCGACGGTAAGACGATGTTATACACGTCCGATACCGGACCGGGACTTACCGGGGTGTGGCAACAGGTATCACCACAGCTGCTTATCATCGAGACGACGGCATCGAACCGGTACGAGAGCTCCGCCCTGGAGACAGGACACCTGACACCTTCATTACTGCAAAAAGAACTGGAAAGCCTGCGGGACATCCAGGGTTATCTACCACAGGTCGTCCTGGTGCATATGAATCCCCTGGAAGAGAAGAAGATAAAAACGGAAATCTCCGAAGTTGCCCGAGCGCTGGGGGCATCGATACGACTCGGCTACGAGGGGATGAAGATACATATATAAACACAGGCGGAGGTGGCGGCATCAAAGAGATAAAATTCATCGTCGACCACAACGTCGGTAAGCTGGCCAGGTGGCTGAGGATGATGGGTTTTAATAGCCTGTTCTTCAATGGCCCCGACGATGGTGATATGATACGGCAGGCACTGGCCGAAGACAGGGTGATATTAACGCGGGACACCGAGATTATGCAGAGGAGAGTCGTCAGGAACGGCCGGCTGAAGGCGGTACTGATGGAAAGCGAGGTTCCGGATACACAGATGCGTCAGGTACTCGCCGCCTTCGACCTGAAGTTGCATATCAGACCCTTCACCCTCTGCCTGGAATGTAACGAGTCGCTGATGGAAAAAGCACGCGAAGATGTAGAAAATAGAGTGCCGCCCTATGTCTTTCAGACACACATACAGTACATGGAATGCCCCGCCTGCAACCGGATATACTGGCGGGGGACACACTGGGAGGCTATGATAAAAAAACTCGAGGTGCTGGCGGATTTTAAAGGTGATTTTCACGAGGAGGTATTACGATGAACGTTTACGAAGCCGCGGTGAAACGCAGGTCGATAAGGAGATTCAAAGACAGACCCGTGCCCTATGAAGTCCTGGAAAAATGCGTGGATGCCGGGCGCCTGGCCCCTTCCGGGCGCAACCAGCAGGTATGCGAGTTCATCATCGTCGATGATAAACAGATATTGCCGGAGATGTTCGATAACATCGGAGGCTCGGTGAAGATGCCACCGGAGAAAGGCGGACCGCTCCCGGAAAACACCCCGAAAGCCTACATCGTCATCGTCATAAACAAGTTGCTGGAGGCGGACGCTAACCGCCGCCGCATCACGCTGTACGACATCGGCATGGCGGCGGAGAATATCATACTGACCGCCCTGGAGGAGGGACTCGGTTGCTGCCCGATAATGATGTTCAATGAAGAAGGCTTCAAAAAAGCGTTGAGCATACCTGACGGCTACGATGTAGGACTGGTCATCGTGACGGGCTATCCCGACGAGACCTCGATAGCCGAGGTAGCGACCGATTCAACCACGGGCTGGGTCGACGAGAAACTGGTACGCCATGTTCCCAAGAGGAAGCTGGTGGATATAGTGCACCACAACGGATTTTAGTAAACACGTTTTTCATCTGTTTTGGGGACGATATCAATCTATTCCCCTAGCCCCCTTCCTTTGATAAAGGAAGGGGGAATATTTACAAAGGGTATTTTGCTCATTTTAACTTATAGTTATAAAGGCCAGTACCGATAATATTTGTAAAGGACGCGGCGCCCTTTACCCCTCAAGCAGGGGTGGAGGGGCGGTTAAAATTCCGGGAAATCAGGGAAAACATAAGCAAGGCCTCTTTCTCCCCCCACCAGGGGAGATGGGGCGGGGGAAACTAACGGATTGTCAGAAGATGATACGAGGGCGGCCGGGTGGGAATAGATAACTAAAAGGGGGCGGGGAAGCATCCGATATCTACCAAAAGCAAGATGAACCTCTTGACCGTGGTATAATATATTGCTACACTCATTGCATCGGGTATATGGACATAAAAACATGAAAATATTAACCGCCGAACAGACGAGGCAGATGGACCAGGAGTGCATCAAAGCGGGCACACCGGTGAGCATGCTCATGGAGAATGCCGGTAAAGCCGTAGCCGAGGAGACGGCAAAAAGCCTGGGCGACATCAGAAAACAGCAGATTCTATGCCTGATTGGGGCGGGGAATAACGGCGGCGACGGCCTGGTGGCGGCACGCTATCTGCAGGAACGGGGAGCGTCGGTGAGCGTTTACCTGTGCAGCGAACGACCCGCCGATGACGAGAACCTGAAGCTGGTACGGGAGAAAAACATCACCTGCATCGAAGCTGCCGGGGATGAAAAACTGGAGAAATTCGATGGCCTGCTGGCTTCAGCAACCTGCGTCATCGACGCCCTGCTGGGCACGGGTAAGATGCGTCCGTTGAAGGGCGTTTATAAAGAGGTGCTCCAAAAAACCAGCGAGGCGAAACTGCAACATAAAACATACATAGTTGCGGTCGATTTACCCTCGGGCATGGACGCCGATACGGGCGCCGTCGATGAAGCCTGTCCCTACGCCGACATGACCGTTACCCTAGCCTTCCCTAAAATCGGTTTGTTTAATTTTCCCGGCGCCGCGAGAGTGGGAACCCTGAGAATAGTCGATATCGGTATACCGGAATCGCTGGCAGACGGGATACCGGTAGAGCTGATGACACGCGAGTGGGCCAGAGCGGCTTTACCGGAGCGTCCGCTTAATGCCAACAAGGGCACCTTCGGTAAGGTCCTGGTGGTCGCGGGGTCGATTAACTACGTAGGCGCCGCCTATTTAGCCTGCAGCGGCGCCATGAGAGTAGGGGCGGGACTGGTAACGCTGGCGACGGCTGCCAGCCTTCAGCCGATTCTGGCCTCCAAACTGACCGAAACAACCTACCTGCCGCTGCCGGAAGCCGAACCAGGCGTAATTTCCGCCGCGGCGGCGGAAGTTATTACCGGACAGTGCCGTCAATACGATGTCCTCCTGGTGGGATGCGGTCTGGGGCAAAATCCGTCTACGGCTGAATTTATCATTTCACTGCTCTCAGAAAAGAGCCTACCGCCGCTGGTGCTGGACGCCGACGCCCTCAACATACTGGCGGCAACACCCGACCGTTGGCAGCGGTTACCCGGTGATGCCGTGCTCACGCCACACCCCGGTGAAATGTCCCGACTGTGCGGGCTTTCTATCGACGAAATACAGGCGGACCGCACGGGCGTAGCCAGAAAATTCGCCGCGGCCTGGAATAAGACCATAGTCCTGAAAGGGGCATATAACGTTATCGCCAGTCCCGAGGGTTACTGTCGGGTAAGTCCTTTTGCCAATCCCGGGCTGGCAACGGCAGGGACCGGTGACGTGCTGTCCGGGGTTATCGCCGGAATGGCTGCCCAGGGGCTTTTACCTTACAACGCCGCCTGTCTGGGCGCGTATGTGGGATGTGAAGCTGGTGAGATGATTAGAAATGTGCTGGGAGATACCGGCATGATTGCCTCCGACCTGCTGATGGCATTGCCGTCAGTGATTAACCAGCTTAAATCCAATACCAACTTTGCGGGAGGTTAAAAGGATATCTTATGTTATTAGCTTTAGATATCGCTAATACGAACATCAAGATGGGCATGTTCCAGGGTGATGAGCTTTGCGCTACCTGGCGTATTGCTACCTCAGTTCAGCGCATGCCGGATGAATATGCCGTGATAATACTCAACTTGCTGCGTCACCGGGGAATAGATGTAACCGATATTAAAGAGGGAGCGATGAGCTGTGTGGTACCACCTTTAATGACAACATTCAATGAGTTATTCGAACGGTATTTCAAGATTCACCCCCTGGTAATCGGGCCCGGCGTGAAGACGGGTGTAAGAATCCGCACGGATAATCCCCGGGAGGTGGGCGCCGATTTGATTGCCGATGCCGCCGCTTCTCTCCACTTATACAAACCCCCGGTAATAGTTGTCGCGCTGGGGACCGCTACCGCTTTCGGGATTGTCTCCAGGGGCGGTGATTACGTCGGCGGGGTAATCGCACCGGGTATCGGCATTTCGGCCGAGGCGTTATACACCCGTGCCGCCGCCCTGCCGCGTCTGGACCTGGTGCGCCCGAAAACGGCTATCGGCCCCAATACCGTCGCCGCCATGCAGTCGGGCATTATCTTCGGCTACGCGGGGCTTATCGACGGCATCGTGACGCGCATTCAGAAAGAGCTGGGAGAGAAAGCCACCGTTGTCGCCACCGGAGGGTACGCCGATATCATCGCTAAAGAAACCAAAGTAATCGATAAGGTCAATCCCGATTTAACGCTCATCGGCATTAAAGTCATCCACGCCATGAACCGGGACTAAGCCAAGGAGAGATAAAATGCTGAAGAATAAAACCGTCGTTCTGGGTATAACCGGAGGGATAGCCGCCTACAAAGCCGCCGACCTCGCCAGCAAGCTGACCCAGGCGGGAGCCAAAGTGGAAACGATAATGACCGAGGCGGCGACGAAATTCATTACGCCGCTGACCCTGCGCAATCTCACCGGGCGACCGGTGGTCACCGACATGTTCGAGATGGCCTCCGAGTACAGCGAGGAGCATATCGCCCTGGCCGAAGCCGCCGACGTGGTGGTCATCGCTCCGGCGACGGCCAACTCCATAGCCAGGCTGGCTGCGGGCATGGCCGACGACATGCTCGGCTGCGTGGTACTGGCTACCGAGGCACCGGTTATTATCGCCCCGGCCATGAACGACGTGATGTACCGTAATGCGGTGACGCAGGAGAACATCGAAAAGCTAAAAGCCAGGGGTTTCAGGTTCGTTGGCCCCGAGCATGGGCGGCTGGCATCGGGGAAAATGGGGCAGGGACGCCTGGCGGAAAACGAGAAAATAATCCAGGCGGCAGAACAGGCGGTCGGTGGATAAGAAGGACTTTACCGGGAAAGCCATCGTCGTAACGGCCGGTGGCACCCAGGAGCCGATAGACCCGGTAAGACATATCGGCAATCGTTCCTCGGGGAAGATGGGCTACGCTCTCGCCGAAGCCGCCCGCGACCGCGGGGCTGAAATAACGCTGATTACCGCTCCCACCGCTTTGCCGGAACCGTCCGGCATGAAGATTATCCACGTCAGGACGTCGGACGAGATGAGGGAGGCGGTAATGAAAGCGGTCAGCGGTGCGGAGGCGCTGATAATGGCGGCGGCGGTATCGGACTACCGCGTCGAGGGTCCGTCCGACCAGAAAATCAAGCGAGAACACGGCAATATTATCCTGGAGCTGGTGCCGACATCAGACATCTTAAGCGAAGTGCCGGATACTATAATAAAGATAGGTTTTGCCGCCGAGAGTGAGGACCTGATAATCAACGCCAAGAAAAAGCTGGAACAGAAACGACTCAATATGATTGTGGCTAACGATATTACCGCCGCCGACAGCGGCTTCGATACGGACACGAATAGAATTTCATTGATAGATAAAACCGGCAGGGTAGAGGAACTGCCCCTGATGAGCAAGCGGGAGGTGGCGGAGATAATACTGGACAGGTTAGCGGGGATAGTGGGGGAGAAGTAGAAGTAGGAGTCTGAGAGGAGAGATCCCGAGTGAAGCTACCCTTTGGAAAGAAGAAAAAGAAAACATTTCAATGTGATAGTTGCAAGAGGATTCTCTTAGGTGAGCATTTTGGTGGGGTGATAATTGGCTTCAATGTCTTAGGCCGTGGGGTGTTTAGTGGGGTATTTTGTGACTTTTGCCGTTATAGATGTGGTCTTCAAGAAGCTTTAGACTTCAATAAAGACGCTCAACCAGGTATTCTTGTTCATGGAATTGATAAAATGGGGAATACATATGTTGACTGGGACAGAATTCAACAGATTATGAATGAAGAGGAAGAAACAGCAATACAAGAAGGCCGATGGACACCAAGCGAAACAGAAAATCCTTGATTAAGCTATTTCATTGAGACACAAGGGGTGAAGGGGGCGGGGCGATTTACCGGACAGGCCGAGGATGATACGAGGGCGGCCGGGTGGGAATAGATAACTCAAAATGGAAATCGTTGAATATAAACCCGAATACGAAAGCGCCGTCATCGAGCTGTGGGAGAAATGCGGTTTAACCCGTCCCTGGAACAATCCCGGGCGGGATATAGAGCGTAAAATGAAAGTCCATCCGGAGCTGTTCCTGGTGGGACTGATTGACGGCAGGGTGGTCGCCAGCGCCATGGGCGGCTACGAGGGGCACCGGGGCTGGGTCTATTACCTGGGCGTCGAACCGGAGCAGCGGCGGCAGGGGCTGGGGAAACGCATGATGGACGCCATCGAGGAAAGACTTTTACAAATGGGATGTCCCAAGATTAATATACAGGTTCGGTCGGGGAATACCGGGGCGCTGAATTTTTTCGGTAAAATCGGCTATAATACTGAGGAGAGAATCAGCCTGGGAAAACGATTGATAGAAGACCAGAACGGGTAAAATACCGCTACTAGAGAGAGGAAAACATGACGCAAGCCCCCAATATCGAAGAGATGCCGAAGGCGTACGAGCCGGGCAAGGTCGAGGAGAAGTGGTACGATTTCTGGCTGGAGAAGGGTTACTTCACAGCGGAGATAGACTCTGCCAAGAAACCCTTCGTTATCATCCACCCGCCCACCAACATCACCGGCGATATGCACCTCGGTACCGCCATCACCGCGACGCTGCAAGACATCATGACACGATGGCACCGGATGCTTCATGAGCCGACGCTGTGGCTGCCGGGCATCGACCATGCGGGTATCGCCACCCAGGTAGTGGTGGAAAGGGTGCTTGCCGAGGAGGGTATCAGCCGCCACGAGCTGGGCCGCGAGAAATTCCTGGATAGGGTATGGGCCTGGGCAAACACCTACAAGAGCAATATCATCGAACAGCACAAAAGACTGGGGGCTTCTCTGGACTGGTCGCGCCTGCGCTTTACCATGGACGAGGGGCCGAGTAAAGCGGTACGCACGGTTTTCACCAACCTCTATAAAAAGGGCCTGATTTACCGGGGAGAGAGGATTATCAACTGGTGCCCGCGCTGCGCCACGGCGCTGTCCGACCTCGAGGTGGAGCACAAGGATACTAACGGGCATCTCTGGTACGTCAATTACCCGCTTATCAACGACAAGAACAAGTTCATCACCGTCGCTACGACGCGACCGGAAACGATAGTCGGCGATACGGCGGTAGCCGTCAATCCCAACGATATCAGCTTTAAAAAACTGATTGGCAAGAAGGTCCTGTTACCCGCGGTCAACCGCGAGATACCGATTGTCGCCGACGAAGCGGTGGACATGGAATTCGGGACGGGCGCGGTGAAAATCACCCCGGCCCACGACCCGGTCGACTTCGATATCGCCCAGAGACAGGGGCTGCCCTTGATAAATATCCTCAATCCCGACGCCACGATGAACGAAAATGCCGGCCCGTACAACGGCATGGACAGGTTTGTAGCCCGCGAAGCGATAATCGCCGACCTGGAAAAGAGCGGGCAACTCGTGAAAACAGAGGAGTACTCCCACGCCGTGGGACACTGCCAGCGGTGCCAGACAATGGTAGAGCCGCTGGCCAGCCTGCAGTGGTTCGTGAAGATGAAGCCCCTGGCAGAGCCAGCGATTAACGCCGTCAGAGACGGACGTATAAAAATCATCCCCGAAAGATTTACCAAGGTCTACTTCAACTGGATGGAGAACATCCGCGACTGGTGCATCAGCCGTCAGCTCTGGTGGGGACACCGCATACCCGTCTGGTACTGCCGCGACTGCGATGAGATAACGGTAGCCATAGAGACACCGACCGCCTGCTCCAGGTGCCAGTCAGACAATATCGAGCAGGACCCGGACGTATTGGATACGTGGTTCAGCTCGGCGCTATGGCCATTTACCACGCTGGGCTGGCCCGA
>CAZCZJ010000076.1:3728-11396 GCA_964503235.1 uncultured Dehalococcoidaceae bacterium | reverse complement strand
GAGAGGGGGACAAAGGGGGTGAGTAAGTAAAAACAACCATGAGCAAACAGAACCGACCCCCTTCCTTGTCAGCCACGCTTAATGTTGTTATACTGGAATGGTTGTTTTTCTAATAATTTAGCCATGAAATACGAGACTGTTATCGGACTGGAAGTCCATGCCCAGCTTCTAACCAGGAGCAAGATGTTCTGCGGCTGCAGCGCCGACTACGCCAGCACGCCGCCTAATACTCACGTATGCCCGGTGTGCATGGGTATGCCCGGGGTTTTACCCGTCATTAACCGCCAGGCCGTGGAATACACCATGATGACCGCCCTGGTGTTGAACTGTTCTATCTCCGAAATTACCAAATTCGACCGCAAGAATTACATATATCCCGACCTCATGAAAGGCTACCAGATTTCCCAGTCATATGCTTCTATTGGCTACAACGGTTGTCTCACTATCGATGTCAATGGTCAAGAGAAAAAGATAGGCATTGACAATGTCCACCTCGAGGAGGATACCGCCAGATTACTGCACCGCTCTTCACCGGGTGGCGACTACAGTCTGGTGGATATCAACCGCGCCGGCACTCCCCTGATGGAGATTGTCTGTGATCCCGACCTGCGCTCCCCGGAAGAAGCGCGGCAGTACCTCATGCAACTGCGCAGCATCTTACAGTACCTGGGAGTTTCCACCGGCAACATGGAGGAGGGGAGCTTTCGCTGCGACGCTAATATCAGCATTCGACCGGAGGGCAGCACTGAACTAGGGACCAAGGTAGAAGTGAAAAACCTGAATAGCTTCAAGGCGGTCTACCTGGCGATGGAGTACGAGGTAAAACGTCAGAGCAAGGCATCCAGCGAAGGGAAAAAACTGGTACAGGAGACGCGGGGCTGGGTGGAGGATAAGGGGAAAACGATCTCCCAGCGCAGCAAGGAGTACGCCCACGATTACCGCTACTTCCCCGAACCCGATTTACCCCCGCTTACTATCAGCCGCGAATGGGTGGAGGAAGTCAGAGCGAAATTACCGGAGCTGCCCGAAGGAAGACGCAACCGGTTCATGTCCGAATACGGCCTGCCGAAATACGACGCCGATTTACTCACCGGCTCCAAGGCTATGGCAGATTACTTTGAAGAAGGCACCAGCAAAGATATAAATCCCAAAGAGGTCAGCAACTGGCTCCTCGGAGAAGTCACTCGAATCATCAATGCCAACAACATAGATATAGACGTATTTAGAGACAAAGTAACCCCCAATAGGCTGGCGGGGCTGATAGTAAGCTCCCACCAGACGATTAATACGGCTACGGCTAAATCGGTGCTCGAGGACATGTTCAATACAGGTAAAACCGCCGACGAAATAATCACCGAAAGGGGCTTGAGCCAGATTAGCGACACGCAGGAGCTTGAGAAAATAGTGTCAGAAGTGATAAACTCTAATGCGCATCCCGTTGCCGATTTCCGGGCGGGTAAAGAGACCGCTCTTAAATTCCTCGTCGGGCAGGTGATGAGGGCAACCAAGGGCCAGGCAAACCCTCAACTGGTAAACGAGGTTTTAAAGAAAAAACTGGCTGAATAGCTAATAAGACACGTAAAGGACAAACATGGAAACGTATTTATATGTCGCCCAGATAGTTGTAGCCGCTGCGCTGATTATGGTATCTCTACTCCAGGTACGCGGCGGCGGTCTGGGCGGTATTTTTGGCCAGGCTGACACGGTTTTCCGGACCAAACGGGGGGTGGAAAAAACCCTCTTCCAGCTTACCATCGCCCTCGTAGTTATATTTATCGTCCTCTCAATAGTCTCACTAAGAGTGGGGTGACGGAACCCCCGTACGGGATAGTATCATGGGTGCCATAATTACCCTGACCACCGATTTCGGACTGGCGGATGCCTATGTAGCCGCCATGAAAGGGGTAATCCTGGGTATCAATCCCGATGCCAGGCTGGTCGATATCTGCCATACCATCGAACCGCAGAATATTTCGCAGGCGGCTTTTGTCCTGAGCACTGTCTGTGATTTCTTCCCTCACCGCACCATCCACCTGGTGGTGGTCGACCCCGGAGTAAGCTCCCGGCGAAAAGCCGTTGTCCTCAGGACACCGACGGCTGATTTCATCGCCCCGGACAACGGCGTCCTCAGCTATATCATTAAAGACTACGCCAGCGGAAACGCCATCGACAACCGTCAACCTCTGGACACCGGCAAGGCAGAAGCTATCGAGATTACCAGCCGGCAATACTGGCGTCCTACGGTCAGCTCCACCTTCCACGGACGGGACATCTTCGCCCCGGTGGCGGCTCACCTCTCGCTGGGCACTCCCCTCACCGAATTCGGGGAGCCGCTAGATTCTCTGGCAGTCCTGACATTATTAAAACCGCGTCAGGATTCGGACGGCACTCTGGCGGGCTGCGTCCTGCATATAGATAATTTCGGGAACCTTATTACCAATATCAAGAGGCATGACCTGCCACCGGTAAACACCGGTATTACGGTTGAGGTGAAAAACGAGTTAATCAACGGAATCGTTGATACCTACGATATGAGTGACGGACTGTGCACCCTTATCGGCGGTAGTGAATACCTGGAAATCGCGCTTAAAGACGGCAATGCCGGCGCTTTCCTTAACGCCGCGGTGGGCGACGGGGTAAAAATTAAATATAGCAGCCAATAATTGGCAGCTGGTCAACTTACCCCCGGCTCCTCCACAGGATTTTATCTTTTTCCACCCAAACCACCCTCGCGGCATCCGCTGCTGGGCCGATAAACAACCCCCTATCCCCTGAAAGGGAGTAGCTCGCTAAGAGGGGGATGGGGTGATAATAATTCCTTCCCTGGGTAGGGGGATAAAGGGGGTGAGCATAATAAATCTTCCAAAACATGGCAAAACCTACTCCAGGGCTATTGACAAATACGGGTGTTTTTGTTACTCTGCTAGGCAAGGATGCTTAAGGAGGTGTGGCGATGCAAGCATATTGCATGAAATGCAGGAAAAAGGTAGAGGTCAGTAATCCCAGAGCGGTCACGCTGAAGAACGGACGACCGGCAACACAGGGCGTTTGCCCCGTTTGCGGCACCAAGGTGTTCCGCATCGGCAAAGGGTAGCCCGTCCTGAGGTTTCATTTTCACGCCTTTGTGTATCCGCTAATTTTTACGGGCCCTGAAAAAAAAGACACACAATACCCCTTGATCAAGCCGTAGTGGACAGTGTGTTCACAACTAAATAGACACACGCTTACGACTAACAGTTGACTGTATCAATAAGGCATCGTTTCGACGGTGCCTTTATTATTATGCTATATATAAAACTCTCTTTGATTAATGGATACTTACCTCCGCCTGTCCCCTCTCCACCATATGATATTATTCCCACCCTCCCATTATGAAAAAGAGTGGCTTCGCCCCGTCTCAAACTCTTCCCCCAGTAAAAATCAGGGGGCGTTTAAGAGGGGTGAAACCCCTCTTTCTATTCTTTCCCCCTCTCAAACAAAGAAAAAAGGGCTAGTCAATGCAGCTGTTTGAGAAGGGGCCAGGGGGAGGGCATCTGAAATCAACCAAAACCAGACATAAACATGATACCTCTTCATTGCGGGACGTACAACGTGTATGTCATAATATAAGGCAAGATGAAGCTCAAGATATGGTTTCTTGAAACCAGGCCCCAGTTTCTGATTCTCCCCGTTGTACTATCGTTCCTGGGTACCTCCATGGCCTGGTACGACGGTTATTTCCACCTGGGCCACGCGATACTGGCTTTTATCGGGTTGCTGCTGGCCCACATCAGTGTCAACGTCCTCAACGATTACCACGACTTTAAAAGCGGGGTTGACCTGGCCACGAAGAGGACACCCTTCAGCGGCGGCAGCGGCATTTTGCCGGGGTCTCTACTGGAACCGGGGCAGGTTTTAAGGTTCGGTACTATCTCTTTCCTCCTGGCGACAGCCATCGGCATCTATTTCGTGGTCGTCACCAGCTGGCAATTACTGCCGCTACTGGTGGTCGGCGCCCTGTTTATTCTCCTTTATACTCCGTTCATACTCAAGCGAAACTGGCCGGAATGGTCACCGGGACTGGGACTGGGGTCTCTGCCGGTCCTGGGAGCTTACTTTGTGCAGTCGAATGAATATACCTGGCCAGCGGTAATCGCCGCGATTCCCTCCGGCATACTGGTGCACAACCTGCTCTTTCTCAACGAGTTCCCCGATGTCGAAGCCGATTCGACGGCCAACCGGAAGACCCTGCCGATTACCATCGGCAGGGAAAAAGCGAGCCTGGTCTACGCGGCGTTGATGATAATCCTCTACCTGTGGATAATCGGCTGGGTAATCGCCGACAGGATGCCGGTTTACACGTTAATCGCCCTGCTGACACTCCCCTTCGCCTTCAAAGCCATACAGGGCGCGCGTAAATACGGGGACATGAAGAAGCTTATGCCCGCCATGGCCAGTAATGTCCTCGTCGTTCTCCTTACCCAGCTGCTGCTGGGCATCGGCTACATTCTGGCTAAGGTAATTTATTAACAATGGCACGGGTAAAGCCCCTTTACGCGATGTTTACCGCCGTCCCGCGTCGCTACGACCTGGTAAATCACATGATTACCTGGTTTCTGGACGCACGCTGGCGTCGCAAAGCAGCTTCAGCATGTCTGACGAACCACCCCAAGAAGGTACTCGACCTGTGCTGCGGGACCGGCGACCTGGCGATTAACCTGGCACGGCTGGCGGATAGAGATGCGGAAGTAACCGGTATCGATTACAGCCAGCCCATGCTGGAAATCGCTGCCGAAAAAGCCAAAGCGGCCGGATTTAATGATAAAGTATCGTTGTTCCACGGAGATGTCGCCAGCCTGCCGTTTCCCGACAGGTATTTCGATAGCATTGGTATATCCTTCGCCTTCCGCAACCTGACCTATAAAAATCCACTGACCACCAGCTATCTCGCCGAGATTTTTCGTGTGCTGACGCCTGACGGCAGATTCGTCATCGTCGAGAGCAGTCAGCCGAAGTCCCAACTCATTCGCAAGCTTTTTCACCTGTACCTGCGCTGGTTTGTTTTCAGGATGGGCTACTGGCTTTCGGGGAACCGGGGGGCTTACCAGTACCTGGCGGAATCGGCGAGTCGCTTTTACGGACCCGACCAAGTAGAAAACCTGCTGCTTTCGGTAGGATTTAAAGAGGTTTCACATCAATCGCTATCGCTCGGAGCAGTCGGTATTTACGTGGCTGTGAAATAGGCATCTAAACCTGGTTCTCGATGCAGTATTCCCTCAAGCCGTTCAGCGCCGCGAAGAACTCCCGCATCATCACGCTGACCGGGTACACCCCCTTCGCGGTAACGCTCAACGAGCCGTCGCCCTTCACCAGCCCGAACATCTTGAAGAAAAGCATCTCTTTTCTCAGCTTTTCATCGATAGCGGACTGAAACCTTCGCTTGAACTTCTCTTTATCCAGCTTCATGCCGAAAAGTTTGGTCAATAGATAATAACGCATGTGCTCCCGCGGGGATAGCCGCCGCCAGCCGATAACCGGCAGGCGGTCGTGGCTCAGAAAATCGCCGTACCGTTCCAGTGAAAACGAGTTTACGAAGAAGTTGCCCCCGACAATGCTGACGGAGCCAGCGCCGATGCCGATATAGTCATCGTCCTCGACGATGTATTCGTCAATCATCCTCTCGCCGCGTGAGAAACACCAGACGGTGGATGCCTGGTAGCCTTTCTCGTAGAGCTCCCTGAGGATAACGTCGTAAAACTGCTTTTCCCGCGAGGTGCTTACCCGGTTGAACCGGCGTTCCATAGCGTCCTTCTTGTGCGGCGAGGGCATCAGCGGGTAAAAAGTCGCCTGGTCTATCCCCAGCTCCTTGAATCGTGTTACGTCGGCTTCGAACTGCGTTATAGATTGACCGGGGAAATTAAAGACGAAGTCCACGTTGAGGGTAGCAAACTCCCCTTCGGCCATGAGCAGTTTCTCCGCCGTTTCCTCCCCGGGAGAAGAGGGCCTTCCCATATTCTTGAGGACATCGACGTCGAAGCTCTGCACCCCGATGGACAGCCGGTTGATACCCGCATTTTTCAGGGCAGCCACATTTTTGAGGTTTATCTCCCAAGGGGTCGTTTCCAGCGAAATCTGCCGTACCGTGAACTTAGTCCTGAGGTAATCAATGATTTCGGTTAACTCATCCATGAGCACGGTGGGGGTGCCGCCGCCGAAGTAAAAATCAGAAAATATGAAGCCTTTTTCTATATATATTTCAAGTTCTTTTTTCAAGTCCTTGAAATATTGCCTGGCTTTAGCTTCATCGAATAGATACCGGTTAAAGCAGCAGAAGGGGCACAGGCTCCTACAGAAGGGAATGTGTATATAGAGAGAGGGGTTTATACTTCCCCCGAGTCCGGACGGCGTCAGGACGGCTTCATCGATTTCCTCGCCGAGCTTAAGGAACTTCCTGCCTTCGCGACGCGTAACCAGTCCGGTCAGGTTAGCCAGTATTTTTACCAAGCTCATTTATTCCAGCACCACCCCCGTACCGTAGGCAAGAACTTCGGCGGCGTTCTGCATCACCATCGATGTCCCGAAGCGGACTGCCACCACGGCGTTGGCTCCCTCCTTCTCGGCAACCTCAATCATCCGATTCAGAGCTTCTTCCCGTGCTTCAGCCATCATCTTGGTATATTCGGTTATCTCACCCCCGGCCATACCTCTGAAGGCAGCCATGATATCTTTACCGATATGCTTGGCGCGGATGGTGCTGCCCCTGACCATGCCGATGGTCTTTTTTACCTTTTTTCCTTCTATCTGTTCGGTGGTGGTAACAATCATCTTTCTACCCCCTTAAAATTCTCGGTCTTGGCTTTTTTTAGCCTGTCTTTAACGGCAACGATGATTAATATAATGATACCCGCCCCCATTATCCCCACCGCCACGCGTATTAGAAGAGGAATGTCACTCTCCATGAAAAATCCCTTGACGGCCCAGCCGATAAGGGCTAGAAAACCGAGACCGATTAATGTATAGGCGATATTCTGCCACACGCTGCACCTCCCATTGGTTATTTCACCCCTGCCGCCCCCCATTGATATCTTTTCCCACCCGACCGCCCTCGCATCTTCCGCGTTACAGGCCTTTAAATTGCCACCCCTTATCCCCCCACCTCAAAGGGCGGTGGGACGCGGGAACAGAGAAAAATTATCTCTTTCTCTTCCAGACCGTGCCTGTTGGCGTATCTTCCAGGGCAATGCCGAGTTCTTCAAGCTTGGTGCGTATTTCATCGGCAAGCTGCCAGTTTTTCTCCCTGCGGGCAGCGGCCCTTTCCTCGATGAGCTTACTAATCCGTTCTTGTAATTCTGCATCCAGCGGCGCTTCCTCCGGCTCGTTGAAAATCAACCCCAGCACTCCCCCCAATTCCTTTAACGCTTCGCGGGCCTGCGCAGTACCAATACCCTTATCCCCGGCCTGGTTGATTTCCCGTGCCAGGTCGAAGAGGACCGCCAGCCCCTGCGGGGTGTTAATATCTTTATCCATAGCTTCAATAAACTTACTCCGGTACGGCGCGGCATCCAGTGCCTTTCCTTTACCCCCGGTGTCGTCCCGCGAAACCGCCTGCCTCAGCCTATCAGCCCCCCGCTCCGCCGCTTCCAGGGCCTCTTCGGTATAGGTCAGCGGGCTGCGGTAGTAGGAACCGAG
>CAZCZJ010000076.1:0-3628 GCA_964503235.1 uncultured Dehalococcoidaceae bacterium | reverse complement strand
GACATGGCGCTGCACTCGATGTGCCAGCCCGGTCGGCCCTGGCCCCAGGGGCTTTCCCAGAAAGGTTCACCCGGCTTCGACTCCTTCCAGAGAATAAAATCCATGGGGTGCTCTTTCTCCTCGCCCGCCTCGACGCGCGCCCCCGCCATCATCGAGTCCAGCGTGCGGTGCGACAGCTTACCGTAATCGGGCATATTCCTCACCCGGAAATAGACATTCCCGCCGACGGCGTAGGCGAATCCCTTGTCTACCAGACCCTGCACGATTTCTATCATCTTGTCGATTTCGCCCATGGCCCGCGGGAAAATATGAGCGGGGCGGACGTTCAGCGCCGCCATGTCCTCGTCATAGCGTTCGACGTATTTCTGGGTGAGTTCCGCCACGGATAAGCCGCGTCGATTGGCCGTGGCGATGATGTTGTCCTCGATATCGGTGATATTCTGAACGTGCTTTACTTTATAGCCGCGGAATTCCAGGTAACGGCGGACGACGTCAAAGAAGATATAGCTCAGGGCGTGGCCGATGTGAGCGTCGTCGTAGGGGTTAATGCCGCAGACGTACATCGTCACGACATCACCCCGAGGCTGAAATTCCTCCTTTTTCGCCGAGAGAGAGTTATAAATCTTCATCTATATCGCTTTCTATCATAGCTACGGCGCAGGCCGCGATTCCCCCGCCCTGTCCGATTACCCCCAGTCCGTTGCCGGTACTGGCTTTGACGCTGACCCGGTCGACAGGTATATACAGCGTACGGCTCAATTCTTCCCGCATACCGTCGATGTATTCTCTGAGCCTGGGCTGTTCAGCCACCACGGTAACATCGATATTGACCACCCCCCAGCCTTCCGCCTCCAGTTTTGCTTTCACCTCTCTCAATAGCGTCAGGCTGGAAATATCCTTGTACTGTGCTTCACCGGGTGGGAAGTGCGTACCAATATCACCCAGCGCGGCCGCGCCCAGCAGGGCATCGATAACGGCGTGAGTTAGCACATCGGCATCGCTCCAGCCGTCCAGCCCCTTATCAAAGGGTACCTCGATACCCCCCAGCACCAGTTTCCGCCCGGGCACCAGGGGGTGAACATCATAGCCTATGCCGATGCGCCTATTACTTTTCATATTTTCTTAAGAACACCTCGGCCAGAACAAGGTCGGCCGGAGTGGTTATCTTTATATTATCATAAGAGCCTTCGTACAGCTTAACCTTGTGTCCCAAATTTTCCACCAGCGAGGCGTCGTCAGTGACGTCACCACAGTCCTGCTGATGGGCTATTTGAATAACATCGAAGCGGAACACCTGCGGCGTCTGTACCGCCCTCAGATTTTGACGTGACGGCGTCTGGGAGACTATCCCGCTATCGTCCACTGCCTTGATGGTATCCGTGACCGGAACGGCGGCCGCCGCGGCTCCCGTCTCTTGAGCCGCCTCCAGCCCCCGCTCTATCAGGTCCACCGTTACCAGCGGTCGGGCGCCGTCGTGAATGACCACCCAGTCGTAGCCGTTGAGCTGTTTCAGTCCCGCCGCCACGGAGTCCTGCCGGCGCTTACCGCCGATGCAGACATCGGTAACTTTAGACCATTCTTTGCCTGTTACCAGGCGGCGGCACTTTTTCTCATTATCGCCGCTGACTACCACCACTATCTGGTCGATGAGTTTGCATTGCTGAAAAGGACAGGTAGCCCGCATTAGGATGGACTCGCCGTCCAACTCGGCGAAGACTTTGTCCATGCCCCCCATTCTTCTCCCCTCCCCCGCCGCGACGATAATGGCGGCCACTTTTTGGTTATTTTTCATATATTTACTACCTATAATTAGTTATTTTCATCCAGACTATCAGAAAGTGACTCTATACTGAGTTGCCTCCCCTTTTATCCCAAAAATAAGAAAAGACGGTAATTTCTTACAAGAAATATAATAGCTTTGTGTTGGAGTAGCTTCGTTAGAAGCAAAAATAAGCCAAAATTTATTATCTAAAGTTTTACCTTCACCGCAGTCAAATAGTATAGTCGAATTTGGAATATGTTTCGCTGGGCCGTACGACAATTTAGGTGACACTTCATCCTTCTCTTCAAATGGTATGTAGGCAATAAATGGTGACCAAGTCCCTCCTCTGGGTCTTACTTCAATGGCATAACTTTGCTGTCCGCCGGCTTTAAAAACATCGTGAATTGTTACAGAATATGGCTCTAGCAAATGTTTTGTGATTGAGGGATCGCGTCTTTCAACAGAAGCGACTATTCTCTCTTTCCAATCTGGGTCAGTAATACTGACATGAAGTCTGATTTTAATGCCCGCCGGTATTAAACTTTCATCTACTGTGGAAGGGAATAGGGCAATTACAGGGAAATCCCCACCCCTTGTTTCAAGTGCGCGGTCTAATGCGTAGTAAAATTCTTCCTTGCATTTTTCGTTACCTAGACTATTTTGTGTTGCGTAAAGAAGCCAACCATCAGATTTGGAGGAGTCTTGTATAAAAGATTCAATCTGCTCCCATAAACGTTTTCCAGCAGTAAGGTTCCAGCGGTCTAACTTTACATCAAGCCCTGTTCTAATTAACTCCTGCGCAGCGAAATCAACATCACCGTCTTTATTATCTTCCCAAGCGTAGGTAAGCCAAATTGATTTATTCGCCATCGATATTTCCTCCTCGCCTCCCTCTCATTGGTATCTTTTCCCACCCTGCCGCCCTCGCGGCATCGGCGTCATAGACCTTAGTTTTCCTCCCCACCCCATTATACTCCCGAAAGTGTATTATCCATTACCCCTAATCCGGGGTGAGTCTGAGAGGGGTGAAACCCCTCTCTATTTATTCCCCCTTCCCTTAACCAAATCCCCAAGGGAAGGGGGTCAAGGGGGATAGGTTTCCTCTTTAACTCCCCGTATCTTTTATTTTCCTCCCCACCAGCCCCACCGCTATCGCCTCCCTTACACTCCCCACCGGGATTACCTGTATATCTTTAGAAGGAGCTATCTTATCCCCCGCCTGGGGAACAATACACTTCGTAAAACCCAGCCTGGCCGCTTCGCCGAGTCGGCGCTCCAGTTGGGATACCTTCCTTATTTCTCCGCTCAATCCTATCTCCCCCACCGCCGCCGTCTGCGGGGCAACCTCGAGGTCGCGGCAGCTGGAGGCAATCGCCAGCGCCATGCCTAAATCCGCGGCGGGTTCGCTTACCTTCAGTCCGCCGATGACGTTGACCATGATATCCTGGTTGCCCAGCTTCAGTCCCGCCCTCCTGGTGAGTACCGCCGCCACCAGCAGCAGACGGTTGAAATCGACGCCGTTAGCGGTGCGCCGCGGCTGCCCGAAGCTGGTGGGGGTCGTCAACGCCTGTATCTCTACTAAAAGTGGTCGACTGCCCTCGATGGTGGACACCACCGCCGAGCCTATCGTTCCCGCCCCCCGCTGCGACAGGAAAGCCCGCGAGGGATTGGCAACCTCGACCATGCCCTGCTCCTTCATCTCGAAAACGCCGACCTCGTTGGTGGAGCCGAAGCGGTTTTTGACACTGCGCAGCAGGCGGTAAGCGCTGAACGGCTCGCCTTCCAGGTAGAGGACGACATCGACGATGTGTTCCAGCACCCGCGGCCCGGCGATAGCGCCTTCCTTGGTAACGTGCCCGGCGATGA
>CAZCZJ010000075.1:0-11397 GCA_964503235.1 uncultured Dehalococcoidaceae bacterium | reverse complement strand
CTAAAATAGGACGATAGTAATGTAAAAGATAGTACAAATGGGCGAGTGTATTACTGATTGGCAGGCTCTAGAATAAAAATAGACTACAGTGACAGGTAATAATTCCAGGTTCTCGAAGGGCAGGCAATGACATACGGATATATTACGGTAAAATGTCCCCGGTGCAATAGTGTTATCGAGATTATGAGCGGTAATATATCACCAGATATATTCAATTGCCCCGTCTGTATCGAGGGCGAGATTCACCACAAATCGAACCAACCCGCCCTGCAACCGGTATCCGCCTACCGACAAAACTCCCAACGGATGGAACAATATATCACGACACCAAGTAATATCTGGACTAACTAGACCTCGACCGGATATTCAGTCAATCAGTGTAAAACGGGCGTGCTGTCGGATATCTCTTGAAGAACTCCCCACCATCACCTCGAACTCACCTGCTTCCGCTATCCAGCGTTTTTTCACGGGGTCGTAAAAGGACAGGTCTTCAATTTCAATATCAAATGCCACTGTTTTCGTCTCGCCTTTTTGCAGGGCGACTTTTTGAAATCCTTTAAGCTCCTTAAACGGTCTTTCACTACTCGAAGCGACATCACGGATATACAGCTGTACGACCTCCTTACCCATCCTTTTCCCGGCGTTGGTAATATCAACGGTTATTCTGAAAGACTTATCCGCCCTCATCTCAGGCGGTACCTCAAGATTATCATATCCAAACGTTGTGTAAGACAGTCCGCAACCGAAAGGAAACAGCGGCTCTACATCTCTGGTATCGTAATGCCGGTAGCCGACAAATACACCCTCGGCGTATTCTACCCTGCCATTACTACCCGGGTAGTGACCGTAGGCTGGACTATCCTCAATTTTTTGGGGGAAAGTCATCGGCAGCTTCCCCGAGGGATTAACATCGCCGAACAACACATCAGCGATAGCATTGCCACATTCCTGCCCGGGAAACCAGGCCTCGACGATGGCGGCAATGCTATCAATCCAGCCGGTCATAGCTACCGGCGCACCGTTATTAAGGACAACCACGGTGTTTTTATTAACACCGGCAACCGCCTTAACTAATTCTACCTGAGCACCGGGAAACTCCATATCCGGTCTGTCCCGTCCCTCGGTCTCATGTTCTTCGTTTGTTCCGACAAACACAATAGCAACATCGGCATCAGCCGCGATATCAACCGCCCGTTTTATGGAATCGACGGGGAGGGGCGGCGTACAGCCCAGCCGGATATGGCGGGGTATCCAGCCGGGGAAGTCCGGCTGGCTGACGTACTCTATCCTGATGATATAAGTCTTGCCGGCTTCGAGATTACACTCTCCGATAGACTCTTCACCGATACTAATAATCTGCGCGTCCGGCTTTTCTTGCTTCTTTTCGGCCACCGGTTCATCATCGATAAAGATACGACCCAGTCCATCGACAAGCAGCCCGAAGGTGTAGCTGCCGGTAAGCGGCGCCCTGAACGTACCTGTCCACCTGATAGAAAAATGGCCTCCTTCCATATCTATCCCGGGGATGGTAAAAGCGGAATCGCCGCCCAACATCATCCGGAATTTCTCATCCAATCTCTTTAAGACAGGCTTCCCGGACATTTCGCAGTTGTTGAAATACTCCCCGGTAAGACCTTTTTTCTTACTACCGTCGGAAGGACGCAGGTATTCAGTCGACATCGGCAACGTCAGCCGGTTATTACGACAGCCTATTTCATGGTGGATTTCCACGGAATCCCCGCATTTCTGCCTGATGCCCTCCAGCGGCGTGACAGCGTAATAAGGATTCACCGCCGCGCTACCACCGCCCTGAATCCTGGCCTCGTCAGCGTTCGGGCCGATGATGGCGACGGACTTAATTTTATCTCTATCCAATGGCAGTATATCGCCATCATTTTTCAGCAGGACGATAGCCTCCTGCGCGGCTTCACGTGCCAGGCGTCGGTGTTCTGGGATGTCGGTGATATTGCCAGTGATTGTGAAAGGCTTGTTAAAAGCTCCCGACCGGTCGATAACCTTAAGGATACGGCGGACCTTATCGTCGATAACCTCCGGGTTGACCTCGCCATTTTTAACAGCATCCACCAAAGCATCATTAAAGAAACGGGCAGGACCGGGCATTTCCAAATCCAGTCCGGCGTCGGCCGCCGGAGCAGTGCTGTGGACAGCACCCCAGTCCGAAACTATAAAACCTTCAAAATTCCATTCGTTTTTCAATATATCAGTTAAAAAATAATGATTTTCCGAAGCATAAGTACCATTAATCCGGTTATAGGAGCACATTACCGTCCAGGGCCGGCCTTCCTTTACAGCAGCGGCGAAAGCGGGTAAATATATCTCGCGGATAGTCCTTTCATCGGCTTCGGAGCTGATGGTAAACCTTTCGAATTCCTGATTATTCAGGGCATAGTGTTTCACGGAAACACCGACATTTCGACTCTGAACTCCATTAACGTAAGCCACCGCCATCCTGGCGGCCAGATAGGGGTCTTCCGAATAGCTCTCGAAGTTTCTACCGCCCAGTGGCGACCGGTGGATATTAACGCAGGGGCCCAGGATGATGGCACAACCTCTGGCTTTCGTCTCATTTCCAATCGCCGCTCCAACCCGGTTGACCAGTTCCGTATTCCAGGTTGCTCCTAAAGCCGAGCCGGTGGGAAAACAGGTTGCCGGTAGTTTAAGTGTCGGGTCATCGTCCGAGACCGTTCCGGCTCCATGAGGTCCGTCGGTCATTTTCAGCGAGGGTATCCCCAGTCGTGCGATACTCCTGGTACTCCACTTGTCGACGCCTGCCAGCAGTGATACCTTTTCCTCCAGCGTCATCTGGTTTATCAGTTCCTCGATATTCTTTGCCAAAACGACCTCCCGCTAGCCAGACAAAGTTAATAAATTTCTGAACCTGAATTACTGCAAACATTATAGCCCATCTGATAACTATATGTATTACCCATTTATCAGAGAACTGAATTGTGTTTACATACGAACGTGTCACCGCTATAATATTACTAGCTGTGATTGATATTTCAACATGCCTGCGGACAGGCTATTTTTAATGCTGGTGATCTTGATATGAAGCTAGGCATAGATATAGGCTCGGTAACCGCCAAGGCGGTGGTAATTGATGAAGCCGATAATATAATTGAATCCCGATATGTCCGCACGCACGGACAACCGGTAGAGACCATACTTGCCGTCCTGGAAGATATATTTGCCAAATACCCGCCCGACCAATTTACCACCGCTGCTGCCACCGGTACGGGGGGCAGCCTTATCGCTGACCTGCTGGATATACCTTTCGTTAATGAAATCACGTCGCAGGCCGCCGGAGTCACCCGCTTTCACCCCGAGGTGCAGACCATCCTGGAGATAGGTGGGGAAGACTCCAAGCTGATTGTGTTGGAGAAGGACAGCGACGGGACCTCCTCTAAGGTCGCCGATTTTGCTATAAATGGCGTTTGTGCTGCCGGTACCGGCTCGTTTCTCGACCAGCAGGCATCGCGTATGGGTATCCCCATCGAGCAGTTCGGCGAGGTCACATTACAGTCGGAGCACCCTCCCCGTGTTGCCGGACGCTGTAGTGTTTTCGCCAAGAGCGACATGATACACCTCCAGCAGGTGGGCACACCTGTCTACGATATCGTGGCCGGTCTCTGTTTTGCCATGATACGTAATTTCAAGGGGCAGGTAATCCGGGGGCGCGACCTGGCTAAGCCGGTCTCCTTCCAGGGCGGCGTGGCCGCCAACAAAGGCATTATCCGCGCTATGAAGGAAGTCCTGGAACTGGATGAGGCCGACCTGATTATTCCGGAGTACTTCGCGGTCCTTGGTGCTGCCGGGGCAGCTTTATCCAGCAACGAAAGCCCTCTCCCTGAAAATACCCTCCAGCGGGTACGTGATTATATATCCAGCCGCGAGTACGATTTCACCTCTCTGGCCCCGCTGATTGGTGACAACTATGAAATACAAACGGACACGGTGAAATTCGAAACAGGACAAGGAATAGAAGCTTACATAGGCGTAGATATCGGTTCTATCAGTACGAACGTCGTGGTGATAGATAAGGATAATAATGTCCTGGCCAGACGCTATTTAATGACCGCCAGCCAGCCAATCGAAGCGGTAAAGCAGGGACTTTATGAAGTCGGTCAGGAACTTGAAGGCAAGGTTATCATCAAGGGCGCCGGGTCTACGGGCTCGGGACGCTATATGACCGGCGAGTTCTTCGGCGCCGACATCATCCGCAACGAAATAACCAGTCACGTTCGAGCGGCCGCTTTCGTCTGCCCGGAAGCTGACACCATATTCGAAATCGGCGGACAGGACGCCAAGTATATGAGCCTTCAAAACGGCACCATCGTCGATTTTACCATGAATAAGGTATGCGCGGCGGGCACCGGCTCATTCCTTGAAGAACAAGCCGAAAAACTCGGTATTAGTATCAAGGAGGAATTCGGTGACCTTGGCTTAGCCTCTAAAAAACCTCTAGACCTCGGCGAACGCTGTACCGTTTTCATGGAGTCGCAGCTGAACTTCTGTAAACAGCGGGGCGCCGCCAAGAAAGACCTGGTAGCGGGGCTGGCGTATTCCGTGGTGAAAAACTACCTCACCAAGGTTGTCGAAGACCGCCAAATCGGCAATCATATCCTCTTCCAGGGGGGTACCGCCTTCAACCGGGCGGTAAAGGCTGCCTTCGAGAGCATCCTCGGCAAGAAGGTAGAAGTGCCACCCCAACATGATGTCCTCGGGGCTATCGGCGTTGCCATGCTGGCCAGAGAAGAAATGGAACTAAATCCCCGGCCAACGCGATTCCGCGGCTTCAAACTGGCCGACAGGAAGTACGAGCTTTCCTCCTTCGAGTGCCAGAGCTGCTCTAATCGATGTGAAATTCACAAGGTTGTATTCGAAGGCGAGGAACCGCTTTTCTACGGCTCACGCTGCGGCAAGTGGGACAGTGCTGAAAAGAAAGAGAAGCGTAGTTCTTCGACAATACCGAGACTTTTCCAAGAGCGTGCTGAAGCCCTCATGAATACCTATTCCAAGGACACTCCGGATAATCCCAACGGCAGGACGGTAGGTATTCCCCGCGTCCTCTTTTTCCACGAGCTATATCCGCTTTGGAAAGCCTTTTTCACCGAACTTGGCTTCCAGGTAGTTGTCTCCGACCCTACCAACCGCCATATCATCCGTCAGGGTGTGGAGAACATCGTCGAAGAGCCGTGCCTGCCCATAAAAATAGCTCACGGTCACCTGCTTAACCTGCTGGAGAAAGAGCCGGACTTTATTTTCCTGCCGGTACAGTGCACCATGGAAAAACTCTCCGACGATTTCAGTAAATCCTGGAACTGCCCGCTTACTCAGAGCCTGCCCTACGTCCTGCTCAGCTCGGTGAGAATTAAAGAAGCCCTGTCCCCACCATCGGGCAAAAAGGTAAAGGTATTGAAACCGGTCGTACACCCCGACCGCGGTCGTGACTGGACGCGAAAAATACTGAGGCAGACTGCCCAAGAAGCCGATATTACCTCGCGTACGGTGATAGACAAAGCCATCGATGCCGGATTCGCCGCTTTCGACACCTTCAACGCCTGGCAGCAGCAACGCGGTGAAGAAATCCTGGCTCAACTGAAGCCTGAAGAAAAAGCTATCGTCGTTATAGGTAGGGCATACAACACTTATGACGAGGCGATGACTCTGAATTTGCCGGAAAAACTGCGCGACCTCAATGTCCTGGCGATACCGATAGACTTCCTGCCGCTGAAGTCAATGGCCCGGGAACTCAGCGTTACTCACCCTAATATGTACTGGAAAGCGGGACAGAAGATACTCTGCGCGGGCAGGATAATCGCTCAGGACCCGCGGTTATTCGGGCTGTATGTAACGAATTTCGCCTGCGGTCCTGACTCATATCTGCTTAAATTCTTTCAGAACGAGACCGAAGGAAAACCCTTCCTGACAATTGAAATCGACGAGCATTCTGCCGATGCCGGTGTTATCACCCGCTGTGAAGCCTTTATCGACACGATACGCAACGCCAATACCCGCGGTACCAGCATACCCATCCCGACCGTCAGTATCTCCTCGAATCACGCCAACCTCCGACGTATCTACGTGCCTTACATGATTGACCACGGCTATGTACTGGCGGCCGCCATGAGATATTGCGGCGCTGATGCCGAGCCGCTGCCGAAGTCGGACGAGTTGACGCTGGAAATCGGGCGGAAATACACTACCGGAAAAGAGTGCTACCCGAGTATTATTACCACCGGGGATATCGTCAAGAAAACCATGGCCCCGGATTTCGATACCGACCATGCGTCGTTTTTCATGCCGGCAGCCAGTGGACCCTGCCGCTTCGGGCAGTACAACCGGCTCCACCGCATGGTGCTTGATGAACTCGGTTTGCAGCAGGTACCCATCTTTGTTTTCGACCAGACCGGAGGTTACCACCGGGATATGACGTCATTCGGACGGAATTTCCGCCTTCACGCCTGGAGAGCGCTGGCTATCCTCGATTCCATGCAGAAAATAGTCCTGGAAAGGCGTCCCTACGAGGTCAACAAGGGTGAGACCGACGCCGTTTATCGTGAATATCTCGACCTGCTGATAAAAAGCGTCGGGCAAGATGGTGATAAGTTAAAGTTGTTCTCCCGCCATGTCAGGGATGCTTTTGAGTCGGTGAAAACGGATAGAAGCAGTCCCAAGCCGAGAATCGGCATCGTCGGGGAGATATTCGTACGGAGTAACGAGTTCGCCAATGATTGTCTGGTCGATAGGCTGGAAGCGCTGGAGGCGCAGTGCGGCGTACCGCCCATCGAGGAATGGCTGGACTATATCGACCACCAGCGCAAGCGTAGGAACCGACTTCATCTGGAAGGGGGCTGGCGCGACTGGGCGAGGCAGAAGCTGACCGAGATTGTCCAGGAAAGAGTCGCCGAGCCACTCCGGAAGGAGTTCGACAGCTCTATAGAGTCGTTCGCCAGGGAGCTGCCGACCCAGGCCATTATCGACCGGGGCAAGACCTACCTTACGCCCGCGGTGGAGGGCGAGGCTATCCTGAGCATGGGGCGTGTCGTGGAGTACGCCGAACACGGCTTTGACGGGATAGTCAATATCATACCGTTCGGGTGCATGCCGGGGACCATCGTCAGCTTGCTGCTGCACCAGTTCCGCCATGATTACGGGCTACCCGTCTTAAACGTGGTGGTGGAGGGCACCAAAGACCCGGGACGGGACATCCGCTTTGAGGCGTTTATCCAGCAGTGCCGGGAGCATATGCTGAACAAACAGCAGTAAATTCCTTTCTCCCGCCCCTAAAATAATATGCAACTTTCCTCTATATTTTACTGCCCGGATGGGCTGAGGCCCAGCTGTTGAAAAAGGGTGAGTGAATCAGCATAGGGGATCTCTTCTACTCTTTTTCCGCCTTTAAAGCGAACGAAGTGAGCCTCGGGATATGCCATTTGCTTGCCCGTCGTAGGCATACCCATCATTTCACCCGTAAATGTACCTCGTAATATAAAACGGTAGGCCACCATGTCCCCTTCCGCGACTATATCCTCAATAGTAATATTAAGGTCAGGGAAACCCGTACGCAGCATGGCGATAAATTGCTTCATACCCTCCGGCCCTTTGACATCGCCCCGGCGATAATGATAAACATAATTGGAGGGAATAATTTCATCCACCACCGCCATGTTTCCTTTGTTGAATGCTTCGTCTATTAAACGACGCACGGCTGCTTTGTTCTCTTCTGTTGACATTTTGTTTTCTCCTTTTTATACATATAGTAGCCCTATTTGCGATGGGCACCAATCAGGCATACAATCATGCGACAAGGCTCTGAGCCCTTGTTATGCCAAGCGTGTCGTGTGCCATTTTGTATTACCGTATCTCCGGCTTTCATATGAACCTCTTTACCATCATCCAATTCCAGCCATATTTCTCCTGAGATTATATACTCGAAGTCGATGGTATCGGTGGTATGCATCCCTGGACTATCCTTTTCCATGTATTTGGCAGCGCCTGGCATATTCTTTTCGAGTTTCTCCAAGAATACGTCAAAGTCTATATTCTCTGGTTGTTCGACCGATTCCGGTAGCCACGTGAATGCATTGAACCTGAAGCCTCCCACTGGAGGAAAATAGGTTGAATATGGAGGTGATGAGCCATCATCTGGGAATGTTGGCGTCTCGTCGGCCC
The DNA here is from genome assembly GCA_964503235.1 of uncultured Dehalococcoidaceae bacterium. GTDB lineage: Bacteria > Chloroflexota > Dehalococcoidia > Dehalococcoidales > RBG-16-60-22 > W425. The sequence continues at coordinate 3,201 of CAZCZJ010000075.1, read as the reverse complement.
ACCATATTTCATACAAATCTGAACCTCCTGTAGTAGCAGCCTCAAGTTCGGTATCACTTACAATCGTGGCCTTCCCATCCGGCGTGTGGCCTGTAACAACACGTCTCATATTTTCCTCCTTTTATGTAAGGTAAGTATGATTATACTTATATTGACACTTTTGTCAAATAAGACGTTAACGACAGTGTTAAAAGGTCGGGGCAGGGGGAATTAATATACCTCACCCCCTGTGTCCCCCTCTCCTGACGAGGCTTATAGCAGGAGAGGGGGAGAGAAAGAAAGAGGGGCGCTAGCCCCTCTTCACAAGCTACTCCCCTTTGGGGAGAAGGAAGGGAGATAAGAAGAATAAATCCCCCTTAATCCCCCTTTGCGAAAGGGGGACAATAGGCAGGGAAACTACTAATTACATAGGGGAAAACTAACGGACAATCGCAGAATGATACAGGGCGGTGGGTGGGAATAGATAACTCAAGATAATGGGGAGGAGGGGCGGCTAAATAGACCCTATTTTACCACGGTTTCTTCTTCGCCGTACTCACGCTCTTTCCAGCTAACGCCAGCGCCAATCCACCAACGCCAGGAGGCGTAGAGAACACAACCAAAGATATAACTGATACCCAGGGGGTGTAACCAGACAGATAAAGCGGGTGCTTTAAAGCGGGTATCGATGAGCCAGCGTATGAGGAGTATCAACACGACCTGAGAGATAACCGTCGCGCGCCAGATAAGAGGAGTGGGCGACATGAAGAATCCGTTCCAGAGCCAGTAAAACGGGGCGATATAGACAAACGCGGCGAAGAAGATTAGAACGAACAGTAGAGCGGGAGTTATAGCTACTACCGAATAGATACACCTTACCAGTCCGCGCCACATCGTTATGGCGTTGGAATACATATCGCAGGAGACCACCGAGGATAAATCTACCGCTACATGGCGACCCCGGTGACGGGCGACTTCGATACCCAACCAGATATCATCGAGTATCCTGGCTTTGACCGCCTCGTGTCCGCCGATACGCCAGTATTCGTCCTGGGAGAAAAAGAGGAACTGACCGATAGCAATCGAAGCCATCTTCGACCTGGAGCGGTGTATCCACCACAACGGCACCCAGCCGACAATAATAAAGTAAATCAGCGGGACGGCTATTTTCTGGGATAAAGAGCGGTTAACCTGCCGCGGGAACCCGGACAGCATCGATGTGTTGAGCTGCATCGCCATGGCGAGTACGCTCCGCAGCATATGGGAGGCATGTATCGTATCCGCATCCACAAATAAAAACCAGGAGCCTTTCGCTTCTTCGGCAAGCTGCTGGCAGGCAAAAGGTTTGCCCGCCCAGTCAGGGGGAAGAGGCTTGCCGCTGATTAACCGGAAGCGGTTGTCCCTCTCAGCGTATTGAGTCACTATTGCCGCGGTATCATCCTCCGAGTTGTCGTCCAGCACAATCACTTCAAAATTGGGATAGTCCTGTGACCGGAGCGATTCCAGACAGTTACCGATATTTTCCTCTTCGTTCCTGGCTGGCACCAGTACAGAGATAAGGGGCGGTCTCTTGGGGAGCTTGCTACGCACATCGGGAGTCTTGATACTTTTCAGGTTGAGAATAAGATTAATAAGTATCAGTCCCAGAATGCTAGCTATTACTATCTGATATATCATAATAGACTTCTAATACTCCGAATGCAGTCCTCCAAAATTACCCACCAAGCCAGCGTACCAACCTGCCTCTGACTCCAGGCACAGTGCGCAGGTCATGGAATTGCTTAACAGTAAATACTACCAGTATACACAGCATTAAAATCAGTTCCCAGGGGCTCTGTCCGGTGACTGCCAGAAAAGCCAGAGTCCCCGAAGCGCCGAACATCATTCCCCAGGAATCGTTTTCAATTAACAGCGCGCCGATAATCACCAGAGCGGTAAACGCGAAGAATGCCTCATGTTCAGGCATGGCGACCAGCACCCCGAAGGTAACGGCGATAGATTTGCCACCACGCCAGCCCAAGAAGGGTGAAAAAGCATGTCCCAAGACGGCACAGAGCGCGATGAGAACAACCGCCAGGCTCGAAAGTTCAAAATGGACATGAGCCAGAAGAACGAAGGGTATGCCTTTGGCTACATCCAGTAAAACGGCAAGGTAGCCGATTTTGTTGCCGCCAGCGCGGAAGACATTAGCGGAACCGGGATTGCCGTCACCGTATTCTCTGATATCTTTCCGGAGAAACCAACGTCCCACGATTACGGAAAACGGGCAGGCGCCGAGCAAGAAAGCGCCCAAGGCCAGTAACACGGTAGACATCAATTCCATTGTAAAATAACCTTATTCAGACAACACTCCCAGTATAGTTTCCTATACCATAAACTAATAAACAACAGAAGTCAAGTGCTCTTTTAAGTGGTCTTGTTTGGTATTTTTTGATTTCAGATAAAAATCCACTGAACGGAAGTACTACCGTCACATATAGCGGCATGGAGGTAAATGGGGTATAATAGAGCCAGCATCAACGACGGGTTGATAATGAAAAGATTCGCACGTGAAATAGTCATAACGGTAGTACTGGCGCTCATCATTTTCTTCGTAGCGCGGACCACCATCCAAACCTACGAAGTATTTATGACGAGTATGTTGCCGAACTTCACCGAGGGCGACCGGGTAGTCGTCAACAAAGCCGTGTACTGGTTCGGCGAACCGCAGCGTGGCGACGTCATCATCTTCGAAGAACCCAACGGCAGCACCGAGGATTTTATCAAACGGGTTATCGGAATTCCCGGTGATATCGTGGAAATTAAGAACCGGGCGGTATTCGTCAACGGTATAAAACTGGACGAGTCGTACATTATGTCTCCACCCACCTATACCATGGCGGCAATAACCGTTCCGGAAGACAGCTATTTCGTGCTGGGGGATAACCGGAACTACAGCAACGATTCGCATAACGGCTGGTTCGTGGACAGCGGGAAAATACACGGCAAAGCCTGGCTGATAACCTGGCCGCCCGATAACTGGGAAATAATACCCAACTACAAACTGAACGAGCAATTGCCGGAAGCGGCTTCCTGAGAAAATCCGGGGGTAAGGGTGACGGACAGCGTCGAAGAGATATTCAAAAAATCGGGAGCGGTGCTGGAGGGGCATTTCCTGCTGGCGTCGGGACTGCACTCACCGGTCTACTGGGAGAAATTCCAGGTCCTGCAATATCCGGAGTA
>CAZCZJ010000074.1:0-11687 GCA_964503235.1 uncultured Dehalococcoidaceae bacterium | reverse complement strand
CTGGGCGGGAAAGCTTTCACCATTCTTCCTCACCTTCTCTCCTTCGCAGGAGAACCTCCCTTTCTTGAAAAGCTTGTCAACTATCTGCCGTAGTTTCCCAGCTCCAACAAACTCTCTGGGGAATAATATCTCTATGCCTTGTTTACCGATGACCTCTTCCGGGGTATAGCCATATATCTGGTGGGCGCCCTCGTTATAGGCGAGAATTTTACCATCGGAGTCCGCGGCAATAATGGCGTAGCCGGCCAGACTCTCCAGCAGAGTGGATACAAAATCCGCATTCTGGCGGAGTTCCCTTATCCCCCCCTGAATCGATTGCTTACGGGTAGTTCCCGCAGCCATGGCAGCTTTGTCCCCAGCAGGCACTATCGAAACCTTGTTGTGTAAAATGTCCATTTTTAATTCTCCTTACGAGATATGGTCATCTTGTACTTTGCCAGGAATTCAATGAAATCATCCCGGTATATCCGGTAATGGCCTTTCGGGAGCCTGAAAGCGGGCAGGCGTTTTTCACTAATCCAGCTCAATACCGTTACGGTACTCACCCCGCAACGCTCGGCGATAAAACTCGTAGTGATATATTTAGGACACCAATGTTGTTCCTTTTTTTTCAAATAAGTCTCCTCGCCAGTATTTGCGAGATATTATTAATCTTGGATATCTGAGGTCTTTAGCACATCTGATGATTTTTACGTATTTACTCTAAATAACTAGAATCACATCCGTATCAAGAGATGCGGGCAAAAAGTCACAAAAATATCACGTTTGTATGTATTATTATGAGCGCCTTACTTATGCCGCCGGATGGTTAAGTTATCTAAATATGTGTTGGAGGTTGAGTGTGGTGAAGTAACAGGCTACTGATGATATTAGAAGGAGATTATGAAAAACAGGGGCAAAGTTAAGTAGGGTAAAGCTATGGCGCGGGAGAATCCTCAATCCGTTCTGATATACCTTATTTATAGAATCAGCATCGCGTCGCCGAAACTGTAGAACCGGTATTTTTCAGAAATGGCTTCCCGGTAGGCTTTATTGATGAGTTCCCGCCCGCTAAAAGCGGTCACCAACATGAGCAGAGTCGACCTGGGGAGGTGGAAATTTGTCACCAGCGTATCGACCGTCCGGAACCGGTGACCGGGCAATATAAACAAGTCCACCCAGTCCTCGAATGGGTCCAGTTCCTGCGATTTGCTGGCCCGGGCTGCCTGCTCCAGAATCCTTACGGTAGTCGTACCGACGGCTATAACTCTTTGTTTTTGCCTTTTTGCTTCCGATAATGCGGCAGCAACCTCGCTGCTCACGATGCCGTATTCTTTATAGATAACATGTTCAAGGGGATTATCTTCGGTAACCGGTCGGAACGTATCGAGACCTACATGAAGCATCACGAACATGAATTTTATCCCTTTACTCGCTATCTTTCTCATTAATTCGTGCGTAAAATGCAGTCCCGCTGTCGGCGCCGCCGCGCTGCCGTCGATTCTGGCATAGACCGTCTGATACCGGTCGGGGTCGGCTAGCGGCGTATGTATATACGGCGGGAGGGGTACCTCTCCCGATTTCATCAATAACGCTTCGTCGGAAAATCTTACCGTCCTCATACCCCCCTCCCCTACCTCCGTAATCTCAGCGACAAGGGTTTTATCCTTCTGGATATTTAATGGTGAATCAACGGAAATCTCAACCGTGCTGCCCGCCTGAAGCCTTCGACCGGGCTTTACCAGAGCCTCCCAGAGACCGGTACTTACCCGCCGCAGTAATAATATCTCTACCTTACCCCCGCTACCCACCCTCCGTCCCTTCAATCGGGCCGGAATTACCCGGCTGTCATTAAACACCAGTACATCGCCTGCATGCAGATAATCGGTAATCTCGAAAAATCGACGGTGTACGATTGAACCGTTTTTCCGGTTCAGGACCAGGAGACGGGACTGGTCTCTCGGCTCGATGGGAATTTGAGCGATAAGCTCCGTGGGGAGAGTATAGTCAAAATCACTTGTCTTCACGAATTTCACCAGAATGATACTACTATCACTATACCCTGCAGAGATAAGAAAGGCAATGAAACGCGGAATTATGATATAATATTACGACAGGTAAGCAAACACGATGAAGAAATCCGATGCAGAAAAATGTACCGATTGTTCTTACGGGCCACCGGACTGGCGGTATAAGTGCGTCGATTGCGGTAAAATATTCGATATGCCCGCGCCGAAGGGTCCTTCCGACGAGAAAAACCGGAGCTGTCCAGGCTGTAAGAGCCGCAATATAAAACGTATCAATGTAGTAAAATCCGAAGCCTGCCCACCCGGTGGCTGATAGGTCTTATCAAGCTAGGCCGTGCGCCGCTGGAATACCTTGATCCTCAGCTATAATCCTGCTTTTGATATTTACTTAATGATATTTCCACCCGTTAATTTTTGCTATAATCCTGAAAATAGTTCTAAAAACCCTTGACAAATACCGTATATATCTATATAATATATCAAGATATATCTTGTTATTATGTGATATATCACGTAAGTACTAAATAAGGAGTGATAAATGTTTAAAGATAGATTTATCCGTGGTGAACGAAGGTCCCACCGGCAGTCGCGGGAGGGTTCTTTTCAAAAAGGCGACCTCAAATATGTCATTTTAGACCTGCTCAAGGATAAACCGAGGCACGGCTACGATATTATCCGTGAGCTTGAGGAGCAGTCTCTCGGTACCTATAAACCGAGTCCCGGTGCTGTCTACCCCACCCTGCAAATGTTCGAGGATATGGGCTATACCAGCAGCACCGAAAGAGATGGCAAGAAAACCTATACCATAACGGAAGAGGGTCTCCGGTTTCTGGCGGAACGCAAAGATTCCGCCGACGAAGTTAGAAGCCATATGAAGCGTCGCTGGAGTTTTAAAAACATCGGCAGGATGGCGATGGTAATGAAAGAGTACCATGCGCTGGAGCATATTCTCTCTGATGGATTTCGCCACCTGGACGCCGACCGGACCCAGCGGATTCGTGAAATCCTGATTAACGCCCGGAATGAAATCGAGAATATTATCTCGGAGGAATAGAGATAAATGCCTCTCAAAGGTGAAATCATACTGGAATTTGACGACGAAACGCAGGAATACCTGGCTGTCTGGGAACCCGTGATTATCGGCATGGGCAAAACCGAGCAGGAAGTCCTGCGGGACCTGACGGCAGCGTTAAATTTATCGATAGATGTACATAACCAGCAATTTAGAATAAAAAAGGAGGACTAGAAATGGGTTATTTCAGGATTATGGCGGCCATCCCCGGCTTTTTCTTAAGCTCTTTGTTCTTAATGCTGCTCTGGGACGCCATCGCGCCCAAGCTCGGCTGGGTGGATATCGGCTATGTCACCGCCATGCTGATAACCATCACGCTGTGGCTGGTGGTAGCGCCGCTGGCGGCCGTCGGCAGAAAGAGAAGATAGACTACATATTTAATCTATCAGGAGGGGCTATGATTAGCGAATATCAATTTAAGCAAATAGATTTTGAAAATCCCTCGGCTCTGTTCATCTTCGAAGATATACTCAAAAACCTTATCGGAGGACCACTGCTGTATAATCCCTATTTTAAGAACTTTGGATTAAAGGGAGATGAGAAAATACTCGACTTTGGCTGCGGCGGCGGGGTGGGCTCTCGATGCCTAGCTAACATCTTGAATGAGAATGGGCATTTAACCTGCATCGATGTTTCGAATTACTGGGTTGAAAGGGCCGTCAGCAGACTAAAAAAATATCCCAATGTATCGTGTTTGGCCGGCGATATACGAAATCTGGATTTGCCTGATAAATCCTTCGATGTAATTTCTATTTTCCATGTCATCCATGACATAGCCCCGGAAGACAGGCAAGAGACTATCGGCGTCTTAGCGCGGTTACTGAGCACAAATGGAACACTTTTCATACGAGAACCGGTTAAGCAGTCCCACGGCATGCCCAGTACTGAAATAAGGAGTCTTTCTTTAAACGCCGGCCTCAGGGAAGCGAGATTTACCGAGAATAAATCGGAGTACACGGGCGTATACCAACTTATCTAAAACACCAGGGATTATTTATACCTCACCTCCTAACCCCCTCTCCAAACGGGGCTTTTGAGAACGTCAGTGATAATTAATTTGGAGAGGGGGAGATATTTTGAGAGGGACAGAGCCCCTCTCAGCGAGCTACTCCCCCTTTTGGTTTGTATAGTGTGTTCCTAAAATAAAGGCTTGGGGTTTCCCATTTGAAGTGGGGCGGGGACATTTTTCTGGACAGAGCATAGGCGCTGCGAGGGTGGCTAGGGTGGGAATAGATATCTCAAAGGGGATGGGGGTCGGTATAGAGATTATTTAATTTCCACGATATCCATATAATTAATACCAGCGATATAGACATAGTCCCCGATAATCTGGGGGCACCACCACATATAGGCCATCGTTGCCCCGCCGAACCCGAACATAGATTCGGTATCCACACTATCCATCAGCTTCGGACTATCGGGTTGGGAGACGTCCAAGAGACATAGCTGCACCGTTACGGCCTCATTGCCCGACTTGGTAACATAAAGGGTGTCGCCTTTCAATGTCATGGCAATAACGAAACCGCCCAGTTCAGCAGCGGCGACCTCTTCAGGAGATGCCGGGTCGGATACGTCTATCACCCTTAGCTGTCCCGCACCGAAAGTCACGAAGAGATATTCGCCATAAGATAGTAAATCGATAATGTTAGCTAGGTTAGCCCAGGGAGGTTCTTCTAGTTCGGACTCCGGGTCCCAAAAAGGCATTTCCCTGACGAGACCTTCGGGGACGTTCAGTTCGTAGTTGCACAGAATTTCGGGCGAAGCCGGGTCGGACACATCGTAAATAGTCAGGGTCTGCCCGATGCCCACATATAAATAACCATCACTTACTTCCAGAAAGCAATCCCTGGAAGGAAGGTCTATCCGGGCTATTTCCCGGATATCCTGTATATCGGAGACATCCACGATAGTAACCCCGTCATACATCTGTCCGGAGGCATAAGCAATGCCTTCTACTACCATGAGATTCCGGGTAGCCTCAATAGACACTATTCCCAGGTCTACAGGATTCGCGGGGTCGGATATATCCACCAACCAGAGACCTTTTTCAAGGAAAAGGAAAGAATAAAGGATATCGCCATACACCGTACAGCTGTCGGCCATTACTCCGCGTTTACCCTGTTTCTCCGGTGTAATCGTAGAGATTAATTGGGGCGAAAAGGGATCCTCGGTATCGAATATAAAGAAAAAGAAGCTGTTGCCAAATGTAGTGGATGACTGATGGATACCTAGAATCAGGTATCCCCTGCCGTCGATTTCCGCCGAGGTTAAGGGGTAGGCGTCAATTAGTCCGCCTTCGGCGTCGTAGTCAAAATTCGGTACGGCATCCAATCCGGGGGGGAATGAATACTCCCAGCGGCCCACTATCTCGGCACGAAGCTCAGAATTTCCACAGGAAAGCGAGGTGAAACTCAGGAGAACTATCAAGATAAGAGCAGCGGACGATATCTTGAAAAGCAGCGCCCTGTTTCCTCTATCCATTGTTAACCTCCTCACATCTACCTCCGGCCAATGAAGAAAACAGAATAAACGGGCTTAATCCGCTGTGAATTATGGCAAATAATAACGATAGTGTCAATACAATCTGATGACTATAGGCATAATCAAGGCCTAAAAAAATCCCCGGCATTCGCATTAGAACACCGGGGATTAAAGTATTTACCCTGAATAAATTCTAAAGTCCGGCTTCCTGGATAATCTGGGGTACGTTCTTCTCCCAGCCGATAGCCATGATATGCACGCCCTGGCAGAGAGGTTTGAGCTGCTTGATAAGGTCGGCGCAGAGCTGAATACCGGTAGCCGTCCTGTCTTCGGCATCGGTCATCTTCTGAATCAGATCATCGGGCACAAATACCCCGGCCACGCTTCTGTTCATGTACTTGGCCATACCGGCTGATTTCAGAGGTATAACCCCGGCCAGAATGGGCACATTAAATTTTTCCACCCTTTTCATGAACCTGGCGAATTTATCGGCGTCGTAAACCGCCTGTGTCTGGATGAACCTGGCCCCGGCGGCGACCTTCTTTTGAAGCTTGGCTATCTGCAATTCCATGGAAGCATCGGTATCGGAATCCACCTTCACTACCGCCCCGGCGAAGAAATCCGGCTTGCCCTTTAGCTCGTTGCCGTTAATATCAAAACCTTCATTCAAACGCTTTATCGCCTGGAGGAGGGTTACCGAGTCCAGGTCATAGACCGGTTTAGCTTCGGGGTGGTCACCGAGCTGGGGAAGGTCACCGGTTATTGACAGTACGTTTTTTATTCCCAGCACCCAGGCGCTGAGGAGGTCGGACTGCAGAGCGATGCGGTTGCGGTCGCGGCAGACTGTCTGGTAAATCGGCTCCAGCCCCTTCTGCAGCACGATATAGGCGGTAGTCATCGAACCGAGTCTCATCACCGAGCTTTGCTGGTCGGTAATGTTAGCGGCATCCACCTTGTCCCTTAAAAGGGCGGCATTCTCCTCAACTTCGGTAATATCGGTACCTTTCAGTGGACCAACTTCACAGGTTATGGCAAACTTTCCTGACTCCAGTTTCGATTTTAAGCTCACTTTATCCTACCTCCTGATCAGATTGCTCCAGCGCGTAGCGCGAGGTGGCTATCATCTCCGGCCGGGCCATCAGCTTGTTGTGGTCCAGCGCATCGATTAAGGCACTGAGTTTATCCAGCTGGTTCTTGGCTTTCAGCCGGTTATAAATCAACTCCCAGCCGCAGTCACGCTCGGGAGAAAGCTCACACTTGCCGTTGGACGCCCCTCCACAGGCTCCGCTGACCAGGCTCTTGGTACAGGCGGTAAGCGGGCAAATACCACCGGTGTAGTCCAGCAGGCATTGACCGCACTCATAGCATCTCTCACTGCCCCGCCATTCACCGCGACTGCCGCCGAGATTGACGGTATTGCAGGCCGGGTGGCAGACCTTGTTCACCGCAGCGGCCACCGCCTGTACGCCGATACCGCAGGTCATCACCAGTATCGAGTCAGCCGCCGCTACCTGGTCAACCCTGCCCCTCAAACCCGACTTAACCAAAGCCTTCTCACAGAGAAATTCGATAACCTTGGTACCGGTGACGGTAAATCCGGCTTCTTCCAGTTTCTTTTTCATTTCTTCCACCTGGACAGGTCCGCCACTACCCGAGGACTGGGCACAGCCGTTGCATCCCAGTATAAAAACGCTTTTCTCCCCTTCCAGGTAGCCTAAAATGTCTTCTAAAGGTTTTTGCTCTGATAAAATCATCTCTCCTCCTTAAACTACCCTGTATTGACCCAGGTCTCGACCTTTGGGTGTGACGACGTGGATGGAGCAGGCCAGGCAGGGGTCAAAGGCACGGATGATGCGGACGATTTCAAACGGGTTGTTCTCGTCCTTTATCTTGGTTCCGATGATTGCCTGTTCGATGGGTCCGTGCTGTCCTTTGTCATCCATCGGCCCGACATTCCAGGTGGTGGGCACCACGCACTGGTAGTTGTCGATTTTCTTATCCTTAATGTGTATCCAGTGCCCCAGCGAGCCGCGGGCGGCATCGGTCAGCCCCATGCCCATAGCTTCATCGGGGATTTCATATTCAACGTAAGTCGGCTCTCCCGGCTTTAGCTGTAGCGCCCAGCCTTCCAGCGAATCAGCAATAAATTTCGCTGATAGCGCTCGCGCCAGGTGGCGTCCCAGCACCGAGAATAGCGCCGCCGGCGGCGCCTTGAGTGCCGCTAACGACCCTTCCACCAGTTCCTTCATTACCGGGTCGCCCTTGGCGTAGGTTACCGCCACTCTTGCCAGCGGGCCGACCTCATAGACCTTGCCGTCGTACCGCGGCGCCTTAGTCCAGGAATAGGCATCCTTCTTTCCGTATTGCGGTTTCGTATCTCCCTGCGACGGGTGCAGGCCCGAGGTAGAGTCTTCGTACCACGAGTGTTTAACATACTCGGTTATCTTGTCCGTATCCAGGTTGCCCGGTTTAAGGTCGGCGGAGACGGTACCCTGTTTGAACAACCTCTCCCGCGTGGTATAGTCCGGGCTGCTGCCGTCGAGGTCGAAGCTGCCGTAAGCCAGCAGGTTCCTGCATCCGGCGCCGATTTCCGCGTAATCGAGATAAGCTCCGGCTACCGCCAGAACATCCGGGATGTAAGCGTTATCGATAAAGTCCTGGAGTATCTTGATTTTCCAGATATACGCCATAATGTTGTCGGCGGTGGGTACGCTGGTAACGCCGCCGGGTACCACGCCGACGCTATGCGGTATTTTACCGCTGAAGATAGCCACGGCTTCGTGACCGATGCGCCTTATTTCCAGCGCTTTTACGTAGTGAGCTACAGCCTGCTGGTTAATCTCCGGGGGCAGGCGGTAGTCGCCTTCGTAGCGGGGCAGGAACGGCCCCAGCTCGCCGCGGGCAATAAAGTCTTTGACGGAATTCAGCTGAGAATCATTTCCTTCGTACTTGGCCACGTCGGCAACGTTCACGTAGTCGAGGGCGGCCAGGTGGTAGAAGTGAAGCACATGGTCCTGGACGATGTGAGCGCCCTGGATAAGATTGCGGATTATCCGGGCGTTATCCGGTATCTTATCGGCGATACCGAAGGCGCTGTCCAGATTTAACGCGGCGGCGATACCGTGCGACTGCGGACAAACGCCGCAAATTCTCTGAGTGATTACCTGGGCATCTCGGGGGTCTCTTCCTTTGAGTATAATTTCAAATCCGCGGAAGAGGTTGCCGGTAGTCCTGGCGTCTTTAACCTCTCCGCTCTCAACGGTAGCTTCAATTTTTAGATGCCCCTCAATCCTGGTGACGGGGTCAATAACAATCTTGCCCATTATTTCTCCTCCTTGTCAGCCCAGTAGGCACCGATGGTGGGCAGGTCGACATCAACGAGCTTCTCGTAGAAAGGCGCCGTCTGGTCGGGGAATTCAGGCTGGGTGCAGCCGTTACAGGGAGCACCGGCTCCGATAACCCAGTTGGTGCCGCTGTTCCATCTCCTCAGGGGGCAGTCGGCGTAGGTTATGGGGCCCTTGCAGCCTAGTTCGTAGAGACATCCTTCGTCGCCGAATTTCTTGGCGAATTTCGCCTCGTCGAAATAGGCGCGGCGGGGGCAGTTCTCATGGATGAGCTTACCGTAGAAAGCCTTGGGCCTCAGGAAATCATCAAGGTCGTCTGCCGTGGGCAGACCATTGAGAATAACACCGGCAACCGTCCCGATGAACCAGTCGGGGTGAGGAGGGCAACCGGGGATATTAATCAGCGGTTTGCTAATTCCCTGAGCATCCAGGACATCCTTCACTGATTTACATGAGGTGGGATTGGGTTTGGCGGCGGAAATACCGCCGAACGAAGCACAGGTACCCAAGGCAATAACCGCCAGCGAGTCCCGGGCCAGTTCGGTTACTCTCTGCAGCATGGTAACCGGTTTACCGTCCCTCTCACCGACCGCACCATAGACGGCATCCGGGTCCGTCGGCACGGCTCCGTCAACCACCAAGACATATTCGCCTTTCTTTTGTTCGGCGGTGTCTTCCAGCGCTTGAATTGCCAGTTCACCGGCGGCAGCCATTATCACCGGGTGAAACCTGAGGTTGACGTGCACGCCGGGAGCAATCTGGTCTATCAGCACATTTTTTATAGTGGGACTGGCCGTATTCAGGAGTGATACAGCGCAACCGCTGCAACCGGATGTCTGCAGGTAAACAACAGGAAGTTCCTTTACCATCAAGCTAGACTCCTTTCTATTTATTCAGGCGCCAACATGTTTGCGCCAGACTATACGGAAAATACCCTTAACTAATCTCTTAAATTTTTATTTGTATCCCTAAAACATAGCAAATCCCCGGGGGTACCACCCGGCCGGGGATGAAAGAGATATATTCTTTTACACAGGAACAGGGTATTTCAGACCTGGCTTACAGGTCGAAAATCCCCCTGTCATAGGCAGTCCGCACTATTTTGTTTTTTTCCGTTAATATCACCATGTCAAGAAAAGCGGAGGGATGTATACCTGGAATCAAGCCGGTCCAATAATTTCCTCCTGAAAACAGTGCTCCATCTGATTATATATCCCTTGACACCACGGTTATTATAATATATTAACCAATATTAGTCCAGCCCTGCTGACGTTATCCGGGCTATTCGAGGAGAGCCCTGGCTACGATTTCAGCCAGGTCCAGGACCCGTACCCTCTCATCGGCTTCCTTGTCTTTCAGGCCGTCTTCAAACATGGTCATACAGTAAGGGCAGGCCACGCATACAGTATCCGGATTCTCTTCTAATGCTTCTTCGACACGCGCCACGTTGATAAGTTTCCCCTGCTGCTCTTCCATCCACATCCGTCCGCCCCCGCCGCCGCAGCAGAAGCCGCTTTCGCGATTTCGTTCCATTTCGGCGGGTGCTTCGCCCGTCGCCTGAGATATTACCTGACGCGGGGCGTCAAATATGGAGTTATACCGCCCCAGATAGCAGGAGTCGTGATACAGCACCTTACCGAGTCCGTCGGGATTCTTTAGCGGTAGTTTATTCTCAAGCAGCAATTTCTGAATTAACTCGGTGTGATGGACTACTTCCAGGTTAGCTCCGTATTGCGCATAATCGTTTTTCATGGTGCTGTAGCAGTGAGGACACTGGGTAATTATTTTCCTGATGCCCTTTTCCGCAAACATCTTGAGATTGGTCTTCGCCATCCGGTCGAACACATATTCGTTACCGAGTCGCCGCAGGCTATCGCCGCAGCACATCTCTTCCCTCCCCAGAATCCCCCAGGATATGCCGCTTTTATCGAGAATCCTGGCCATCGACAATGTGGTGTGACGGTTCCGCGAATCGAAGGCCCCCGCACAACCCACGTAGAAGAGATACTCGGTCCGTCCGGCTTCGAAAGGTTTAACGTCAATATCCGCCGCCCACTTGGTGCGTTCGGTGGGGGCCATTCCCCAGGGATTGCTGCGTTGCTCCATATTCTCGAAGAAAGTCAGCAGTTCGTCGGGGAATTTGGCTTTCATTTCCACCAAGTACCGCCGCATATCCACGATTCGCGGCACGTGTTCGATGAATACCGGGCAGACCTCCATACAGGCGCCGCAGGTGGTGCAGTCCCAGAGGACTTCCTCCGCTACGCTGCCCTCAACCTCGCCGCCGATTAACGGCAGCGTTCCGGCCTGACCGTTGTAATTTTTCAGCAGGTTGACCTTGATATCATGAATAACAAGGCGAGGTTCCAGAGCTTTACCGGTAAAGGTTGCCGGGCAGACATCCGAGCAGCGTCCGCACTCGGTGCAGGCACAGGAATCAAACAGTCCCTTCCAGGGAAACTGGTCTATCTGCCCGACGCCATAGGCGTTCCCCTTGGCGAACTCCTCTTTCGATTGGGTTCTTACCTTGTCCAGACTCTTGAAAAAGCAGTTGGGAATAGCGGTGAGGACATGCATATGCTTGCTGTACGGCAGGTAGTTGAGGAAAGCCAGCAACACAATAGCGTGAATCCACCAGAATATATCAACCGCCGTTTCCAGGGTTCCAACGGAAGTTCCCGTGGGGATTAGTGAAGCGCCGAAGTTCGATACGGGCATATAACCCGCCGCTCTCTCCGTGCCTGCCGCTATCTCGCTGGCGTGCAGACCGAAGAAGGCAATCAT
>CAZCZJ010000073.1:0-12259 GCA_964503235.1 uncultured Dehalococcoidaceae bacterium | reverse complement strand
CCGGCGATAGCGCCTTCCTTGGTAACGTGCCCGGCGATGAACACCGCCACGCCGCCGGACTTGGCCCACTGCATCAACCGTACCGTGCATTCCCGCACCTGGCTGATGCTTCCCGGCGTGGCCTCCATATCGGGCGAATAGACGGTCTGGATGGAATCGACGACCACCAGCCCCGGCGAGAGCTGCTCTATCTGACCCAGGACAGCCTCGAGGTCGGTATCGGCAATGATGAAAAGCCCCGCGCCGTCGATTTTCAGTCGCTCCGCCCGCAGTTTTATCTGGCTTACCGTTTCCTCCCCGGTAACGTAGACCACGCGGCTGCCGTTCCGGGCAATAGCCGCCGACGCCTGTAATAAAAGGGTGGACTTGCCGATGCCGGGGTCGCCGCTGATGAGCACCATCGAGCCGGCTACCAGCCCGCCTCCCAGGACCCGGTTGAACTCGGCTATCGGCAGGGGCATCCGGCGGGTGGTCTCGATTTCCACGCCGGAGAGTTCCTGAGGCGGGGAGAGGGGATTAAGCGGACGTGACGTCGCCACTGAGGTTTTGACCTTCATTTCCACGAAGGTGTTCCACTGCTGGCAGTCGGGGCAGCGCCCCAGCCACTTAAAGCTTTCCCGGCCGCATTCCTGGCACACGAACACCATTTTAGCGGAAGATTTTTCCGTTTTGCTCACAGTTTGACTTTACAGGATTTGGGGTATTTAGGCAAGGGAAGCAATTAATTGACAATATCGTAAGGTAATATTTATTATGATAAATAACATATAAAGCGTCAGGATTCCACATTATAAACTGAATTTAACGGAGTGCCGATTGTGTCTAAGAAATCCAGGGTCATGATAATCTCGGGTATAGTATTGGTGGCTATCGTCCTGATATTAATATTCAGCCCTATTTTCAAGAGTAAACCTATCAAAATCGAAACTGGATTAACGTATCAAAACACCATTATGCCAGAAGACCCACCCGATTTTAAAGACAAAGATTACAGACGGCATACCTACAGTCTTAATGTAGCCGTCAATACCACGTACACATTTGAAGCTAGCTCATTATCCGATGATGTTATTCTGGTATACGAGCGCTACTATAACGATAGATTCCATATACTCCGTGTCGATGCCATGGAAAGCGGGATGACGGACCATACCTTCACTAGCGCTGGTGAGAAAATAATATACGTTGAGGCACTCGCGGATAAACTCCCGGCAGACTACTCCCTGCGTGTTACCAAAGTAGAGTAGAGTTCACAGACAGGAGAAAGGCGTGTGTCCACAGCCTTTTCCCCACCCCCTCGTTGATATCTTTTCCCACCCTGGCCACCCTCGCGGCAGGGGCGGCCTGTCCGTTAAATTGCCACCCCTTATCCCCCTACCCGCTGATGAACTTCAGCCCGCTGATATAGACGCCGGTTATGATGGCGGTGGTAATCACCCCGGCCACGCAGGGCCCCATGGCAAAGGGCAGTATCATCGCCTTCTTGTTGACCTGCATGGCGCACTTCTGCGCCACCTTGGCGGTGGTCGGCACGCAGGAAACGGCGGCGATTCCCAGCAGCGGATTGAAGGGTTCCTTGGATATCTTACGGAAGATTAAACCCCCCGCTATTCCCCCCAGACCGGAAAGCAACAGGGCAATCACGCCCAGCACGAGGAGTTTCCACACCCTCGGGTCAAGGATGATATCCACGCCGAGTAAAGCCCCCAACGTAAAGCCGAGGAACAGGGTAGCGCCGTAGAGCAGCGGCCCGGAGAGGAACTCGACGAAGCGGGTAATCCCCGCCTCTTTAATCGCCAGCCCCAGGAAGAAAGAGGCGAACAGCGGCGTGGCTACCGGGAAGAGGAACGCCAGCAGTGTAAAGGTGGCGATGCAGAAAGCGAACTTGGCGCCTGCCGAGACCTGGGGGATTGTCTTCCAGTCCATCTCCGTCTCCCGCATCCGCCGCGGTATTATCCGCACCAGGAAAGGGTAACCGGCATAGCAAAAACCCAGATACACGTAAGCCACGATGGTAATCGGCACGAACAGGTCTTTAGCCATTATCAGCGAGCCGTAGAGGACCATGGGTCCGTCGGCGCCCCCCACCAGCGCTATCGACGCCGCTGCGTTGGACGCCAGGCCCCATCCCATGGCTATCGGCAGCGTCAGTATCGTGCCCAGTTCGGCAAACATCGCCAGGAACAGGCTCATACCGGGTCGGGCCAGCAGGATATCGATATCGGTGATGGCGCCGATACCCATGAAAACAAGGCAGGCGATGAGTCCGTTGCTGAACATGAAGGTGTATATCGGCTGAAGGAAGTCGATTTGCAGGTAGTACATCAGCTCTTCGAGGTTACCCGCCATGGGGTTGATGAAGAGATTGCCCACGTCACCGGCTTCCATGACCATCAGTCCGGCGTTGACGGCAATCATACCTATGCCCAGAGGCAGCATTATCAGGGGTTCCAGGACCTTTTTATAGGAAAGGTAAATAAATAATATCCCCAGGGCTACCAGTAGCAGCCTGGCCAGGGCGATTTGTGGCTCGTCTTGGAAAAACGTGTAAATACCCTGAAAGAATTCTAGGATATTCATTGTGAATTACCGCCTTTATCTTCCGTTTTGGCGATTTCTTCCGCTTCGGCGGTTTCTTCGGCAGCGCCCTTTTTACGCTGGACGGAAAAGGAAATGATTTTGACAATGAAAGTCACGCATACGGCGATGACGGCGGCTATTCCGTAGGCCAGCAGAGCGAATACAAGAGGATGTAACTCCATTTTCCTATCAACAAAACCGGTGGATATAGTTTTAACGCAGCACTAAACGCTGCTTTTTGAATATTTTATATAAATAATGTATATAATATTTAATATTCAATAACGGCGATTACTTCACCGGGCTTGACTACCTGTTCGGCGGCAACGCCGATTTCGACCACATTACCGTCAACCGGGGAAAGAATCGGGTTTTCCATTTTCATGGACTCCAGCATGCAGATAACGTCCCCCTCTTTGACGGCATCACCTACTTTCACATCAACGCTGATTATCTTACCTGTTATAGGAACTTCTACCGTTTCTCGTGCCAATTCTCAAGCCCCTTTCTCTTCTCTGCTATAAAACTAAAGGACGGTAGCTTCTATATCTGAGTTACTACCGCCCTATTATACATGACCCTGATTAACAAGTCACGCCATGTGTTCGATTATTTTATTGGCATCTGGTCAACGGATGCCTGCCTCACCCTTGACCCCTCCCCCTATTTAATATCTTTTCCCACCCGACCGCCCTCTGGCATCCACATATAATCCGATAATACCTCCCCACCCCGTGTCCCCCTTTCGTAAAGGTGGATTTATATTGCCTCCCAGATGGGGTGGTAGTGCCCTTACCTGCGGAGTCAGCTCACAATGGTTCGAGGGCGGGCGGGTGGTCAAGAAAATCACCGGGGTGTGGTGATGAAATAAAAAAGGCGGGGTAAAGGAGGCGGCGTCATCTCCTGATTATTCACGGCACTGGCCTTTTTATAAGAAAAAACCAATCAGCTATATTCCCTTTGTAAAATTCCCCCTTCCTTTATCAAAGGAAGGGGGCTAGGGGGATGGATTAAAACTCCCCACAGGGGGTGAGGCTAATAGTATCGTCGCCCTTTCATAAAGGCTCGCGCGTTATAGCCACGCAGAAGAACACAGGGGGACATAAGGGGAAATCATCTGAAATCAACCGGAACCGGACGGAGTATTTATAAAATTTATCCCGTGGCAGCGCCTACCGGCATACTGGGAAGAGTGAAACTTCCTTTCGACTTGATAACTATCTCTTCATTCTTGACATCGACGATGACGTATGAGACGTAAGAATTCTCGGTTATCTTGGGCTCGGTGAGTTGTTTGTCCCTCAATCCGCCCTCGGGTTCGTCTTTAAGCAGTTCCTTAACCTGGTCTTTTACTATCTTCTCCAGGTCGAACTTTACGCTTTTCGTCGAATACACTGTTATCGAATCGTCGGTGCTTTCGGTGGCAACGACATCAGGGAGCTCACCGGCAGCCTTGAGTGCCTGTGGTATGATTTCTGGTTTCTTAATGGCTATCTCCGTCTCGAATATCCGGCTAAAAGTCTTGAACTCTTCACGGAGTACCGCTTCGGACAGCTTGTCTTCCACCATGTCCTGAATGACGCGCCGCAGCGGCCGGGCGCCGAAGACCTCGTCATAGCCCTTCTCGCCTATAAAGTCCTTGGCCGCTTCGGTGACTTCCAGCTTGATTTCCTTTTCCCGGAGCTGCTGGCTTACCGAGCCCAGCATCAGGTCGACGATTGACCGTATCTGTTCCTTGGTAAGCGAATGGAAAACCACCACGCTGTCGATACGGTTGAGAAACTCGGGACGGAAAGCTTTCTTCAGTTCTCCGAGCAGGTTCTCTTTCATTCTCTCGTAAGTCTGCTCCCGGGTCTTGGCTTCATCGCTGCGGGATGCAAATCCTATTGTCGTGCCCTTGCGGATAAGCTCGGCGCCGATGTTGCTGGTCATGATAATGATACTGTTGCGGAAATCGACGCGTCGGCCTTTGGCATCGGTCAGGTGGCCGTCATCGAAAATCTGTAAAAGCAGATTGAACACGTCGGGGTGTGCTTTCTCGATTTCGTCAAGGAGTATGCAGCTGTACGATTTCCGCCTGACCGCCTCGGTAAGCTGTCCTCCCTCGTCATAGCCAACATATCCCGGCGGTGCTCCGACCAATCGGGAAACGGCAAACTTCTCCATGAATTCGGACATGTCAATCCTGATAAGGCTGTCTTCACCTCCGAACATAAATTCGGCGAGTGTCCTGGCCAGCTCTGTCTTACCGACGCCCGTCGGCCCCAGGAAGATAAAGTTACCGATGGGACGCCGCGGGTCTTTCAGTCCGGCCCGCGCCCTTCTTATCGCCTTGGCGATGGTAACGATAGCCTCGTCCTGTCCGGCGATACGCTCGTGGATTTTCTCTTCCATATTGAGGAGGCGACTTGTCTCATCACCGGCCAGTTGTACCACCGGGACACCGGTCCACATACTGACAACCTCGGCGATGTCTTCGGCTACCACCACGGGCTTCTCCTGCTGCTGCTCGCTCCGCCATTCTTCTTCGAGTGTTTTAATCTTGTCGTCTATCTGAAGTTCACGCTCACGGAGTTCCGCGGCATAGTCGTACTGCTGCGTCGCCAGAGCGGCATCCTTATCCTTACGGATGCTGTCGCCCAGCTGCTTGGCTTCTTTCAGCGTAATGGGCATGGTCCGGTTCCTGATCCGCACCCTCGATGCGGCTTCATCAATCAGGTCTATCGCCTTATCCGGCAGAAAACGGTCGGGTATATACCGGGAGGCTAACGTGGCGGCGGCATTAATGGCCTCTTCGCTTATGGTCAGATTGTGGTGCTCTTCATAGCGCTCTTTTATGCCGCGCAATATCTCCAGCGTTTCATCTACCGAAGGTTCCTCGACGAGGACCGGTTGAAAGCGGCGTTCCAGGGCCGCATCACGCTCGACATATTTACGGTAGTCATCGAGAGTGGTAGCGCCGATACACTGCAGCTCACCGCGAGCCAGCGACGGCTTGAGTATATTAGCAGCGTCTACCGCGCCCTCGGCGGCGCCGGCGCCTACCATAGTATGAAATTCATCGATGAACAGAACGCAGTTACCCGCTGTTTTGATTTCTTCGATGATTTTCTTCAGTCGCTCTTCGAACTCGCCGCGGTACTTGGTGCCCGCCACCAGCGAACCCATATCCAGGGCAAGCAATCGCCTGCCTTCCAGCGTCTCGGGTACGTCACCGGCAATAATGCGGTGTGCCAGGCCTTCGACGATGGCTGTTTTGCCCACACCCGGTTCACCGATAAGGGCGGGATTATTCTTGGTACGTCGACTCAGTATCTGAATCAATCGTTCGATTTCTTTATGCCGGCCGATAACCGGGTCGAGTTTTCCGGCACGGGCGGCGGCGGTAAGGTCGATACCCAGCTGGTCGAGGGCCGGGGTGCGGCTGGCGCTGCGGCTCATTTTAGCCTTGGGTACGCCTTGGGTGAGAATATGGGCTGCTTCGGCGCGGGTTCGTTCCAGTGTAATGCCGAAGCTGTCGAGGACATTGGAAGCCACCCCTTCACCCTCACGTAACAGTCCGAGCAGCAGGTGCTCGGTGCCGATATAGTTATGACCAAGCTGGCGGGCTTCATCTATCGCCAGCTCAATTACTTTCTTGGCTCGGGGGGTCAAGCCCGTTTCACCGGTACTCGGCTTCTCGCCGCGTCCGATGATAAATTCCACCGCCGAGCGTACCTTACTCAGGCTGATACCGAGATTGGTAAGTACCCTGGCAGCCACCCCCTCTTCCTCACGCACCAGACCCAGCAGGATATGCTCGGTACCTATATAGCTGTGGTTCAGGTTCCGGGCTTCTTCCTGCGCTACGGTGAGGACACGGCGGGCTCTTTCTGAAAATTTCTCAAATCTGCTGGCCATATTTCTTTCCTTAAGCTACTCCACCTTATTATACACTACCTATTTTCATCTTATAATAAAGCAAATTGCAAAGCAAGCAGGGCTCGCAGACCAAATCTACTTGTTTGACTAATATCAGGTTATGGAGAATAAAAGCCTCTTGGCAGTGGCATATTTTCCACAAAGGGTCGCCCCCTCAGTATCGTCTGCGCTGGGGCATTTCACTTCCGTGTTCGGGATGGGAACGGGTGGTTCCACCCCGCTCTAACCACCAAGAGGCAATCTTCTCTTTTTCTACCTCAATATTGTTAAGGAGCGTATCAATTATTTAAGGCTATAGAATATTCTAACACAATATCACGCTTATGAAAAGAGGAAAAGGTATTAGTTTTAGTATGAAGATTGTAAATATTTATATACAAAACATCAAAATACAGCCCACAACGAGTGTAAACCGCCCTTGACAAGCCCAGAGACAAGTGATAGCTTATAGCCAGATATTCCCATACAAGATTATATGACTATATGCCACTCGTTATTTTTCTATGGCATATCTTGATGTTTTACAACCGGCTTTGGCGAATATGATATTGATTTCTATATCAACCAGAACTTTAAAATATACCTTATCAATAGCGTGCGAGGTGATATCATGGCCGTAGAATTGGTTCACATTGGATTTAATAACATATTAGCGATGAGCCGGGTTATCGCTATTGCCTCACCTAATTCAGCCCCCACCAAACGCACCATTCACGAAGGTAGAAACAACGGGAAGCTGGTAGATATGACCAGCGGGAGAAGGACCAAGGCCGTTATCTTTACTGATAGCGGTCATATTATTCTGGCGGCACTCGCTCCGGAGACTATCATGAGCCGGGCACTAGGCACCCGTGCCGTCGCCCCGGTAAAGCCGGGACAAAGCGACAGTGAATATGAGTGAAGAGGACAGTACTCTTCTCAATCCACCCAAGCTACCCCTCCTTTTAGTACTCTCCGGTCTCTCCGGGGCCGGTAAGGACACGGTTTTAGACAGACTTGAACAGTCCGGTTTTCCCGCCGTGCACGTTACCACGGTCACTACCCGAGAGCCACGCCCCAACGAAAGAGACGGCAAACACTATCACTTCATCTCCAATGATAAGTTCCAGGAAATGAGAACCGTTGATGAGCTGCTGGAGAGCGCCAGTGTTTACGGTAACTGGTACGGCGTGCCCCGAGAGCCCGTCAAGCAAGCCCTTGACAGCGGACAGGATGTCGTCATCAAGATCGACGTTCAGGGAGCCTTGACGATAAAGAAAATAGTACCCGAGGCTGTTTTTATTTTCCTGGCACCCCCGTCGGTTGAGGAGCTCATTACCAGGCTTCGACAGCGTCGTACCGAATCGGAAGCAGACCTCGACCTGCGCATAAAAACCGTCAATAAGGAGCTTGAGAAGCTATCGATGTTCGACTATATCGTACTTAACCGTCAGGGCGAAGTAAACCGTGCCGTTGCCGATATCAAAGCTATTTTTGAAGCCGAGAAATGCCGGGTGAAACCCCGGGAAATATCCCTCTAATCGGTCGCAGGACGAATAATCATGTTAAAGATAAGGCCGGCTGTATTACAGGACCTGAGCGCCATTACCGAGATTTACAATCAGGCTATTCTCAATACCGTAGCCACATTCGATACCAATCCTAAAACACTTGAGGAGCAAAAAGTCTGGTTTTCGCATTACGGTCCTGAATATCCCATAATTATAGCTCAACAGGGTGACCTTATTGTCGGTTGGGCGTGCCTAAGCAGGTGGTCGGACCGCCGTGCCTACTCCGGTACCGCGGAAATTTCTCTTTATGTCACAGAAGACTACCAGGGTCAGGGAATTGGCAAGAAGCTCTCGGAGGCAATTATTCAGGCTGGACAAAACGCTGGATTTCACACCATAATCGCTCGAATTGCTGAAGGCAATGCCATAAGCGTGCATATTGCGGAATCATTTGGCTTCGAACATATCGGGATTATGAAAGAAGTCGGCCGTAAATCCGGCAAGTTCTTAGATGTCTATCTTATGCAGAAAATCTATGATTCTCCTGCCGGTTAACACAATGGGTTAAGTAAAAATATCTATTCCCACCCAAGCCGCCCTGTATCATTGTGCTACTGTCCGGTAGTTCCACCC
This sequence comes from uncultured Dehalococcoidaceae bacterium, assembly GCA_964503235.1. Classification (GTDB taxonomy): domain Bacteria; phylum Chloroflexota; class Dehalococcoidia; order Dehalococcoidales; family RBG-16-60-22; genus W425. The sequence goes on along the minus strand of CAZCZJ010000073.1, from coordinate 3,635 downwards.
GCCCCTTTGACCCCCTTTTTCAAAGGGGGTCAATACTGTTTCAACAATGTGTCGTCTCCCTTTCGTAAAGGGAGATGGAGAGGGATTTTATCCAGGAGTAGCCAGCCTGGAGGTGCGTATCCCTCCATCCTTAGAACGGGGCGTCGAAGAGGGGCTGCGCCCCTCTTCCTAAACCTCCCCCTCTCCTTTGACACCTCGTAAGGAGAGGGGGACACAGGGGGTGAGGTAGATAAAAATCACCCTTAATAAATACGAAAGGTTCTCTTCAAACCCCTAGAACACCAGGTGCAAAATCCAGGAAAAGAAATACCCCAGCAGCCCGCAGATAGGGAATGTCAGTATCCAGGCGGCGATGATATTTCCCGCTATCCCCCAGCGCACCGCCGAAAAACGCTTCGTGGCGCCCACTCCCATTATTGACGAACTCACACAATGGGTGGTACTCACCGGAATACCCAGCTGCGAGGCTGACTCAATAACTATCGCCGCGGAAGCCTGGGCTGTAAATCCCTGAACCGGAGTCAAAGTAGTGACCCTCATGCCCACCGTTTTGATTACCCTCCTGCCCCCCAGTGCCATCCCGGAGCTTATCGCCAGGGCAGAAAGCACGATAACCCACCACATGGAAGGGTCCGTTATAGACAGATGGTCCCATTTACTTACATCACCGTAATAGGTAACTAGCGCCATCGTAATGACTCCCACCGGCATCTGTCCATCGTTTTTTCCGTGGGCGTAAGCCACGAAGGCCGCTGCCGGTATCTGTAACTTACTGAAGACGCTACGTATAGTATTCGGCGCGCCTCTTTTTAATACCCAGAGAAAACAGACCATGATCACAAAACCGCCGAGAAAACCCAATAGAGGCGCCGTGATTACCGCTGACATAACCCGGGCCATCTTACCCCACACGACCGCGTCGCTGCCTGCCGCCGCTATTCCAGCTGCCGCTAAACCAGCGACAAAACCGTGGGTAATACTTACCGGAAGACCTCGATAGGTTGCCAGAGCTCCCCAGATAATAACCGAGGCGAGGGCAGCAATCATGGTAATAAAGGTAACCGCCTCCGGAATGAGAATGCCCTTACCGATGGTCCGGGCAACTGCGAGTCCGGTGGCGGCTCCGGCAAAGTTGAAAATGGAAGCCATTATTACCGCCGACCGGGGAGACATGGCACGGGTACTGATGGCGGTAGCTATGGCATTGGCGGCATCATTAAGTCCGTTGGTAAATCCAAAACCCACGGCCAGAATGATAATTATTATTAACAGGCTATAATTGGCATCAGGCATGCTTGAGGGCTACCCCTTCAAGGACGTTAGCCACATCCTCGCACCTGTCGGTGGCACTTTCCATGTGCCCGTAAATTTCACGCCATTTTATAATCTCGGCGATATTATCGGTATTATCAAAAAGCTCCGCCATACCGGCACGGTAGACGCGGTCGGCCATATTCTCCAGTCGGTTGATTTCCACGCACCGCTCCTGGACCATCTTCAGCTGCGACCGTTTTCTCAGTCCGGAGACAGCCTTTTCCACCTCATCCGCACCCTGAAGGATGATATCGGCCAGCTCTTTAGCCCTTTGCGTGGGCTCCTTGATTTTGTAGATAAACATGGCGTCAGCGGCGGCGTGGATAAAATCGAGAATGTCATCCATGGTATGAGCCAGTAAAGCTATATCTTCACGGTCAAAAGGAGTGACAAAGGTACGGTGTAAAAGAGAAATAATCTGATGCGTAATAGTATCACCGCTATGCTCCAGTTCGGTGATTTCCGCCGCCCGGCTGTCGATAAACTGCCAGGATTCTATCATTTCCTTCAGCGCCTTGGCTGCCTCCACGGTATTATGAGCGCTTCCTTCAAAAAGCTCGAAGAATTTCATTTCCTTGGGGACAAAAGGTAATCTAACCATGGCGGTTTCTCCTCTTCCGATGAGAATTTTACCGGGCTGTCCAGCGTTAATACCTATAAAAACAATGCATATAATGATATTAAAACTTAAATAAGTCTAAAGGAGATTCGGAATGGTTGTCAAGGTAATTACAGGCTCGGCGGGTGACTATCTAGACCTCTAAATCGTCAGAAGTCTCGGGCAGGTCTTTTTTCGGTTTGGGTCTATCGGCCTTCTTCCACCAGTCCTTCATCCTCTCGTCTACCTGCTTTTCGTATCCCTGCTGACCGGGAGTATAAAATCGCTTGCCTTTAAGCGATTCGGGCAGGTTCTGCTGCTCTACAAAATGCTCGGGGTAATCATGGGCATATTTATAGCCTTCGCCATACCCCATTTCCTTCATGAGCGGCGTTACCGGATTGCGGAGGTGCAGGGGGACAGATTCCTGGGTGCCCTGATGAATCTCCTGCTGCACCTTGGAATAGGCTTCATAAAGGGAGTTGCTCTTGGGGGCGGTGGCTAAATAGACAACGGCTTGAGCCAGCGCCAGGTTGCCCTCAGGCATACCGACGAAGTGGACTGCCTGCTGGGCTGCCATGGCAACCACGAGCGCCTGCGGGTCAGCCATGCCGACGTCCTCCGAGGCGAACCGTATCAACCGCCGCGCGATATACAGCGGGTCTTCCCCGCCTTCGAGCATGATGGTGAGCCAGTATAAAGAGGCATCCGGGTCGGAGCCGCGCATTGACTTGTGCAGGGCGGAGATATTGTCGTAGTGCTGGTCTCCCTTTTTATCGTAGATGACGGCTCTTCGCTGAAAAACGTCTTCGATAGTAGAGAGCGTAATAATGCGCTTGCCTTCTTCATTGGGGGGCGTGCTCATAGCGGCGGTCTCGGCCGTGTTCAAAGCCACCCGGGCATCGTGATTTGATGCCGTGATGAGATGGTTCAAAGCGTCGGGTTCCAGGTGGGCGTTCAGGTCGCCGATTCCCTCGAATTTATCGCTCAGCGCCCGGAGAATCAGAATCTGGATTTCCTCTTCGGAGAGGGGCTTCAGAGGCAGCACCCGGGTGCGGGAAAGGAGGGGCGAGGTAACCTCGAAAGACGGATTCTCCGTGGTGGCGCCAATGAGGACTACCGTGCCGTCCTCGACGAATGGTAGCACGGCATCCTGCTGGGTCTTGTTAAAACGGTGGATTTCATCGATGAATAGGATGGTCCTCTGCATCTGTACCTTGCGTCGCTCCCGGGCCTGGACGACAATACGCCGCAGGTCGGCCACGCTGGCGCTGACGGCGCTGACGGGATCGAAGTGCGCTCCGGTGCTGTTGGCGATAATAAAAGCCAGGGTGGTCTTACCGCATCCCGGTGGTCCCCAGAAAATCATGGAAGGTACGCGGTCGGACTCTATCAGTTTCCGGAGGACGCGCCCCTTACCGAGTATATGTTCCTGCCCCACGAAGCTGCCGAGGTTGTTGGGCCGCATCCGCGTGGCCAGCGGTGCCTGCTGGAACTGCTGTTCCTCGGCCTGCTTTTCTTCCTGTTCTTCAAACATATCCATGCTCATGGTTCGTCTCTCCGGCTATCTCCCCACCCAGGCCGGCATCGTCGCCATATAGTCCCTGGCTGCCTGCTCGGCCTTATCTTTATCCATGCTGCGGGTCCTCATAAACAGACCGACCATCCCCTGTTGCACCTCGTCATAACTCTTCAGGCTGCCGTCGGCGTGACAGCAGTGGAC
>CAZCZJ010000072.1:0-12270 GCA_964503235.1 uncultured Dehalococcoidaceae bacterium | reverse complement strand
CTGGCGGCACCGTGGATATCTGCATCGGCACCCACCGCCTCATTCAGAAAGACATCGCTTTCAAGGACCTGGGACTGCTGATTATCGATGAAGAACAGCGCTTCGGCGTCAATCACAAGGAATACCTCAAGCAGATGCGGCAGGAAGTCGACGTACTTACCCTCAGCGCCACCCCGATTCCCCGTACCCTGCACATGTCGCTGGTGGGAGTGAGGGACATGAGCACCATGGAGACGCCTCCCGAAGATCGCCTGCCCGTACGCACCTACGTCGCGGCCTATGACGAACACATGGTCCGGGAGGCTATCCTCCGGGAACTGGAACGTAACGGCCAGGTATTTTTCGTGCATAACCGGGTGCAGAGCATCTGGATGATTGCTGAACACCTGCGGGATTTAGTTCCCGAGGCAACGGTCGGCATCGGGCACGGTCAGATGCCCGAGGAAGAGCTGGAAAGGGTCATGACCGAGTTCAGCCGGGGGAAAATCGATGTCTTGGTGTGCACGACGATTATCGAGTCGGGACTGGACATGCCCAACGTAAATACCATGATTGTCAACCGCGCCGACAAGTTCGGGTTGACGCAGCTTTATCAATTGCGGGGCAGGGTAGGCCGCGGGACGAACCTGGCTTACGCCTATTTTCTCTACGACAGCGGCAAGGCGCTGACGCCGGTCGCCCGCCAGCGCTTGAGGACTATCTACGAAGCCACCGAGCTCGGCGCCGGGTTCGGCATCGCCATGAAAGACCTGGAAATCAGGGGCGCCGGGACTTTGCTCGGGCACCGCCAGAGCGGCCACATCACCGCCGTGGGCTTTAACCTCTATACCCGCCTCCTGGCCGAGGCTGTCGAGGAGCGGAAAGCCCGTATTGCCGGTGAAGAAAAGCCGCCCCGTCTCCCCGCACCCACCATCGATTTGCCCCTCGATGCCTATATCCCCGAGGACTACGTGCCCGATGTTAATTCACGACTCGAGCTTTACCGCGACCTGGCCCACCCGGATGCCCATCAAAAGATAGACGACCTGGCGCAGGCTTACCGCGACCGCTTCGGGGCGGTGCCGGAGGAGGTGGAGAACCTCTTCTACGCCGTCAGGATTAAGGGCCTGGCCGCCCGGGCGGGCATCGAGTCCGTCGCCACTGAGGAGAGAGAAATAATCCTCCGCCGTTTCCGGGGTTTGCCCTTCGATAAGGAGAAATTAGAGAGCGTTATAGAGGATGGCATAACCGTAGGCCGCACGCAGATAAAGATAGATTATAAAAAGCTGGGCAGGGCATGGAAGAGGGTTCTAGAGGAGGTTATAAAAGGAGTTTGACATAATATGGTAGAATATTCATGAGAATATATATCATGATATTTCAGATATCTTTAAAGATGATATCATAATCTAACATTTTAGGGATACTAATCTATGTCTGATTTTTCACTAGCTTTTTTTACAAGTCTTGGCTCGGCTGTAGTTATTACTGCTATAGTTACCTTTATTTCTTATTATATGCGATTTAGAAAGAGAGAGAAATCTCCAACTATAGAAGATAAAATTAACGCATTGTCTGAAAATCTCAAGAGTTCTATATCGGTAATTTCAGATATAGAGTCAGAAATAGAGAGTAGAAGTAAAATAGTTACCAAGTTGCAGGCTGATGTTAAACGTTATGAAAATCTTAAAAAGCTTAGCAAAACCCAAATAGAAGCCATTGCGCAGACCATTAGAGGAGAAATAGCAGGAGAGTCTAAAAAGTCGCTATGGCGTACTGCAATAATAACCTTTTTTGTTTCTTTAATATTTTTCCTAATAGGATATTTCGTGCGTGGTATATAATTAAATATAGTGATATTAGGCGTACTAAGGGAGTATGCTTTCTTCTTTACCACCCAAGCCCGCCCTCGTATCTTCCTCGGCTAATCCGGCTATATCTCCTCCCCAACCCCTAATTTATCTATTCCCACCCACCGCCCATGGGCATCCTGCCCGTCTCCTTTAGTCAGCCGCCCTATCTTCCCCGCTCATTCTGAGCCTGTCGAAGAATTCCCACCCAATGCCTTAAAGAAATATTTCGTCTCCCTTTCGTAAAGGGAGATTGAGAGGGATTTAGTAACCCACCACCGGCAGGGGTAAAGGAGGCGGCGTCCTTTTTCAATTATTCCCGCTACTGGCCTTTATGAATGAAAAACACAATCAGCTATATTCCCTTTATAAAATTCCCCCTTCCTTTACCAAAGGAAGGGGGCCAGGGGGATAGATTAATACACTACTCAATAGGGAGTAGCCTGCGTAGAGGGGCGCCATCCCCTCTTAATATATCTTCCCCCTCTCCTGCGGAACGCCTTGCCAGGAGAGGGGGACACAGGGGGTAAGGTAGACAATAAAACGGATTGCCTCGCCCCGATTACATCGGGATTCGCAATGACACTAAAGGCACGAATAACCGTATTGATGCTATAATAGCACCGTAAGTCTTTTATCTATTTGAGGTCGGTTTGCTCGCAGCTATCGGAACGGTTATCTTAACATCGCTTTCGGGCGTGATGGCACCCGGTCCCATGTTCGCGGTTACCCTGGCTAAAAGTCTAAAGTCGCCGTGGGCCGGCGTCCTGGTATCCCTGGGACATGCCGTCATCGAGGTGCCCTTGATACTGCTGGTTTACTTCGGGCTGGCGCAGTTCTTCGAGAATGAAGTCGTGAGCCTGGTGCTGGCAATCCTGGGTGGCGGTATGATTATCTGGATGGGCACCGGACTTTACCGTGCCCGCCGGGAGATGGCCCGCAAGGGCAGGGACACTACCTACAACGCCTTTGTGGCCGGCATATTGATGAGCGGACTCAATCCGTTCTTCCTGGTGTGGTGGGTAACGGTAGGCAGCCTCCTCCTTATGAACTTCCTCGATGCGGTCGGCGACTGGGGCTTGTCCCTGTTTATCGTCGTCCACTGGCTCTGCGACCTCGTCTGGCTGTCGCTGGTCTCCGTTGTTATCTACCGGACACACAAGTTCTGGGGGCCGAAGATACAGGAGTGGGTATTCGTTTTGCTGGCTCTGGCGCTGCTTTACTTCGGCGGATATTTCATCGTCAAGGGGATTATCGGCTACGTTCAGGCGACCTAGCTTTTCCTGTCCTCGCAGGTAAGCCCGCATTCATCGCAGTTATCATCACAGGGCTCCACGTGGATGATAACCTCGGTATTAAGCCACCGACTTTCTATGTCCTGCTCCAGGTGCTCGCACATATCATGAGCTTTTTCGATGCTGAAATGCTTGGGCATGACCAGGTGCAGGTCGATATGGCGCTGGCTGCCCGCCTTACGCGTACGCAGCTTATGAAAACTCACCACTTCTCTGCCGAAATGCTCGGTGATGGCTGACCGTATAACACTCTCCTCATCCTCGGGCAGCTTGACGTCTAGCAGCCCTCCGAATGATTTTCTCAGGACGTCGAAAGCCACCATGAATATATACAGGGCTACCAGCCCCGCCAGGATGGGGTCGATAATAGTGATGCCCGTAAACTGCACGACCAGCAGCCCGATGAATACTGCGGCGGCGGAATAGACGTCGGCGGCGATATTATGGGCGTTGGCTTCCAGTGCCATCGAGTCTTCCTGGCGGGCTGTCCTCAGCAGATAACGGGATAAAAAGATGCTGGCGACTATCGATACTGCCATCACCCCGATACCGGCTTCGGCCATCTCCAGGACAGCTTCGGTCTGGATGCGGCGGACTGCCGCGTAAATGATGGAGCCGCCCGCGAAGAAAATCAGAACCGCCTGCACGATGGCGGCAACGTTCTCCACCTTACCGTGACCGAAAGGATGGCTTTCGTCGGCGGGTCGGGCAGCCACGCTGATAGCCAGGAAGGTGATAATAACGGCAAATAAATCGAAAAAGCTGTCGATTGCCTGCGCCAGGACACTCAGGCTGCCGGTGATAATACCGACCACTACCTTGAGTATTATCAGGCTAACAACGACCAGTATGGATAATCGGGCGGCACCGCTTCTGCCGGAAAACATTATCTATTCCTGCTTCTAAGCCTTTGATTTAGAGGACAAGAACCGGGGAATAAACCTCCCCCATTCGTCGTTGTCCCAGACCACCAGTAATGATGGAGCGATGCAAATCGAGCTGAAGGTTCCGGCAATGATGCCGATTATCAGGACGACGACGAAGTTCTGGATGGTTGCCCCGACGAAGAACAGGAGTGCCAGTACGACTATCAGCGTGGTCAGGCTGGTATTAAGCGAACGACCCAGAGTCTCTACCAGGCTGTTATTCACTACCGTCTCGAAGTTGATGCCGATTCCTCTAGTTAAATTCTCCCGGATTCTATCGAAGATAACCACGGTATTGTTGACGCTGTAGCCGATTACCGCCAGGACACCGGTGATAAACATCAGGTTTATCTGCCAGCCCATTATCGCCCCGAGTATGGAGAAAACTCCCAGAGCAATCAGGGCATCATGCACCAGGGCTATGATGGCGCAGGTGCCGTAATGCAAAGGTTTGGGCATGCGCCGGAAAGCCCAGGTAACATAGGCCAGAATACCTATAGCGGCTAAAGCTACAGCAATAACCGCGGTCTGCCTGGTCTCACTGGCTACCAACGGCGCCACATTAACAAATGAAGGGTCGCCGCTGAACTCACCTAATGCCGCTTGCAGTCCGGCCTCCAGTCCTGTTTTTTCCTCAGCACTGAGCACGTGAGTACGTATGAGATAATTACCCGTCGGCTGAGTTTGCTGAACGATGGCGTCGGTGTATCCGAGATTAGTGAGCTCCTCCTCCAGCTGACCCTGTTCCACTTCCTGCTCGAATTTTACCGTCAAAAGAGAACCACTGCTGAGTTCAACCCCCGTCTCCAGCCCGAATATTGCCCAGGAAAGCAGCCCGAGGATGATTACAATCCCGGAAATGAGAAAGAACCAGTATCTTTTACCGATAATATCAAATGTCATTTGTTTCCCCTGTCTACACTGAATAACGCCGTTCTGGCGGCTAGACGGGTCCCCACCACGGTGCGAAGTAATGTTCTGGTCACCACGATGGCGGTAAGCATGCTAATGAGAACACCGATGCCCAGGGTTAAAGCAAATCCCCTTACCGGTGCACCGGAATCGATACTGCTGCCTACCCAGAAGAGGATTATACACACGATAATCGTGGTGATATTGCTGTCCCGGATGCCTGACCAGGCGCGGTTGAAGCCGCTCTCAACGGCGGCGCCCAGCGTTCGTCCCATCCTGAGCTCCTCCTTCATCCTCTCGAAGATGAGAACGTTGGCATCCACCGCCATACCGATGGACAGGATAAAGCCGCCCAGTCCGGCCAGGGTTAGGGTGACCGGTATCAGTTTGAATAATGCCAGCACCAGCGCCCCGTAATAGACCAGCGCCAGACTGGCTAGCAAGCCGGGAAAGCGGTAGTAGAGTATCATAAAAAGCATCACCAGTGCGATACCGATGATACCGGCCTTCCAGGCCATCTCGGTGAAACTGGCACCGAGCAGGGGAGACACAGTCTCATCGCTGATGATTTCCAGCGATACGGGTAAACGCCCGGCATTTAATTGCTGGGAAAGGCTGGTAGCTTCGTTCCGACTTAAACCATTGATGACACCCCGGTCGGTGATAACCGCCTGAACGACCGGTGCAATGGGCCGCCCGTCCTCGCCGTAAAGGCTAACATCGCCTTCAAAGATACCCAGGCGTTGACCGAGAAGTCGGGTCGTGACTTCCTGAGAGATTTTCTGACCCACCGAGTCCCACTCGAAAGCCAGCTTTAGATTTCCCAGGCTGTCTATACTTACATAGGTGTTTTGATTAAAGTACCGACTCGTCAGCTCGAGCTCCTGCCCGTCGATAATGGCCGTTGCCGGTTTCCACATGCCCAATTCGTTGGTCCATTTCGCTGAAGCGTTATCCGTGGTCAGTTCTCCGAATTCCAGCAGGGCAACGCTGGAAAGACGCTGTTTTTCCTTATCAGTGATGCTGAGCCCGGGCAGGTCAACCCTTATACGGTCCGTTCCCTGTACCACGATAACCGGCTCGGTGACGCCCAGGGGGTCGATACGGTTCCGGATGACGGATTCTATTCCTTTCATGATATCGGCTTCACTGCCGGGCTCTATCGAAGATAAATCGGCTTCATAGAGAAGATGCACGCCTCCCTGAAGGTCGAGTCCAAGCCGTAATCCCGCCCGGCCGAGTCTTTCTCCGCGCACTTCCTCTTCGATAATCGTGAAGTTGTTGATATTGCCGATCAATTGTTTAGCATAGTCGGTATCGTTGAGTCCGGAAAGTCCCACTATTATACGGTCATCGCCTGTTTCTTCCACCGTTCCCTTGGCGGTGCTGGCATCAATACTATGTTGAATAGACAGCAGTGCTTCGGACATTATGGCCGTCTTTTCTTCAGGAGTGGCGTTATCTGAGTATTGCGCCTGGTATACCAGCTCTACAGTGCTCTGAAGAGGTAAAAGCGTCCACAAAGAAAAACCGAATATCAATAGGATTATTACAAGCACGATTATGTTTTTTCTGGTCATTTTTCTCCCTGAGTTCTTTCCTCCAGGTGGTGCCGACTATCCTCATCAAGCCAACGCTTCGCGTAATCGATTGCCTGCTGGCGGGAGTTGATTTCCCCGGCAGCCCGGGCTTCTTTTACCGCTTCCAACAGCTGTCCTACTTTGGGGCCCTGGCTCATCCCGAAAGTTTGCATAATATCATGTCCGTCGATTAATTTCAAAGGTGCCGTCAGACTTTCTTCTCCGGAATGTTTATTAAGTACGTACTCGACCATCCGGCAGTGCTCCCGCCACTGCATTATATCAAGCTCCACACCCCGGGTAGCCAGGTGGTCGGCAAGTGACAGGAAAAGAATATCAATACCTGTATCACCGGTATCACGGAAATACCGGTAGATTGCCCGCTGGCTGGGGAGGTCCTCATGACTCATCTGGGTCGGTCTGAGGTGATATTTTATAAGCAGTTCCACCAGCTTGATTTCCCTGGTACTGAACCTCAGTCTTTCCATGATAACAGCGGCCATTTCGGCGCCATCCTGCGGGTGCCCCAGGAAGCGCGCCCTCCCGGTTTCATCAATCGCTTTGGTCTTAGGTTTGGCAATATCATGAAGCAGCGCCGCCAGCTTTAACAGTGCCCTCCGGGTGCTGCCGCTGCTTATCTCCGTGTCAAAATGGCGACCCAGGTCTTCCGACCAGGGAACAGCTTCCAGGATTTCTTTGCCGGCGTAGTCCAGGTCGTTTTCCCTGAAAATAAACTCGACGGCTCTTACCGTTTGAATAGAATGGTCGAAAACGTCCCAGACATGCACTTTGGGTTGGTCGACGCCTTTAGCCGGTGCCATCTCGGGAATCAGAGCCGTGAGCAAGCCCGATTCGTCGAGATACTCCAGCCAGTTACCGGCACCGGCAGCCGCCAGTAATCTCAGCAATTCTTCCCTGACTCTTTCGCCGGCAACATCTGTAATGAGTCTGCTTCCACTCTGAATTAGCTCCTGAGTATCACCCTCGATGGTGAAGCCCAGTTCCGCCGCCAGGCGAATGCCCCGCAGCAGGCGTACCGGGTCGTCTTTAAAAGAATCCTTGCTTACGGCTCTCACTATGCTCACTTCCAGGTCGTCCTGACCACGAAAAGGGTCGATAATATCGTCAATGTTGATGTGTGTTCCTATTTCACCGTTCAATTCTACAGCCATGGCATCGATGGTAAAATCGCGTCGTGCTAAATCCTCCTGTATATCGCCCTGCAGCGTGGCAAAATCGATTTCCCATTTATTCCCAGCGTTGTCATAAATGACCACCCGGCCCACGCCGTTTTCTTTATCGAGGGGTACGTACCGTCCACCTAACGCATTAGCCATATCGGAGGCTACTTCGAGGGCATCGGCGGCAACGGCTATGTCGATATCGTCCGTAACGCGGTCCATCATCGTATCACGCACAAAACCGCCGACGAGATATGACTGGATACCTTGTTCGGCGAGAATTCGGCTGATTCTGGTCAGCAGTTGGGACGCTTCGGGTGTAATGACCAATTTCAAAGCTTCCACCGTTGGCAGGTACATCGGTTAAACTATACTATCAAGCATGAAAATTTTCAAGTAGTATCGGCATGAAGAAATCATACTGGCTTGACGTGCGTGTACAGTAGTTCTAAGATTATTTCAGACCTTATCTTTCGGGGGATTGACGGATGTCATATACCGATATTCTTTTTTCAAGCGAAGCCCATATTGCCCGTGTTACTTTAAACAGACCTGATGCCGGTAATGCTGTAAATGAACGTATGGCAGGGGAGTTAGAGGACGTCTGCCGGCAGATAAACCGGGATAATAGTATCTATGCAGTAATCATAACCGGGAACGGTGATGTTTTCTGTCGGGGTAGAGATTTAGATACAGAATTATCACAACAACCCGCCGGGGCTATAGCTGCAATCGAATGTCCGGTGGTAGCTGCCATCAACGGTGATGCCTTGGGGCAGGGCCTGGAGATAGCTTTGAGCTGCGATATCAGGATTGCCTCGGATAAAGCCTGCTTCGGTTTGCCCCAGGTAGCCAGCGGGATGATACCGATGGACGGCGGGACACAGCGTCTGCCGCGCATCGTGGGCAGGGGCAAGGCTCTCGAGATGCTGCTGACCGCCGAGACAATAACCGCCGCGCAGGCTTTAGAAATGGGACTTGTCAGCAGTACCGTTCCTCCGGGAAAACTGACAACCGAGGTTCAAAAGCTGGCGGAAACGATATCTGCCAAGGGACCTGTAGCTCTCAAATATCTTAAGGAAGCGGTCAATAAGGGAATGGACATGACTGTAGAGCAGGGATTACGCCTCGAAGCCGACCTTTACTTCCTGCTTCATACCACTGCCGACCGCACCGAGGGCATCACCGCCTTTCGGGAGAAGCGGTCACCCGAGTTTAGATGTCAATAGATGTTACTCAAAAACAAACTAACTATCACAAAGACTCAATGATTTTACTCAAGGAGGAAAATTGATAAGACGTTTACCTGAAATTCTGGCAATAATATTGTTCTTTTCGGCGTTATTTTTAGCCATTCATCAGCAAATCATCAGCGATGACAGGTGGTTTAATTTACGTCAGATGTGGCACCATGAGACGTTGATAGCAGCCTTCGTTTTCGGCGCGGTTTGCTTAATCGCCGGAAAGTATCTGGGAAGACTTAAATGATGATGGCGTGATTGACCATGGCAGATTTTGAAGTAATCATATATGAAAAACAGAATGGCACCGGCTATATCACCCTCAACCGTCCTCAAGCCCTGAATGCTTACAACATCAGGATGAGGGATGAACTGTACGAAGTACTGGGAGCTGTCCGTGATGACCCCGAAGTGGAGGTCGTTATCCTCAAAGGGTCCGGGGAAAAAGCATTCTGCGCGGGTGCCGACCTTACCGAATTTCTTACCGCTCCGCCACCCGTATTCGCCCGGCAGGCACGCTTTGATAGAGACGTCTGGGGACGGTTCCTCGGTATTGATAAACCGTTTATCGCCGCCCTGCACGGTTATGTGCTGGGCTCTGGCATAGAAATGGCTCTCTGCTGTGATATCCGCCTGGCGGCTGAGGATGCTCGCTTCGGACTGCCGGAACCGGGACTGGGTATCATTCCCGCGGCGGGCGGCAGCCAGACACTGCCCCGGACGGTTGGCCGGGCGCTGGCACTGGATATGCTGATGAGCGGCAGGTGGCTTACGTCTGAAGAGGCTTTAAAAATAAAACTGGTAAACCGAGTGGTTTCACGCGATACTCTATTACCGGAAGCTGAAAAACTGGCCGACAGGATAAAATCGTACGGTAACAGGGCGGTACGGCTGGCCAAGCAGGCGGTTACCCGGGGAATCGACCTTACTCTGGATGAGGGACTGAACCTGGAAAAAACACTGTGCCACCAGCTCGTAGAGGACAGGACGGAATAAGATGGGTGCTCAGGATATCGAAGCTCTGACGGCTGAGGTCGCCGACCTCATTCTCAGGAGTAAAAAGATGGTAATTTTTACCGGTGCCGGTATCAGCACGGAGTCGGGAATTCCCGATTTCCGCAGTCCCGGTGGCATCTGGGACCGGTTCGACCCCGACGATTTTACCTACAGCAAGTTCGTTTCCAGCGAGGACTCCCGGCGGAAGCAGTGGCATATTTTCCGGGATGGGTTGCTCTCCGATAAAGCCGTGCCCAATGCCGCTCATATCGCTATCGCCGAGTTGCACGGGATGGGCAGGCTGGAATGTGTTATTACGCAGAATATCGATAATCTCCACCAGAAGGCGGGATTGCCGGACGATATGGTATATGAGCTTCACGGCAACATGAAGTGGGCAAGGTGCCTGGAATGCGGGCGGCGCTATCCCTTTGATGAAATCAAGCAAAGGTTGGAACGGGGCGAAGAAATCCCGGATTGCACCGCCTGCCGCGGCATGCTCAAGCCGGATATCGTCATGTTTGAGGAGCAGTTGCCCGTGGATGTTTTAGAGGAGGCCAGCCATCGGTCTTTAGCAGCGGACCTTTTCATCGTTATCGGCTCCACCCTTACCGTCTACCCGGCAGCCTATATGCCCATCTACGCCGTCCGCTCCGGGGCTAAACTGGTTATTATTAACCTCAGCAGTACTCCCATGGACCATCAGGCGACGGTGGTTATCAATGAAAAAGCCGGTGAGACGATGGCGGGTATCATTTGGAAGGTAAAAGACAGGTTAGGATGCTAGGATTTCGGGGGCACCGCCAGCCGTTCCCCATCCCCTCCCCATATAAATATCTATTCCCGCCCGCCGCCATCGGGGCATCGGTGGTTTGTCCGTTAGATTACCCCTCACACCCCCGAAAAAAGGGAGAGTATCCCGTGAAGAGGGGCGCTAGCCCCTCTTAAATCAATTCCCCCTCTCCAAACATGAGTATCAACCGGATAGGTTGTTATTGCTGTTTGGAGAGGGGGTCAGGGGGTGAGGTAAGTACCTGATAATCAGATGCAAATAAAACCCATCGTATTACGGTTTGATTTTACACCCGTAGCTGCGTTAGAATTAGTGCGTCAATATTTAGCTTTGGAGGTATTGCGTGAATACTACTGATTTCTTGAATATTGCTTCGGCAATCTGCCCGGATAAAACGGCCATCGTCTTTGAAGGTAAAAGGTACACGTTCAGCCAGCTCAACGAACGCGTCAACCGGCTGGCTAACGGTCTGCTGAAGATGGGTGTAAAACAAGGCGACCGTGTAGCTTTTATCCAGGTGAACTGCAACCAGTGCGTCGAGACTTATTTTGCCGTGGCGAAGATGGGAGCCATCTACATGCCCCTTAACTTCCGCGCCAAGGAGAAAGAGTTTACCTATATGCTCAATACCGCCGAAGCTACTACCCTCATCGTCGGCGAACGTTACGTTCCGATGATAAAAACGATACAGCCCGAATGCAAGAGCCTGAAGTATCTCATCTCCATCGAAAAAAAGCACGACGACATGCTGTATTACGAGGATATGATTAAAGACAGCCCTCCCGATGACGTTATCACGGAAATAGACGATGATGAGACCACAATCCTGATGTACACCGCCGGGACTACCGGGTTCCCCAAGGGTGTTATGTTGTCCCATACGAGCTTCAGTAGCTATATGCTGGAGAACGTTACCCCCGCCGACCCCGAAGCCAGCGAAAGCAATATCCTTACCGTGCCGCTTTATCACGTTGCCGGCATCCAGGCGATGATGGCGGCCATTTACGGCGGACGGACGCTGGTGATGGAGCGCCAGTTCGAGCCGGAGGAATGGATGACCCTGGTCGAAACTGAGAAAGCCAACCGCGCCATGATGGTGCCCACCATGCTCAAGCAGCTCCTCGACCACCCCAACTTTAAAAAGCATGACCTGTCCAGCCTCAAGGTGATAACCTATGGCGCTGCCCCCATGCCCCTCCCCGTTATCAGGAAGGCTTTAGAAGAATTTCCCGGAGTGAGTTTTATAAATGCCTTCGGGCAGACGGAGACCGCCTCTACCATCACCGCCCTGGGACCGGAAGACCATATGATTACCGGCACTGAGGAGGAAAAGGAGAAGAAGCTGCAGAGACTGGCGTCCATCGGCAAACCCATGTCGGATGTCGAGATGAAAGTTATTGATGATGATGGTAAAAAACTCGGCCCCGGTGAAGTCGGTGAGATTCTCGCCCGCGGTCCGAGGGTCATGAGCGGCTACTGGAAGGACGAGGAAAAGACCGCCAAGACGATTGATAAAG
>CAZCZJ010000071.1:0-12340 GCA_964503235.1 uncultured Dehalococcoidaceae bacterium | reverse complement strand
ATATCCGGCGGACGGGTGCTCGAAAATCCACATGATATGGTCCGATACGCCCTGTCTGATGACCTGCTGGAACGACAGCAACACCACCACCAGGGCCTACCAGAGCCCCGAAATCGAGTTCTTCCTGGTACAGCACCCCTGGATGGAGAACGATTGCCTCTTCGCCGATATCCTCCTGCCGGTCAATACCAAGTTCGAGGAAGAGGATATCGCCACGGATACCTTCAGCGGCCAGTTCAATACCGCTATTTATGAAGAACAGTGTATCGAGCCCAAGGGAGAATCCAAGACGGACTACGAAATAGTCTGTATGATAGCCGAAAAATTGGGCCTCTACAAAGAGTATACCCACGGCCGGACTTTCGATGAATGGATTAAGTTCGGTTTTGATAATTCGGAGCTGCCCCCGATGATTAGCTTCGAGGAGCTCAAGGAGAAAGGCTATTATGTCGTGCCGGTAGACCAGGACTGGAAGAAGAAACCGGTCGGCATGAGTCCTTTCGCTGAAGACCCGGTGAAAAATCCCCTGAATACGCCTTCCGGGAAGCTGGAGTACTATGCCCAGGACCTGGCGAAGCATTTTCCTGATGACGATGAGAGACCACCGGTCCCGCACTGGATTGAAAAGGGTTACGGTCACGATGAAAGCATTTCCGGTGAAAGAGCTAAAAAATATCCGCTGCTCCTCATGTCAAACCACGGACGATGGCGCGTCCATGCCAATCTCGACGATATCAGCTGGTTCCATGAAATCGAGACCTGTAAAGTTATAGGACCGGACGGCTATCACTATGAGCCTATGTGGATTCACCCGGTGGACGCAAAAGCGAGAGGTATTGCCCTCGGAGATGTGGTCAGTGTGTATAATGAAAGGGGCAGCGTCCTCGTTGGTGCCTACGTAACGGAGAGAATTATGCCCGGTACCGTCTATGTCGACCACGGCGCCAGGTACGACCCGATAGTTGTCGGTGAACTGGATAGGGGTGGAGCGATTAATACCATTTCCCCGCACAGCGTTACCTCCAAGAACTGTGCCGGGATGGCTACCAGCGGCTACCTGGTAGAAGTACAGGCAGTCGACCTGGATAAACTAAGAAGCCGGTACCCCGAGGCTTTCAATAGACCCTATGACAGGGCCACGGGACAGGTAGTAGAGCGAGTCATGGCTTAAGAGCCCGGGGAAACCCGGGAGAATTATAATGGTAACCGGTAATACCGGTCTAACTATGCCTTTTATTCTTCAAAGGGGTGTACAATTTGATACTCATTATCGGTATTACCGGTGCTTCCGGAGCGATATACGGCATCAGGCTGCTTGAGGTGTTGTCCGCCTATAAAGAAGTAGAAACGCACCTCATCGTTTCCGAAGCCGCCGAGGAAATCATAAAATACGAAACCGATTGGTCCTTAGAACGGGTAAAGGCTCTGGCGGATAACTGCTATGACATTAATGATATCGGGGCAAGTCTTTCCAGCGGCTCCTACCGCAGAGACGGTATGATAATTGCTCCTTGTAGCATGAAGACCATTGCGGCGCTGGCGAACTCATATACGGATAACCTGATAACACGCGCCGCCGATATAGCCCTAAAGGAGAGGAAGAGACTGGTTCTACTTGCCCGAGAAACACCCCTCCATCTGGGGCATTTGAGAAATATGGTCAAGCTGACGGAGATGGGGGCGGTTGTTTTCCCGCCGGTTCCTGGCTTTTATCATAAACCGCAGACGATTATGGACTTAGTCGACCATACTGTAGGTAAAGTACTCGATCTATTTGATATTAAGAATGATCTCTTTACAAGGTGGTCGGGTCTGGATAATATCAAGTAATCCAACATCGAAATTTAGCGAAGATAATCAAAACTGGGGAATTCCGCCGTGTTAGGATTCCCCAGCATTTTTTAATATTTTCTCTAGCTATTTAAAGACCGTATCCCTTCCACCTCTTTTCCACCAGTTCCACTGCCTCCGGTCGTGACCAGTGGCAGTCCGGCGGGAACCTCTCGCCACCCCATTCCTCACGCGGCGGGTGTATCTGCCAGTCCGTGGTGGCGTCGATAAGAAGCTTGTTGGCTATGGTCGCTCCGTAATCGAGTTCTGCCCTGAAATCGTAGGGCAGGCTGACATCGATAGGTGAACCCATATACAAAGGATAAACGACCAGGTCCCTGTTGTAATCCACCTTGCGATGCATGGCATGTAAGAGCGACTGGGCGTTACGAATATCCGTGTCTTCTTCAACAACTATTACTATATTAAAAGGATGCCCGGCGAACTTGGAACCCCACATGGCGGCGGCTATTTGCCTGGCCTGACTCTGGTACGTTTTGTGAATCTTTACCGCGGTAATCGGTCCGGCGAAAACATCGATTACTCCGGGAATTTCAGCGTGTTCCAGGATATTCCACAGCACTACCGACATCATGTTGGTGACCGCTGCTCTTATCTCGGTGATGCCTTCCGCGGTGCCCACCAGGGAACCGCGATATATGGGGTGTTTTCTGTGGGTGATGCAGGCAACTTTTACCACCGGTCTTTTCCTGGCTTCGCCATAATAACCGGATCCTTCCCCGAAAGGACCTTCGATTTCGTAGTTATTCGGGTCGGGTGACATGAAGCCTTCCTCATTATCTGGGATATCTCGTCGTCCCAGTCCACCTGCGCCGTTACCCTTTTAAAATCGCCTTCGGCTTCCAGCTGGGCTATCCATTTACGCAAATCTCTATCTGCCACTGTTTAAACTCCGAGATTTATATATACCGTATTTATATCACGTTACGCGTCTATTTATAAACGCCGTATTCCTTGGTGAAATCAATCATTGCCTTGAGGTTTTCAGGTTTGACCTCGTCGATAGAGCTTCGCGGGGCCATGATATAGCCCCCGTCCTTACCAACTACGTCAATAAGCTTTTTACAGTGATTTTTTACGTCCTCCGTGCTACCGGTCTGTAATAATGAGGATGGGACGTTTCCCATGATGCACAGGTGGCCCCCCAGTATCTCTTTGACTTTAAAAATATCCGAAGCGTCAAAATATCCCAGCATCTTGCCTTTGGGTATTTCCAGTAGATACTCCAGTCTCGAATCGTAGTTTCCTTCGAAGAAGGGACAGGGTGTTAATCCGGCATCTATTAGCCCTATAAGCAGGCCTTTAAAAGTAGGCCAGTAGAATGTCTCGAATTGTTTTAACGACATGAATCCGTCGGCTCCCCGGTGTAGAGGCATAAAGACCCTGGTGCTGCCCCTCATTCTGGCAGTAGCAATCGCCAGACCGAGCATAGTGGGCAATAATTTCTCTGTAGCTTCAATATATTTATCGGGTTGCCGGAACATATCAAGCATAGAGCCGCGCATACCTCGCAGGCGGTCCCCAATGACATCAAACGGAGCAAACGAAGCCGCACTGGCGAACATCGGGAAACCAAGCTCCTTAAGTTCACTTGCCATAGACCCTGATGCGGCATTGCGCTTGGCTAGTGCTTGCCTGGCTTTTATTAATGCTTCGATAGCTTCATCAAATCCGGGCATCCCCAGCAGCATCGTGGGTGAAAACAAAAGGATAGTCAAATTCGGGAGTCTCTGCAAAGCCTCCAGCTTGCCGCAGGTGCGTGGTAAATAAGTGTTCAGGATGAATCCGGTAGGGTCTCTCAGAAAAGCGTCGAATTCATCCGCCTTCATATATTCACCTTCAACAAATTGATGACCGTGATTTGGCGATGTCCCGTGGCCCGGCCATTTCATCTGCTTGAAGTCGAGAGCTTCAAGGGCTTTTCCCGAATCAGCTCCCATACCGGTATAAGAATCAGGCGCAAAATCAACGACAGTCTTTATGGCTGCCTCTTTCCATTTTGTCGGATTGTAAAAGGCATCGGCGCATTTTATTCCAGCGTACTTAGCCGGGAAATAACCCAACGAAAGAGAAACCGGTACTCTATCCGGAATTTTCAACTGGATAGCATCTTCTATCCTGTTTACTCTCTCTTCATATAACTCTTGGGGTGTTTTCTCCATCTATTGCCTCCAGACGGTTATCCGATTAGTCGTAATGCTGATAATGCCAGGTTCAGGGTAAGCTATCCTGCCTTAGCGATATATCTTTCTAAAATACTCTTTGCTGCGCCATACAGGGCTGTCAATTTTCTCTTTCATGGTAATAAACGAGAGCCTTCAAGCAAAGATGAGATTGCCTCTAAGATAAAGAGCCAGGCAATAATTATCGGTTAATCCAGAGTGCGGTAATAGCCGTCACCGAGGGCATTGGGGTCGAATGCCTCCTTAAATTTCCGCTGGTAACGGAACGCCTCCCCCCCACCGGAAAGCAGCTTTTCGCGTATTTCCTTGGGGGTTGTCCTGCCGTCGGTCCACCTGGCGTAATCATTCATTTTCTCCATGCCAGGGCCCCAGCCCTTTTGCTTGCCAAACTCAGATGTGGCACCGAAAAATTCGAGGGTTCCCTCGGTGGATTCTTTATCATGAGGATCGAAATGAGTGAAGTTCTCCCACATGGCATGGCCGCCTCCCCCAAAACCGCCGATACCTCCCATCATACCATCGCCTCCCGCAGCGACGATGTTGCCCTTCTTTTCCCATTCCTTTTTGAATTCCGTAGCCTGTTCGACGCGTTCGGGCTCTCCTTCGCTGGGTGCACTGGTACCGAAATCCGGTGTCCCTCCTATGCCGAAGCAGCCGTCATAACCGCCTGCGTAGACGAGGTTAAGGTTCTTATGGCCCAGTCGCAGCATGTAGAGAAGCGACCAGTTATACAGGTCGGGTTCGAGCATGCCCTTGACCTTCCAGCCCCCGGTCTCCTCTAATATCTTGTCCAGTACTTTGTCCTGCCACTCGATATCCCGCGGCGTCATACCCGCTATCACAATCTGGAAATCACGCTGCATTTCTTTAGTAAATTTCTGAATTTCAGGGTCTTTTAACATCTCTTCGATATCGGAAAGGGTCTTGGTGTGGTCGGAGAGGATTCTGACCATGGCCCCTTTCAGGTCCCTACCAAACATGCTGTACTGACGGTGCGCCACGTAGCCGATGCCGGCTTCCCATATCATATAACAGCAATCAGCCCAGCCCTTCCAGGTAGAGAAGGCCAGGGTATATCCCCTGATGTTGTCCGGCAGTTTTACCTTATAGGCGGGAGGTTTGCCCTCTACCGGTAAATTGGCAGGTCCGGGCCACGGGTAGAGCTTAAGGGCGCACTTGGTGAATACTCCCAGACCACCGAAGGTGCCCTGCCCGCCTCTGACCAGTCCTTTAAGACTGGGGCCGGGGCCGTCACAGGTATACCAGTCTAATCCGGAACCGGCCGCGCCAACCCGGAGTATTTCACCGTCGGGCATTACCCACTCCACACCGAGCAGGTTCTCCGAGTGTTGCCCCATATACATGGAATCCGGGCCAAAGCCTGCCAGGGCGGTAGCGCTGGCAAGACAGGAGCAGGAGGAGCCGGGTCCGTGAATATGGGTGTTAAGGCCCAGCTTCATGGCCTCGGCCTGTAATATCGCCCCGATTACGTGTGGTTCAACCACGGCATACATGTTCTTCTCGTCAATCTCCAGGATGCGGTCCATCCTTCTCATATCCAGTTGAACGGTATTATCTTCCAGAGGGTATCCCCAGGCCGACCAGAAGGTGCTGGAGGGCTTAACCCGCAGCTTGTGTTTATTGCATAATCTGACGATAGCCTGGACCTCTTCTACGCTGCCCGGCAGCAGTACCGCTGCTCCCCTGGGCGTATATACCCGGTAGTAGGGCCCGAGATGAATTGCGGTATGAGCCAAGCAATACCGGTAAGAATCCAGTAGCGCCAGGTCGTCGGAGATGTTATTCTTGCCGACAATGTCTTCGAATTCCTGATAAATCTCTTTTTTTAACGTCATATCTGTTCCCCTGTGCTATATTGCCTGTTTTACGAGGTCGGTAATATCCAGGACCTTCATATCGGCGCCCAGGCTATTAACGGCATCGATGAAGTTCCGTTCGCACCACGGGCAGGCAGTCACCAGCGCTTCGGCGCCGGTCGCTTTAGCTTCTTCGATTCTCTCGGTGGCCGTCCAGTTGGAAAACTCGGGGTAGGCCTCTCTCGTGCCGCCGCCAGCCCCGCAGCACCAGGCATATTCCTTGATTCTCTCCATTTCCACCAGTTCCACACCGGGGATGCTATTGAGTATGTCCCGCGGCGGTTCATAAACACCCCAGGCTCCGTTGTATCTCGGTTTACGCGGTTCGTAGATTACGATTTGACCCTTAACCTTCTTTTCCTTGCCCTCCCATGGCACGTACGGTTCACCGCGTCTGCCCAGGTGACAGGGGTCATGGTAGGTAACGCGCATGGGTACGGTCTTGGTTAATTTAATCTTGCCTTCTTTAATCAGGCGGTCGAAGTACTGTACGGTATGGTAAACTTCGAAATTAGCCCCCAGTTTAGGATAAAGACGCATGAGAGTATGGTAGCCATCGGCGCAGGGGGTAACTATAGTTTTAACACCCGCGTCGTTCCAGGCCTTGATGTTTTTCTCCGCCAGCTGTGTAAATTCCTCTTTATAGCCCGTATCGTAGGCTCTGCCGCCGCAGCAGGACTCTTCTTTTCCCATGATGCCGATGTCAACCCCGGCCTTTTGAAGGATGGTCAGGGCTGTCCTGGCGGTTTCCTGAAGGTCTTTATCATAGCTGTAGCTGCAGCCGGCGTGAAAGAGGACTTCGGCTTTCTCGGCAGGTACAATCTTAACGTCGATTCCCTTGGCCCAGTCGCCGCGTTCGGCGGCGGGCGCCATCATCATATTGTTTTCCTTCTTAAGGTGTTCGATAACAGCGGTGTGCTGCGGTAATACCTGCCCGTCCTCAACCGCCCTGATTTTAAGTTCCTGTATCATCTCCAGGGGTTCCAGATTGTAACGGCAGATTTTATCTGAAACATCGCAGGAACCGCATGTGGTGCATTTGTAGATAACATCTACCACTCTATCGGTATAGGTGCTCTGTTTGTTCAGGAGCGATAATGCGACCGCGAATCTGCCGCGGGCAGAGTAACTCAGGAAGTTGTTGTAAGCGATACTGGGACAGCCCTTAGCAAACCGCCAGCTCTTTACCTGGTCAAGCGGAATCCACTTGCAGTATGAGCACTGGCTGCATCTCTCCATGTCCGGTTTATAGTCTTCTAAGGCCAATTTCTCATACCTTCTTTCTTCGGTTCTCTGAAGTCTAGAAACAGAGCTTGCCCGGATTCATGATATTCTCGGGATCAAAGATACCCTTGAGTTTCTTTAATACCGCGGTCGTCTGGGCATCACGGTTGAATGCCATGTTGGCCCAGATGCCGTAAGGCCGGGAGTAAAAAGCCCCCTGTTTAAGGAGTTCTTCACTGGCCGCGGTGTAAAGCTGCTGCATTTTAGCTGCTTCTTTGGGATTTCCGTTATCGTAGGGCAGGAGAAACTCGCAGTGGCAGCTGGAACCCTGATGCAGCGGCTGAACGTAAACGCCTATATCCAAGGTCGGATATCCGGAGGCTTCGGCCACCGAGTTCATAGTCCTGAGGAAGTCTGGGGTCTTATCGAGAGTGGTCAGGAAGAATATATCCTGGTATCTCCCTTTATAGGCGAGCCTCCAGTAGGGCTCTTTTGACGTGGAGAGGAGGGCTTTGAGTACCTCGATACCACTCGTCCCCGGTATCGCCGGGACGAGCTGCAGGCCGAATCTCTGGGCGATATCCCTGATATCTTTCTCCTGGTATTCGACCCTTTCCTCAGGCAGCATAGTCCGCCCGACTATTCCCACCAGGACTACATAGGGTGGAAGCTCCTGCATCAATGCCCCGATATTGTCGGCTCCGTCTCCGAGGATAGATGCCAGGTCGAACTTGTTCAGAATGAGAAGCTCATCGGCGAATCTGTATCTGAGAACCTGGTAGGTGAAACCGAGCAGGTCATCGAGCTTTTCCGCCGGCACGAAGAAGAGCTTGTGGGCACTGGGTAATACATCGCATTTAACGGATGCCCAAGTTAGGATTCCCATACTTCCCTGCGCGCCGGAGACGAACCTGTAGAAATCCGCCTGTCCCGGTCCGGTAGGGCTGGCGGGCGCCTGTTTCCTCTTCCATGCCTCTTCGAACGAACTGAACATAGCAGCATCGCCGGTTACAAGCTTCTGGCCGTCTCCCCAGATGATTTCGGTGCATCTCAGCGGATCCAGCGAGGCCCATTGAAACCTGGGAGCGGTGGTAGGCTCTCTCTCCAGGAGACTGGCCACTACCGATTTGTTGGCCCGCGGCGCGAGCGGTGTAAAGAGCCTGAGGCCTTCTTTGGCCAGTTCCGGCTGGAGCTCGGTGTAGGTTACTCCGGGTTCAATCATGGCCACTTTGTTCCGGACATCGATTCTCAGGATTTTCTTCATCCCGCTCAGGTCTACAACAACCGCCCCCGGTACGCTGGGGATAGTATCGCCGCGGAAACGCGGCGGGCCGGAGCTTACCGGTACTAACGGTGTCTTTGTCTGGTTAGCCCAGTTGACCAGCGACTGAACTTCTTCGGTGCTGATGGGCTTGACCACAAAGCGGGGCTTTAAAGGTTTTACAAAGCTTAAATCCTGGGAATAAGTGTCCAAAGTTTCCGGGTCATCAGAAACATTTCCCGAGCTTACGATTCCAGCTAATTCTTCTTTTACTGCCATCTGTTTTCCGCCTATTCCTTCAACACAATATTACTTTGATTGCCAACGACGGTTAATTCTGGCTATGCATGCCACCGGCTTTGAAAAGCTAAGTGGATTTCACTTAGCAATCACGAATCTCTTACGTCGTTCCAGGGTAATGTTCAAACTAACAGATTGTACACTCTGCAACTATTTTTTGTCAAACCGCAGGCTTATGAAAAATGTCATACCTGATCTCTACTATTAAAAAGTTTTAATGAATGTTGAATTTACTTATTTGTAAAGCCTTTAATACAGTAAGCTGGCTGGCGAGCCAGGATTCGAACCTGGGTCAGAGGAGCCAAAGTCCCCTGTGCTACCACTACACCACTCGCCAGTGTTACACGTGGGATTATAGCATTTAACCACGCTTGTGGCAATGTAGCCGCTTAAATATACAAATTACTGAAAGAATGTGGAAAAGTAGAGTAAAAATGGGATACCCCTTGAATATACCTGTGATTCAAGGGGTTCTTCCATTGATACTAAATCTTTGTTATGAGAACAGGAAACGGTGCTATTTCTTCGGCGGAGCCTTCGCTCTCCCGGACATAGCCTCAATCTGTGCCTGCCACTTGCGGGCTTTATCCGTCATAAATCGTCTTGTCGGCTGCGTTTCGGTGCTTATCAGTATCGAATTGATGTTATTCCAGGGTATGAAAAGACCTTCCGTATAACCGCCGAGCATATCCAGTTTCTCGTCCCAGTGAACCAGATTGATCATGATACCATGGTCATCAACCGCCTCTACCATTCCGACATAGCAGCTTTCTGGTGCGGTTTCCGGTAATAGATGTACAGCTACACAGTAGCCCGGTTGTATTGTATCCGTCCTGGGCATTATTCTACCTCCATATGCAAAAGGTTACAGTAGCCTATTTATATAATTATTTCCTGAAGATTGTCAAATAATGGTCGTCATTTCTTTCTAAAGTGGCGTGAGTATTGATTCTATGAGAGAAAGAACCCTCCCATATTCTTTATAAAATCTTAAGAATAAATTTATTCAACCTTTATAGATTTTATACCTGTTTATGCGATTAGCGAGTATTTTTATAAAGGCACAATAAATATGTAAAGAATTTATAAAACATAGACTCTTTACAGGAAACGGGTAAAGGTAAAAAATGGAAAACTTCGTACTCTCAGGAAAAGCCAAGACGGTCTTTCGCCTTATAGAGCTTAAAGCTCAGCGCGAAGAGGCCGCCAGGCGAGATAAGAAACGAAATCCGAAGAATAAGAAGAGATAGTCATTGGTTCTCCCCGTTAATGACTGCTATAATCTTAGTTTACTCTTCTGTATTTTCATTTCCTCTATATATAAAAGCTCCCGGTATTTTTAAACCGCTGGGAGCTTTCGTTATATAAAGTACTACGGTTAGGGTTGGGGGAAATATTGGCTGAACAACCAGAACATCAGGGGAATGGATATAACCGAGGAAATGAAGCTGGAAAAGACAAATTGGTTGGATATTGATTTATTTCCTCCGGCACGTTCGGTCATGATGGGTGTCCCCGTGATGGGTGGTACGGCACTTTGCAGGATAAAGAGCAGAGCGATTTCGTAGCCGATATTAAAGTACGACCGGAGTAGCAGTAAACCACCCAGGCAGGCGAGAGGGTACACGATGTTTTTGATACTTATGAATTTAACTATTTCCAGCCAGTATATTTTACCCTTTTGCTTAAAGTCTAGATAAAGACTGCCGCCGAGGATAATCATGATGAGCGGTAATGCCATCCCGCCCATGATTTGTAATATATCCTGGATAAAATCCGGTAGATACTCCCTGCCGTTAAATAGCTGCACTGTAATCGCCAGGATTGTAGCAAAAAGGATGGGATTAAATATACGGCCCCATTGAACGGTCTTTTGTGTGCCTCTCCTGAAGAAAAACTGGTAGGTACCGAAAAACATAATAGGGTGTATGATAATGAAAATATAAAGCTGGGGCAGGTATATGGAGTCGGTCCCGAAAATGCCGCTGATGATTATCAGCGGAAAAAACAGGCCGTTCTGGTAAAACAGATTCATACCGAATTCACCGCGCGTCTCTTTCTGAGACACAAACATGGTTATCAGCGTCAGGACCAGCGAAAAGCCGGCGAACAGGAACCACCAGAGTGGTAGCTGCCACCATCCGGGAAATTCATCGGGGGAAAAATTAACCAGGATACTGGAGAAGACAAGACTGGGGAGGGCGATATCTATAGCCAGCCGCGAAAGAAAGCCCAGGATGTTTTCCGGTACGATACCCCTTCTGGTTATCCAGAATCCGATGGCACCGATACCCAGGAGTACCAGCACCGATTCCAGAACGATGACGAAAATATCCATCTGTACCTACTATTCTATACTACTCTTGGGGAAAGGGGAAAGTCATTAGCCAACTTCGGGTAAGTTGACATAACATCGGTACTGACTTTAGTACGAAGTTATATTTTGGTGTAAGAGGCAGGACTATATGACCATTTATTAAATGGTTGGTACAAGTAATAATTAGATTGAGGTTATCAGGAACAAGATATGATAAATATATCAACAGATAGATTAATCAGGCTGTCTGAAATGGCTGGCACGTTATCCGGGCAACAACAGGAGTTCAAAGTAGGCGATGTAGTCGAGAGTAAGAACAGAATCGTTGCACCGGAGCGAAGCAAGGGGATTGTCATTTTAGAATATATTGAAGACTATCCCCCTGATTATGATGTTTATTGGTACCACTCAGGAGTAGGGAGTGTATTTAGAGAAGATTTAAGACATTGTCAAGGTACGGAGGAGAAAAGCCTCTGTAGGCAATGTGAGTATAATGATTTATGCATTCATCTAGATGAAATAGTCCGCTGTGATATTAGTGAATTTGGTGAATGGAGAACAGAAGGAAAACTAGACTACGATGTTTGCAGGCAACGTAAATGCAAGCATTTGGATGTGTGCCTGTCAGAAAATTGGCTGCCGGGATCAGGATAAGAGTAACCGATAGTCTTTCTATCTTCTTTATCGTCATAGAGATTGGTTTGCAGTTTAAACATCAGTTTATCTCTACTTCTTTTACCGCTAATATCGGGGAAGACTACTTATAATAATAAAGGTTAGCATGGTGTCAGCCTTCTTGAATTTATGCTACTTTCTAAAATGAATGGTTTCTCTAAGATATTATTTTTCCGCTAGAAGTTATAAGATAAGGATACTCATAGGCTCGCTTTTTGCCGCCGTAGTCGCTGATGGTATTATCACCAAGTTTCTTATTGAAAAGGGATTCGCGCGAGAAGGCAATCCATTTCTGAGGTATTGGGTAGTAGACGACAAGTTCTTATTCATTAAGATACTGGGAGGGCTTCTGGCCGCCCTCTATTTGTGGAACATTAATCGGCGACATCCCAGGCTGTCAATTTGTTTTAGTTCATTATTTCTCGCAGGGTATGTCTTCATCATTATCTGGAATTTGCTTATCATTCTGTAATTAATTATTATGAACTCTCAAAGGTCAACTGAATCGATGTAAAAACACACTTGCACCCTTAAAGAGAAACAAACTCAAACATCAGTAAATGATGAATCAATTAAACAATAGGATGCAATAAGGACAAACCATTCTTTAAAAGTGCCGAAGGTCGGACTCGAACCGACACGAGGGTTGCCC
>CAZCZJ010000070.1:0-12611 GCA_964503235.1 uncultured Dehalococcoidaceae bacterium | reverse complement strand
CTCTCCAATCAAATTATCTTGCTACCCAATTCGATATCTCTGATTGGAGAGGGGGACACAGGGGGTGAGGCAAGCACATCTCTACCACTGGCAAATAAACCGGAAGTATCACACCCACTCTCCATTAACTACATAAAGTTGAAGCCCCTACGTGTATAAGCTATAATCAAAAGTGAACCTCTTGGGTTTCGGGGAGGAGTTTTTGCTGAGGACCCACAACTGCAACGAGCTGAGGAAAGAGCATGTAGGCACCGCGGTAACGCTGATCGGCTGGGTGAACCGCCGCCGCGACCACGGCGGACTTATCTTCATCGACCTTCGCGACAGGGAAGGGATTGTCCAGACGGTTTTCAATCCGGAAATATCACCCTCCGGTCTCAAGACCGCCGAGGAAATGCGTAATGAATTCGTCGTCAAAGTCAGCGGCGAGGTCAGCCTGCGCCCGGCGGGGACGGAGAATCCCCATCTGGCCACCGGTGATATCGAGGTTATCGTCAAAGAGGCGGAGATTCTCAACACCTCGAAGACCCCACCTTTCTATATCAACGAAGAAGTTGAAATCGACGAGAACCTGCGTCTCAAATACCGGTACCTCGATTTACGCCGCCCCCGCATGAAAGAGAACATGCTTTTGAGACACCGCGTCGTGCGGTTTATGCGGGATTTCCTCGATGCCCGCGGCTTTGTCGAGGTGGAAACCCCGATATTACTCAAAAGCACCCCCGAGGGTGCCCGCGATTACCTTGTGCCCAGCCGCGTCCACCCCGGCGAGTTTTACGCTTTGCCCCAGTCACCCCAGCAGATAAAGCAGCTGCTGATGGTCAGCGGACTGGAAAAATACTACCAGATTGCCCGCTGCTTCCGCGATGAAGACACACGGGCTGACCGCCAGCCGGAGCACACCCAGCTCGACATCGAGATGAGCTTTATCGAGCAGGAGGATATCCTTCGGTTGATGGAGGAGCTTTTCACATCCCTGGTTGCCACGATAAAACCCGAAAAGCGTATAATAAAACCCTTCCCCAGGTTTACTTACAAGGAGATAATGGAGCGGTACGCCTCGGATAAGCCCGACCTGCGTTACGGACTTGAAATAGCCGACCTTACCGATATTGCCGGTAAAACGGAGTTCTGTATTTTCACCGATGCCATCGCCAGTGGGGGTAAAATAAAAGGTCTGGCGGCTCCCGGTTGCGGCGATTACACCCGCCATCAGCTTGACGAACTGAACAGGCTGGTGCTGGAATCTGGCGCCAAAGGACTGCTTACGGTATCGCTGGGCAGTCCGGGAGGCACCCTGGAAGAGCTGTCCCATGACATGGTCAAGTCCGTTGCCGCCAAGTACCTGAGCCTCGACCGGATTAAAGAGATGGCGCGGCGCTGCAAGGCAAATAAAGGCGACCTGCTGCTTATTGTGGCCGGTCAGGAGAATGAAATATATCCTGCCCTGGACGTGCTCCGCCGCGATATGGGTCGCCGCCTTAATCTGGCAGACCCTGATACCCTGGCTTTCGCCTTCGTGGTCGATTTTCCTCTTTTCATGCGCAGCGAAGAAACGGGAAAATGGGAGGCGGCCAACAACCCCTTTACCCACCCCCGCCCCGAAGATATCCCTCTCCTTGACACCTCCCCCGGCGAAGTTATCGGCCAGAACTATGATATTATCTGCAACGGCTATGAGCTGGCCAGCGGCAGCATCAGGATTCATACCGCCGACCTGCAGCGGAAAATATTCAACTTGATGGGTTACTCGAATGAGGAAATCGATAGTCTTTTCGGGCACATGCTGGAGGCCTTCGATTACGGGGCGCCGCCCCACGGCGGTATCGCCCCCGGCATTGACCGCACCGTGATGTTGCTGGCGGGCGAGGAATCTATCCGGGAAGTAATAGCTTTCCCCAAGACGCAGAGCGCCATGGACTTAACCTTCGGAGCGCCTTCTCCGGTAACCCCAGAACAGCTTAAAGAACTGCATATCAATTTGCGTGAAGAGTAGCCACCAGGAGGAAATTTGAAAATAACCAAAGAAAAAGAAGAAAACCGCCAGGCTTATTTAACGGTCGAGCTGGAGCCCGCCGAGATGGAAGAAGCCCTGCAAGACTCTTATAAGAAACTGGCGCGGCAAGCCGAGATACCGGGCTTCCGCAAGGGTAAAGCACCCCGGGCCGTCGTTGAAAGGCATCTGGGCAGGAGCCGACTCGTCGAGGAAGCGGTGAACAAGCTGGTGCCGCAGGCTTACGAACAGGCTCTCAAGGAGCAGGAAATCGAGCCTTTCGCCCAGCCTGATATCGAGTTGACCCAGGCCGAACCGGTCATCTTCAAGGCTACCGTACCCCTGGAACCGACCGTTGAGCTCGGTGATTACCAGAGTATCCGGATGACTCCCGAACCGGTAGAAGTCACCGATGAAAAAGTAAACTCCGTACTGGAAGAGCTGCGTCATCAGTACGCTACCTGGGAGCCCGTCGACCGGCCGCTAGCCTATAACGACCTCGCCGTAATTGATATCAGCGGTAAAGTTGACGAGAAGCCCTATGTCCAGAAAATCGGCGCCCAGTACCAGGTGCTCAAGGATTCGGCATCACCGGCTCCTGGATTTGCTGACCAGGTGGTCGGCATGAAAAAGGGCGATGAAAAAGAGTTCACCCTCGGCTTTCCAGACGACTATGCTAACAACGAAGTGGCTGGTAAAGAGGGTATCTTTAAAGTAAAATTGACCGAAATCAAAGAAGAAAAACTCCCCGAGATGAACGATGAATTTGCCGCTCAGGTTTCACCCGAATTCAACACGGTCAAGTCCCTGCGCGAAGAAACCCTTAAGAGATTACAGCAGAACGCCGAGGAGCAGTCCCGCATGGACTTCGAGGAAAAGCTCATTAATGCCGTTGTCGAGCAGGCTCAGGTGGAATACCCACCGATACTGGTGGAAATGGAAATCAACCGCATCTTAAACGAGCAGAACCGAAGACTGCAGATGTCCGGTGGGGGTATGGACGAATACCTTAAAAGTATCAATAAAACGGAAGAGCAATTACGCGAGGAACTGCGTCCGGTATCTGTCAAGAATGTCAACGCTTCTCTCGTCCTCGGCAGGATAACCGAAGCCGAAAAGGTCGAGGTCACCGAAGAGGATATCGACAAGGGTATCGACGGCATGACCGGCAACACCGCCGAGGATAAAAGGGAAGATCTCCGGAAATTGCTGGATAATCCCCAGACCCGTCAGTCTCTCAAACAATCATTAATATCAAGAAAAACCGTCGATAGACTGGCAGAAATAGCTAAAAGTACGGTACAATTAAAGAAGACGACCGGAACGAAAAAGGGTTCCACCAAGGAGGAGGAAAAATGAACATATACCCTCATAATGTAATGCCTTATGTAGTCGAAAGTGGACCTAGAGGAGAAAGGTATTCGGATATATATTCAATGCTCTTAAAAGAGCGGATACTAATGCTTTTCACGGAAATTACAGACCCTATAGCGAATGTCCTGATTGCTCAACTTCTCTATCTAGAACGTGAAGACCCGAACAAGGACATCAATTTATATATCCAGAGTCCGGGTGGCGTTATCAGCGCCGGGCTGGCTATCTATGATACCATACAGCTTATCAGTTCACCGGTATCAACCATTTGTGTAGGCATGGCAGCCAGTATGGCCACCGTGCTTCTCTGCGCTGGGGTCAAGGGGAAACGCTATGCCCTTCCACACGCCACCATCCACATGCACCAGGCAATGGGCGGCGCCCGAGGGCAGGCTTCGGATATCGTCATTGCGGCTAAAGAAATAATGAGGCAGCAAGATACCATCAAAGATATCCTCGTTAAGCATACCGGACAAACCGTGGAAAAAATTACCCATGATACAGACCGTGATTTTTATCTTAGTGCTGAACAAGCACGAGATTACGGCATCATCGATGAAGTCCTTGATAAACCAGTTGATGAAGCCGAGAAGGAAAAGAAGGCCAAGAAATAGCTTTTACTATCACCCGATTCTTGGTTTAATGTTACCTATACAGACAGAGAGGGGGAATCTCCCCTTTCTGTCTTTTTTTTAGCTGTCATTCCCGCTTTAGCGGGAATCCAATCCCCCACCCCACCCCATCAGTTTTATCTATTCCCACCCGACCGCCCTCGTATCATCCGCGGCTCGACCGGGAGTAATACCCCTTCACTCCCACCGCTGTGGGGTAATGGAGGTTTCAGCAATTTATCTTTTAGTGTAACTCTAGCCATATAGAAAAAGCCCCGATGAGCACGGTTTTCTTTGTAAAATTGCCCCTTCCTTTTCCAAAGGAAGGGGGCTAGGGGGATGGATTAAGATACAACCCACCACCACTGGTAGTATCTTGCGGAGAGAGACGCCAGCCCCTCTCATTAAATAAATCCCCCTTTCCTGCGGAACGCCTCGTCAGGAGAGGGGTATAAATGGGGTGAGGCAGATAAAAATCCCTGCCGGTATTTATTCAACACCTTCACCCAGCCATTCAACCTCCAAAAGGGGAGTGCGAAGCGAGAGGGGGCTGCGCCCCCTCTCAATATTTCCTCCCCCTCTCCAATCAAATTAATTAGCGTGCTATTCTATTCTACAGATTGGAGAGGGGGATAAAGGGGGTGAGGTAAAGAATCACCCTGAAATAAATGGATGGCGATAAATAAAAACTACTCAGATATCAAGAGGACAACGCTAAAACAGCACTCAGCCTACCAGCTTATCCTTCACCATCTCGTCGATTTCCGCCGAGAGGTCATAACCATCAATAATATTTCCGCTGGCATCCACCACCTGCTTTTCCGGGGTTATCCTCACCTCACCACGACTGAACGCTCTCAGTGTAGCGATAATCAGCGGCGTCTCCCGGACGTAACCATGCTCCCGGATAGCCTTAAACAAAGGGTTCTCCACCTCCCACTCCTCCTTAATCTCCTCGACGGATTTCCCTTTGATATCATCCCAGTATCTATCGAAAGCCTTGCCGCGTATGGGAAACGTGCAGTAGGTTGCCGTAGGTCCCACATCCAGCTCCGGAATGGCCACATGCATCTTAATCCCCTGCCTGTCTGCCCCCGTCTCAATAAGATACCAGATAACCTGCTGCCAGGTCCCGGCAGGACCTCCCGGCGCGGCGGGGTGTAAATTCAGGAAATCATACTTCTCAGACAGTTCCGGACCGTTTATCAGCATATAACCCGCCAGCACGCACAGGTCGGGATTAAATCCTTCCAGGAGCTTCATCACCTCTCTATCGTAATCGATACGCCACTGCGGCAGCGGCTCCGATGGGTCGGGCTTGGGCACACCCCGGGTGTCACGGTAATCCCTATACGAATACATGATGAGTGGTATCCCGTAGCCCTCCACCATGTCTATGAAAATATCGGTAGCCTCCGTTTCCCCCCGCTCACGATTACAGAACACGAATTCAATTTCCACATCAAGTTCCCCTGAAGCAATGCTTTCCTGTACCGCCTTCAGAATCCCCCGCGAGCCTTCACCCCTCCCCGTGGCAAACCAGCCCAGCTTATAGGAACTACCCATGTTTCCTCCTGCTCAAGAACTTATTCTTCACCTTCGCCCAGGTGCTGAATAAGTGCACCATCACCCCCGAGCGTTTACCATATATTTTCCCCTGCGATAAGGCTTTTAAAAATTCCTGCGGGCTGTTGAACTCCGGCATGATTACGTAGGCGTTACCGATTTCAAACAGGGTATGAGCGTCGCTGCCCGCTCCCGGGACAATACCGTGTTCTTTAGCAAATGCCTTCGCTTTATTGGAATTTGCCGGAAAAGGACTCCGCGAGTTCAATACTTCCATCAGGTCTATCTGGGCGGCTATTTCCTCTATCGCCCGGTCTTTCAGAGCGGAACCCCGTATCGTCTCGAAGGGATGCGGTATGTTCACCAGCCCGCCCTGCTCTCTGATGCGTTTCACCGTCTCCTGCGGGGTGAGCCCACCGGGTATAGTTTCCTGCAGAAACATCCCCATGATTTCACCCTGGGTGGTCATAATTTCTTCGGCGACGATGACGGTGAAGGGGGCCAGTTTCTGTATTTTGAGGGCGCCTTCGGCGGTGCCGTGGTCGGCAATGGCGATACAGTTTATCTCCAGTTCCCGGCACCTCTGGATTATCCTGTCCAGCGGTGTATTACAGTCCATGGAGTATTCGGAATGGATGTGCAGGTCAGCTTTTAGCAATTGACGTTATCCTAACCTCTCCTTTCCAGATAAGTGCCGGTGCGCGTGTCCACCTTAATAATATCACCGATATTGATAAAAAGAGGGACCTGGATAGATAAACCCGTTTCCAGCTTGGCGGGCTTATTGCCGGAGGTGGCGGTATCCCCCTTGAATCCCGGATCGGTCTCCGTTACCTCGAGCTCTACGGTAATCGGCATCTCGATACCCACGATTTTATCCTTGTAGCTGGTTACCTCCACGGAATTCCCCTCTTTGAGATAGTCCAGGGCATCACCGAGCTGTTCGGCACTGAAAGGCATCTGCTCGTAGTTTTCCTGGTCCATGAAGTAATACAGTTCGCCGTCATTATAGAGGTACTGCATCTGCCGCGAGTCCAGTCGCGCTCTCACCAGTCTTTCACCCGACTGAAACGAGCGTTCGAGAGTATGGCCGGCATTGATATCCCGCAGCTTGACCTTGGCCAGGGCTGTCTTCTTCATCTTGACATGCTGGTATTCGACCACCTGGTACAGCTTCCCTTCGAACTCGATGATGACTCCCTTTCTCAATTCGGTGGCGTTAATCATATCTCACCTTCCTGGCTTTAGTGATTACCCTAGTTTTGCCTTTTTCCATCACGGCCGTGTCCTCGATGCGTACGCCCCCCCAACCCGATAGATATATACCCGGCTCGACCGTGTATACCATTCCGTCTTCAAGAGTCCCGTCCGCATTGGGACTTAAATGGGGCATCTCATGCTCCGCCAGACCGACGCCGTGGCCCAGCGAGTGACCGAATAGTTCGCCGTAACCCGCTTTCTCGATGACCTCCCTGGCGGCGCTGTCCGCCTGGTGCCCGGTCATACCCCTCTTTATTATAGACTCCGCCGCTTCCTGGGCGTCAAGAACAATTTTATAAATCTTCAAAAAAGTATCGTCGGGACTGCCAATGCATATGGTTCTACTTAAATCGCTGGCGTAGCCCCTGTATTTCGCTCCCATGTCTATCAGCACTGGCTCGCCCGGATTGATAACGCGGTCCGTAGGTCGGTGATGGGGCAGGGAGGCGTTGGGACCGGAGGCAACGATTATTTCGAAGGGTACCGCCTCGCTGCCGTTTTCCCGCAGGCTTTTTTCCATTTCCCAGGCCACCTGGTTCTCCGTCATACCCGCGGCTATTTTATTCTCAACACTATCATAGGCGGTATCGGCGATGGCCACCGCCTTCCCGATATACTCTAACTCCTCGGGCTCTTTCACCGCCCGCAGCTTTTCCGCCACCTCTTTTACTGGTACTATTTCAACTTCCGCCAAGGCATCGCGGAACTGGTTATACGCACTATATGAAATATCGTCGGCCTCGAATCCCAGCTTTCTAATACCCGCTCCCGTCACCAGAGCAGTGAACCATTCGCTCACTTTCCCCTTTATCCGGATTATCTCAAAGTCTGGCGCCTGCTTGGATGCTTGCTCTGTATAGCGAAAATCCGTCGCCAGCAGCGCCTTCTTTTCCGTAATCAGCAGGTAACCCGCCGAGCCGTCGAAACCGGATAGATACCGGCGGTTCTCAGCTTGTGTGATGAGGACGGCATCTACTTTATTCTCAGCCAGCGCTTTACGGCAATTTTTCAGGCGGTTATTCATCTTTATTAACTGCCTTCCTGGCTAAAGGATGTGCCGACAGGTAAATCTTGCGCGCCCGACTCTGCGTCACGTGAGTGTATATCTGCGTCGACGACAGGTCGGCGTGCCCCAGGAGTTCCTGGACGACTTTCAGGTCGGCGCCGCCGTCGAGAAGATGGGTAGCGAACGTATGCCTTAACATGTGGGGATGTACCTTTTTATCGATATTTCGGGCATACTTGTCGAGGATTTTCTGCACCCTCCGGGCGGGGAGCCTTCCGCCGTAGCGGTTAACGAACAAGGCATCGCTCTTCTTTTTCCCCAGCAGTTCCGGTCTGCCCCGTTCTAAATAATCGGTAAGCGCCTGGTGGGCCGGATTCCCGATGAGCACCACCCGTTCTTTAGACCCTTTCCCCCATACACGTACCTCATTGGTGTCCAGGTTCACCTGCACCACATCCAGACTAACCAGCTCGCTAATGCGCAGGCCGGAGGCGTACAGCATTTCCATCAGGGCCCGGTCACGTAATCCCTGTGGCTTGGACGGGTCGGGCGACTCTATCAAACGTTTGGCTTCTTCGACGGTCAGGAAAGACGGCAACCGCTTGTCGAGTCTGGGTGATACTGTGGTGGCGGCGGGGCTCACCGCTATCATTTCCTCCCGCATCAGGTAGCGGTAGAACGAGCGTATCGCCGAAAGCCGCCGGGCAATACTCGACTTTGCGTAGCCCTGTTCTATCAGGTACGACAGGTAATCGCGTAATGTTTGCTTATTAACATCTTTCAGGGAGGTAATACCTCTGCCGGTGAGATAATCGAAGAATTTCATTAAAGCGTCGGTATAATTTCTGACGGTATACGGCGAGGCATTGCGCTCTACCTGAAGGTAATCTACATATTTCTTAAAGACTTCCTGCATCAGGTTGTCACCTGTTCGGTTTTACCCCTCTCTACCCCTTCGGTTTTATCTATTCCCACCCGACCGCCCTTGCATCATCCTTTGCCTGTCCGTTTGTTTTTCCCCACTCCTTCACCCATTAAAAGGGAGAAGTAAATCCACTTACTCTCACTGTCCCTTAACACCACTGCGGGGTAAAGGAGGCGGCGTCATTTTCAATTATTCCCGGTACTGGCCTTTTTATATCAATAATCCAATCAGCAATATTCCCTTTGTAAATATCCCCCCTTCCTTTTCCAAAGGAAGGGGGCTAGGGGGATGGATTGATACCCTCCCTCGTTATTAAGGAAGCGTAAGTTCCTCTTTTATCCCCGATGGGGCAACAGCCCCTCTTCCTGTTTCCCCCCTCTCCTGTGAAACCTCGCCAAGAGAGGGGGAACAAGGAGGTGAGGTAGAAACCAACCCACCTTCAATTCACCCTCGAATTGTTTTCTTGGTTTTACTTTCCGGTATCTTCCCTTTATACTCACAACTGGAGCACTTCGCCTGCTTACCCCTGAACTGCGTAAGCAGTCCGCCGCACTGCGGACACGGTTGGGGCAGCGGCTTGAGATAGGTAGCAAAGTCGCAATCCGGATATCCGCTGCAGCCGTAGAAAATCTTCCGCTTTTTACTCATTCTCTGGACAATCTCTTTACCGCACCTGGGGCAGTTCACCCCTGTCTTAATCTGGAAAGACTGGGTATATTTACATTCGGGATAGCCGCTGCAGGCAACAAACTTCCCAAAGCGTCCCGTCTTGAACACCAGCGGTTTACCGCATTTGGGACAATCTTCCCCCGTTTTCTCGTCTTCCAGCTTTACCTTCTCAGCCATTTCCGAGGCCTTTTTCAGGTCATTATCAAAGGGAGTATAGAAGTC
Source organism: uncultured Dehalococcoidaceae bacterium (assembly GCA_964503235.1). GTDB lineage: Bacteria > Chloroflexota > Dehalococcoidia > Dehalococcoidales > RBG-16-60-22 > W425. The sequence goes on along the minus strand of CAZCZJ010000070.1, from coordinate 2,985 downwards.
CCGGATAACATCCGGCCAGTTAAACTCATTATTAGCAATACCATCGAGTTTGTTCTCCATATCAGCAGTAAAGGTAATATTAATGATATCAGGGAAATACTGTATCAATAAATCGTTAACGGCCATACCCAGTTCGGTAGCCTGAAAACCTCCCCCGATTTTGGTCACGTATTCCCGCTCCTGAATCGTCGAAATAATCGGGGCATATGTGCTGGGACGGCCTATACCGTTTTGTTCCAAGGTTTTCACCAGCGTTGCCTCCGTATAACGGGGAGGAGGCTGTGTAAAACGCTGTTCCGGGAATATTTCCCGCAATTCAAGGGCATCTCCCTTTTCCAGAGAGGGAAGCGAGGTTTTCTCTTCTTCCTCCGCTTCGTCCTTACCCTCACTATAAAGGGTTATGAATCCCGGGAATGTATTTACCGAGGCGGCGGTACGTAACAGATAGTCGGAGTGATTCTCTGCTTTTATATCGACGGTCGTATTGTCGAAGAGAGCGTTTGCCATCTGACTGGCAACCATGCGTTTCCAGATAAGGTCATAAAGCCGTAACTGGTTTGTATTTAGATATTTTTTGATTTTGGCTGGCTCACGGGCAATCCTGGTAGGGCGGATGGCTTCGTGTGCCTCCTGCGCCATTCGTGAACGTGTTTTAAAGGCCCTGGCACGCGGGGGTAAAAGCTTGGGGCCGTATTTCTCACGGATATAGGAAACAGTTTCTTCAATCGCTGAAGAAGCCACCCGGATAGAATCGGTGCGCATATAGGTAATGAGTCCGACACTCCCCTCGCTTCCTATGGGAAGACCCTCATACAACTGCTGGGCTACTGCCATGGTCTGCCTGGCAGAAAAGCGTAATTTCCGCCAGGCTTCCTGCTGAAGGGTACTGGTGGTAAAGGGTGGTGCCGGCTGACGGGTTACTTTTTTCGTATTCTTCTTCAGAACAGCATAATCTGCCTTTTCCAGTGCTGAGATTAAATTATCCGATTCTTTTTTATTACGAATTTCAAGTCGTTTGCCGTCAATATATCCGATTAACCCAGCCCTGAAGATGTCCTTATCATTCTTCTTGTTAAGCTCAACCTCGATCGTCCAGTATTCCACCGGTTTGAAAGCCTGGATTTCTCTCTCCCGGTCAACGATGATTTTAACCGCCACCGATTGAACACGACCGGCAGAAAGTCGTTTCCTCACCTTCTTCCAGAGAATCGGACTGATACTATATCCTACGAGCCTGTCTAAAATACGTCTTGCCTGCTGGGCATCGACAAGTTGCATATCTATTGGTCGGGACTGCCGGAACGCTTGCTTTACGGCATCCCCGGTTATCTCACGAAAGACAACACGATGTATAGCTTGATCGTCCGTCACGGCAACTTCTGCCAAGTGCCAGGCGATGGCTTCTCCTTCCCGGTCGGGGTCAGTCGCCAGATATATAGTCGATGACTCTTTGACAGCCTGTTTTAATTCGTTAACCAGTTTGGTCTTTGCTTTAGGAATTACATATTTAGGCATGAATCCATTATCGATATCGACTCCCATCTGGCCTCTGGGTAAATCTCTAACATGCCCGAGAGAAGCTTTAAAACTGTAACCTTTACCAAGGATTTTTCCGAGCGTTCTTGCTTTAGCCGGCGATTCTACAATTACTAATTTTTTACTCATAATAATCAATCAACTTTTACTCTATATTCTTGCCTGGCTTCCCTGGAGAGTACATAATTCATCGTTCCTACCTGTTTCACCAGTCCCTTGAGTTCCATCATCGCCAGGGTACCACTGACTGTTGCCGTCGTCAGTCCACTGTTTCGGCAAACTTCATCGATATGCGTAGGTTCAGCGCTTAGTAGCCGGAGAAGGGCAACTTCAGTATCCGTCTCAGGAAGTATCTCTTTCATCTCTATCTGCCGTGTTACCGTCGTTAAATTCAACTCCTCCAGAATATCCTGATAATCCCGGACCAGCTTGGCACCCTCCTGGATAAGCCGATTGGTACCCCGGCTTGTTGGTGATAATATGCTGCCGGGGACAGCAAAAACCTCTCTGTTCTGCTCCAGAGCCATGCGTGCGGTAATCATAGCACCACTGGTTTCTCCAGCCTCGATGACCATCACGCCCATACTGAGACCACTGAGAATACGATTACGCCGCGGGAAATTCTCCGCACGAGGTCTTGTCCCGAGCGGGTATTCGCTTATGATACATCCCTGCTCAATAATATCACGTGCCAGACGGGCATTTTCATTAGGATAGACAATATCAAGGCCGGAGGCAAAAACAGACAGGCTTCTGCCGCCAGATTTTAGCGCACTTTTATGGGCAATCGTGTCAATTCCTCTAGCTAGCCCGCTGATAATGGTTATTTTACTCTGTGCGAGGTCAGTAACCAGCTCTTCGGTCACCTGTTTTCCGTAAACGGAAGCCCGCCTGGTGCCGACAACCGCCAGACACCATTCATCCTCGGGCAACAGGGCACCTCTTATATAGATAACCGGAGGATAATCATATATTTCTTTGAGACGTGATGGATAATTTTTATCTTTACAGGTGAGTGCCGTTATCCCGTATCTTCCCAGTTTCTCCATTTCTTCGTCCGGTGAAATATCAGGGCGATACCTGGCAATAGCTTTCAAGCCAACGCTATCAATTCCGGAAGCTCTTAGTTCACCGGCAGAAGCTTTCCAGGCCTTCTCCAGATTGCCGAAACAGTTCTCGAGCTGCGTCACCCTGACACGTCCGATGCCCGGGATATTACTAAAGCCAACCCAGTACTTAATATCTTCGTTCAAAGTAATTTCATTCTAACACAGGGGTAGAGTGATGACAATTGAAGATGGTAAGAAAATGGCGATTAACAATTTCTAGAAGGTGTAAAAATTGCGTCGATAATGGAATGGCGGAGAGGGTGGGATTCGAACCCACGGTAGCATAAGCTACACACGCTCTCCAGGCGTGCCTGATAGGCCACTCCAGCACCTCTCCGCG
>CAZCZJ010000069.1:0-12637 GCA_964503235.1 uncultured Dehalococcoidaceae bacterium | reverse complement strand
AGAGGCTGAAACAAGTGTGTGAGGCACTAAAAGCACGTAAGGCAGAACTTGAAACCAAGTTAAAGGCAAGTCAGGAGGCTGCTGTCGATATACCTGAGTTAGAGGAGTTTATCAAGTATGTACAAAGCCGGATATCAAACCTGGGCTTTGAGGACAGGCGGCAGGCACTAGATATGCTTGGTATCACCGTATGGCTTGACGGTGAGAATGTAGAAATTACTGGCACTATAGAACCTAGTATTGTGACTATCCCCTCTTAAAAAATAATTCCCCCTCTCCTGCTGAAAGCCTCGTCAGGAGAAGGGGACACAGGGGGTGAGGTATGAAATACACGGTTCTATGCTGATAATGATTTAGCGCCAGAACACGCCTGATACCTTGACTCCCCCGCACGCTATGAGATAGGATGAAAAGAGTCCGCGACTCTGGAAAGCAATAACCCGAATGACCGACAATGATTTTGTCATCCGCACCGAAGGATTAACCAAGCTCTACGGCAAGCAACGGGGCATTCTCGATATTAACCTTGATATCGAACGTGGTGAGGTGTTTGGTTACCTCGGCCCCAATGGTGCCGGTAAAACGACCACCATTCGCACGCTACTGCACTTCATCTTCCCTAGCCGCGGCCGGGCATCGATACTCGGTCTGGACATCGCCCGAAAAAGCCTGGAAACACGGCGCCGCATCGGCTATCTGCCCGGCGAACTGGAGGTCTATAGTAATCTCACCGGAGCCGAGTTACTCGAGTTCCTCAGCCACCTGCGTGGCGGCGTCGACTGGCAATACGTACAAGAACTGGCCGGGCGATTCGACTACGACCTTTCGCAGCGAATCAAGACGCTATCCCACGGCAACCGGCAGAAGGTAGGCCTTATACAGGCGTTCATGAACAAGCCCGAACTGCTTATCCTGGACGAACCCACCATCGGTCTCGACCCCCTCATGCAGCAGGAATTCTACCGACTCATCGGCGAGGCCAAGGCAGAGGGGAGGACGGTCTTTCTCTCGTCGCATATCATGCCGGAGGTAGAGCGGGTGTGCGACCGCGTCGGCATCATCCGCGAGGGGCGCTTGATTGCGGTGGAGGATATCGATGTGCTCAAGGAAAGGGCTATCCGCCGCCTCGAGATTCACTTCGCCGGGTCGGTGTCACCCGAGCAGTTCGGTAATATTGCCGGTGTGCGCGATGTACAGGTACAGGATAACATACTTACCTGCACCGTGGCCGGAGAAATCGATACGCTGATTAAAACAGCCGCGCAGTACCATGTGGTTAATTTGATAAGCCACGAACCTAGTATGGAAGAGATTTTCCTGGCTTATTACAACCAGGAGGATGACCGTGCTGCGTAATATCATCCTTAAGACCCTGCGTGACCGGCGTCGTTCTCTTCTTTTCTGGGGACTGGGCCTGGTGGCGCTCGCTGTCATCATGGTGTCCTTCTTTCCGGTCATCCGTGATGCGCCCTTCATCAGTGATTATCTGGAGTCGTTTCCGGAGGAATTCCTGGCGCTTTTTGCCGGTGAAGTAACCGATTATACCTCACCCGAGGGATATTTAAACGGAGAATTATTCTTCCTGATGTATCCTCTGCTTATGCTGATTTTTTCTATCGGCTTCGGTAGCGGCGCTATCGCCGGTGAGGAGGAACGCGGTACGCTGGACCTGCTCCTCTCGAATCCGCTTAAGCGCTGGCATCTGGTGCTCGATAAATTCATCGCCATGTTGATATGTACCCTGCTGCTGACTTTCGTATTCTGGGCGGCTCTGGCAGCAGGTGGTGCTATCATCGATATGGGCCTCAATCTGGCCAGACTGGCGGCCGTCTGTTTCAGCGGTTTCCTGCTGGCAATCACCTTTGGGAGCATAGCGCTGGCGGTGGGATGCGCCCGCGGCAAGCATGGTCTCAGCATTGGAGTTGGTGGGGCACTGGGTGTGTATGCCTATATGCTTAATGCCCTGGCGCCCCTTATCGCCTGGCTCAAACCATTCCAGGTAGCCTCACCCTTCTATTACTATATTGACGCCAATCCATTGAAGAACGGACTGGACCCGGTACATGCCGCTATACTCATCGGATTAACGGTCATCTTCCTGGGTATCGCCATCATTACATTTGAACGACGCGACCTGGCGGTTTAGGCATTTTCTCGTGAAGACCATTCTATAATTAACAAGGCGGTACTTTATAGTACCGCCTGAAATTAAATCGCCGGTAGGAAGGTATTAGGGATTACTGAGTTCCCTTCCTACACGTACCATTCCCATCGGATTGCCGTCGGCATCTCTCACCAGTGACGTACTTATCTGTACAGGATGCTGTTGGCCCTGTTTGGAGATCATGGTATACTCTCGACATTCGAGATATCCTTTCTCCATAACTTTGGTGACATCATCATTCACCATTCCCCGCTGTTCTGGAGAAATTAGTTCTAAAAAGTGCCTTCCGAGTAATTCATCTTTGCTATCGGCACCATACATCTCCAGTGTTTTTTGATTTATATCTATTATATTTGCGTCAAAATCTGTTATCACAATATAATCCGTTGACATTGATAACGCGCTGGACAGGCGAAACATCTGGTCCTCTAAATATTTGTTCTCGGTAATATCGCGTAGAATACTTCGCGTGTAAACCAGCTCACCATCTAGACATTTACAGTTCATATTCCCCTCGACTACCACTTTGCTGCCGTTTTTGCTTATAAAAGCCGTATTTATCTGGCCGACATCTTCTCCACACTTTATCTTTCTGAATGTCGTCATGTAATTTTCCAGATAATCAGGGTGTACAATGTCATATATGCTCAGGTCTGCAATCTCTTCATCACTATAGCCTAATGCCTGCTTCCAGCCATGATTCACATACCTGAAGTGACCGTCCGGTGTAACCGACTGTATCAGTTCATTGGTATTATCCAGCAGGTCTCGATACTTGTTTTCTGCCTCTTTCAATGCCTCTCCTGCCCGTTTACGCTCGGTTGTGTCCCGGCACACACAAAAGACAAGTTTCTGTCCCCCGACCATTGTTCCATTGGTACTTATTTCAACATCAACATTCGTACCATCCTTGCGTTTCCAACCTGTTTCAAAGTGGTCGCCGTCTTCGTCAACACTATGTATCATTTCCTCTATTTGTTCCTGTGTATGCTGATCATCCCAGTCCCATACGTGGAGCTGAAGGACTTCCTCGGAGGAGTATCCGAGAATCTCCCCGAATTGCCGGTTGGCCTCGTATACCTTACCGTTCTGGTCCAGGATAACAATCCCGTCTCTTGATTGCTCAATCATGATACGCCGCCAGGTAGCTTCGTTTGCCACAATCTCCTGTACCTTTTCGCGTTCGGTGATATCGTTCCAGTGCGCCAGATAATACTTGAACTCCCCGTTATGCATGATTCGTACCATATTGATTTCGATTCTCAGCAACTCACCGTTCTTATTCTGGATAGTCTGTTGTGCTATTTTATTGCCACCTTCCATGAAATCCTTCAGGCCGGGGAGTCTTTCCGCCTTTCTATCTTCCGGCCACCATGGAAAGGGCGCTTTAGTACCGACTATCTCTGCCAGATGAAAACCGGTCAGCTTTTCAAAAGCTGGATTAACGTATTTTATAGAAGTATCCGGATTAATAACAGTTATCGGGTAGGGAGCGTTTTCCAGAAGGCTGGTGCTGAACTCTTCGCTTTCCCTGCTTATTTCCAATGCCCGCTTGGTTTCTGTGATGTTCCTTGCTATGGATACCATACATGGTTTACCATCGATTTCGATTGGATCAGCCGAGAATAGAGCTACAATTATCTCACCTGTTTTCATACGCAGGTGGACTTCCTCATTATTAACCCGGCCCTTTTCCTTCATCATTTTTACTATTCTCTGGCGCTCTTCGGCACTTTCCCAGCTGCCGAGTTCAATCGCAGTATGACCTATAGTTTCTTCGCGGGTGTGACCGGTAATGCGGGTGTAACCATCATTAATTTCAATGAATCTACCCTCTTTAAGCGTGGTGATGGCAATGGAATCAGGGCAGCAAAGGAAGGCTTTGGCTAATTTTTCCTCTGATTCCTTCAGTGCCGCCTCGGCTTGCCGGCGCCTGGTTGTATACATTTCACGAGTTTCTTCTAGATTACCGCGGTTATTTATTGAGTTGTCGGGGTTTTCCATATGCGCAGGCCGGGCCTTCTTAGTTCCTATAATTTTATCCCGGATTTTCAAGAGATTTTTCATTTCTCTTCCTCCAATTGATGCACCGCCACACGCAGCACCAATGTCTTCTTCCCGGCATCTTGGTCGGTAATATACTACTGGCTTATTAAGTTTAATGGTATTCGACCAACAAACTGGTAAATTATTCTACGGTTGTTATAAACAAAGCATAAATACGTGAGATATTCACGCTTAGCCATAAAGATATTAATTAAATATGTATAATGCGCTTGTAAGCTCCGCTAGTATAGGAGACACAGGGGGTGAAGTATCAAAAAATCTACCAGGCTCTATAACAAGAACTCTCCACCAAATACTTAACATAACTATAAAACAATTCACAGCTAAATCACCAGTATCCACCCTCGAATTGTTCCCCTTTAAAATATTACATGCCTTTTGGTCATATCCTACTTGTAGTATAATGTTTAGTGAAGCTAAGATTATCGCCAATAATATGTCTTCGGAGGACTGAAATGGGTGAGATTAAAAGTGCCGCCGAAATAGCCCGGGAAAAGATAGAAAAGATAGGCGAGATTACCGAAGAAGAACGTATAAAATGGAAATATGCCCCGGAGGGAGAGAAGCTGGCCGCTCGCTATCTTAAAGAAAACTGCAATCTTACCACCGAGATTGCCAGGTTCGATGACAAAGCGAAAGTAGTCGTTGTTAAAGGTATTAATGATATCCTCCTGAGAAATATCGGTCTGCCCCGCAACGAAGCCTCCCGAATAGCCACCAAGAAAGCCATGGACGGATTAAAGACGATAAAGAATGATAAGGTTGCCGTAGAGAATGTGTTCAGTAAAATCCGGCAAATCCTTGACCACTATACCCAGCAGGGAGAGCAGCAAAAGAAGCAGGCCTATGAATCGCTTAAAAAGGAATTCGAGGAGAAGATTCAACAGGCGTTAAAACAGCAGACGGGCGTGAATGCCAGGATGAAGATAGATGTAGAAAAACAGCCGCAATTCCTCGAGGAATGGCAGAGGCTGCAATCGAGGCTGGAAGGTCAGTATATAACCTTGCTGGATGAATACAAGCAGGAGCTATCTGCCATTAATTAGTGATAATGATGGATAATTACGACGAAAGAGTTGAACAGGCTGCCCGTCATACGGAGATATTGAGACATCCCCGGCAGCACCTTTCCACTTTCGGTATTACTAATATATATTACTACCTGGTAACCGAGCCCGTATATACGGAACTGGTAGACAACGCTAATGAAACGGTCATCAGGGAAGGCAGAGTTATCGCCGAAAGGCCCAAGATTGTTACGCCGTATTACCTTACGCATTTGGAGGGCTTCAGCTACGATGCCAGGAAGTACTTCGAGATGCTGCTGAGAATGCACGGACCGGATACCCCCGGGCTTTTCTACACCTACAAGAACGAGCCCAAAGAACTCAACATAGTTTCGGACAGCTGGCAGCTGGTAATAGATAAGTTGAATAAGGAAATCGACGAGAAAGGCGACCCGATGACTTCTATTATCAAAGGGCAGGACGACCTCTGGGACGTTTCTTTATTAAAGTTCATTTATGAGATTACCAGTCGTTCGCTTCAGAGCAATATCGCCCAGCTTGGCTCACGGGGGCTCCTCGGTATGAGTCACGGCGGTGTTCCTATCGAAGCCAGGCAGAGAATTGAAGAGCTTTTTGACCAGGTGGCTAAAGGTGAATGCTCAGCCCATGAGCTGGAAGAAGAGCTTAACCACTGGGGTGCATTTCAGGAATACCAGGACAGGTTCTTCGAGTTAGTAAAAGGCAAGAAGTAAAGCCTGGTACTTCGCAGAGGAGAGAATGACATGAACATTACTGTAGTAGAAGCCAGAGACCTTTCCGAAGCGTGGTTTCTCTGCCTTGGTAAAATCATGAAAGAGGGCTATGAATATGAAATAGAACGCGGCAGCTACGAGGGGCAAACACGCAAGCAACTTGACCTGGCTGTCGTCCACGTGAATTATCCGGCAACGAGACCGCTGATACCCGATGTGCCCCAGGGTGTGCCGCCCCCGAGCACTATGGAATACATAGAAAGCTATCTGCCGTACCTGATGGCAGCCCATCGAAAAGAAGGTGAGCAGTATACCTACGGTCAGTACCTGGAAAAACAGATAGCCGAGGTTATCAGGATGTATAAAGAGGACGGTCATTATACCAACCACGCATTCATGGCGGTGGGTGATGACAAATCTATCTACCTGAATGCCCCTCCCTGCCTGCGGATGATAGATACCAGAATTAGAGAAGACAAGCTCGATTTCTACGTGTATTTCCGGTCGTGGGACCTGTGGGCCGGCTTCCCGTCAAACCTGGCGTCAATACAGCTGTTAAAAGAGTATATGGCCAGTGAAATCGGCGTCGAAGACGGTGAGCTGGTGGCTATGAGCAAGGGACTGCATCTCTATGAATACTCCTGGGACCTGGCTAAGGCGGTACTGCGGGTAAGCTAGCCGGATTAGGGCTGTCTTTTCCATCGAAAATATGGAGGTTAATAATGGAGCAAACTGATACTGTTGCAGATATGATTGTAAGTTCGAATAAAATCGTGGTCTTTACCGGTGCCGGCTTCAGTACGGAGTCTGATGTGCCTGACTTTCGCGGTCCTCAGGGAGTCTGGCAGATGTTTGACCCCAGCGAATTGAATTTACAGAATTTCCTGCGCAGCGAAGAAATAAGAGAGAAATACTGGCAGGTGCATAAATTATTCTGGGAAACAGTCAGGGAAGCCGAACCGAATAGCGGACACTATGCCGTCACCGAATTACATAAAATGGGCAAGCTGGATTGCGTGATTACCCAGAATACCGATGGCTTACAGCAGAAATCCGGCACGCCCGATGAGAAGGTTCTGGAACTGCACGGTACCATGCACTGGGTAGATTGCCTCGATTGCGGACAGAGATATCCCCGGGAACGCGCTCACGAGAAGATGCTGGCCGGTGATAAGGTACCCCGGTGTGATAAATGCAATGGGATTCTTAAGCCGGCAACCGTGGCTTACGGCCAGTCGATGCCCGAGAGAGAGACCCGGGAATCTGAACTGCGGTCGGCAAGCTGTGATATGCTCCTCGCTGCCGGTTCGTCAATGGTGGTCTATCCCGCCGCACAGATGCCGCTGATTGCCAAACGCGCCGGAGCCAAACTCGTAATACTCAATCTTACTCCTACTCCTCATGACCAGCACGCCGATGTTGTTATTAATGATATGGCAGGCGTCATACTCTCTCGTATTCTAGCCAGAGTAAAGGAAATAATGCAGGCATAGCAGCCCGGTAGATAAACAGGCATATTCTAGGCATTTTTACCGGATAGCCATATAAAATATTTCGGAAAACAGTCGGGGTATCAGGTTGGGTAAAATTAAGTTCATAATATTCCCGTTATTGATTTTAATCCCACTATCGATATCTTTTCTTATATATCACTACGCTATCGCCGATAGTTTCAACCGTCAGTTTAATCAAATCGTAAAACCGTACATATTTGATATCGGCAAATGGGAAGTTATTACTCTTAGCACGGAAATAAGTAGTTTCTTTAACAATGAAACGGAAGTATCTGACGAAGATACGGCGATAGTTGAAGTCTATTTTTCCAACCTGGAGAGGATAAGAAGACTTGAAGCAGAGGTTGCTGCCATTACTTCGGGCGTATGGCAGGGTGACCTTTCCGCACTGGAAGATGAACTAAATGAAATACTGCAGCAGAACCAGGCTATAGTCGGTACAGTTGAGCTAGTTCTGGAAAAACAGATAAGGGAGGCTTTGACCGACCAGGGTGTTTTAAATCCCTGGGAGGAATATACGGATTATCATGGTCATTTCCCGCCGGTTAACTTCATATTGGATACGCCGCCGCGTGTGCTGGTGATATCACCCAGAGACAGAATAGAACGCATGCGAGAGACAACGCTTTTTCCGGATATTGACCCGCTGGATGTAGAAAACATTGAAACTCAAATCACGGAACTGGGAGTTTCGGCACTGGTGGTCGAGGTGGGTGGTATGGCTACCTATCCCTACTACGTTACTGACAGGGCGGACCTGCGTTACGTTGTCAATACTATCACCGAAGAATGGTTGCATCAATACCTCGCTTTTAAGCCGCTGGGATCCCTGTATGTTCTGGATTTAGCTGGCATCAAGCGGAACTTCGACATCGTTACCATGAACGAGACGCTAGCGGGAATGGTAAGTGTAGAAATAGGGACTATTATCTACGAAAAATACTACTCATCAGGCGGGACTGAAGATACCCCACAGCCGAGTGACGAATCGGCGTTTGATTTTGGGAAAGAGATGAGAGAGATCCGACGTGCTGTGGATGAATATCTCGCCCGCGGTGAAATTGTACAGGCCGAGGGGTTTATGGAGCAGAAACGGCAGTATTTGATTGAGAATGGGTACTATATCAGGAAGCTTAATCAGGCCTATTTTGCTTTTCACGGTGCCTACGCTGATAGCCCTACATCTATCAATCCCATTGGCATCGAAATGAGACAATTGAGGGAGCAAAGCGATTCTCTGAAAGACTTCTTAGAGACCGTCGCTGAAATGACCACCCGCCAGGAACTGGCAGAAAGTATAAAGTGAAACCGGGTAATATAAACCAGCAGTGTAGTTAAACTATTCGGAATATGACTACTGCCGTACTCACCATCCTCTCCGTCGCCGGGTTGAAATAACGCTCAAAAGTAATATCAACCACTTCAAACTCTTCTTCGCAGTTCGATAGCCAGGTGTTAACTTTACTTTCCATGTCTTTAACGGTATTACTTATGAAGAGCTTTATCCTGAGGTCTTTAGCCCTTATCTGATAGGACATTAAAGTACCCTCCCGGATACCATTGTATCAGAATTGGCAATGAAGAGCACTTTCACTATGGAGCATAGATTAATGCAATACTGAGAGGAGTGGGTTCCAACTGCCTGGCCGGCGTAGGCTGTCTGGTACCCACTCCTCTTTTGTGGGTTGTTTTGTCCTGTGTTTTGTTGTGAGTTGAAGCTTTCTCAGCCAATGAAAACAGCAGATTTTACGGGCATACGCCAGGCGGACATGGATTAGTGCCATTGCCATTGCCATTACCCACACCACTGCCGCCACCGGTCAGAGCTTCTGGTTCCAGGACCTCCGATTTTACTTCGGGTTTAACGTAGGGTTCTTTCATCATCTTTACCTCTCTTGCGTGAGCAGTATTATATAATACTGACTAGTACCGGGTTTTGTTTTTATTACCCTTCGTTTTTGTAACAATGCCGGCCATTATCAGTTCTTCAATCGTACTATACACGTCCGTCAGGGAATCTTCAAGAGAAACATCAAAACGTTCGTGTACTTTTGCCGCTATTTCGTTTATTTCCAGATTCCCATCACATAATTCCCATATAAAAGACGCGGTCTTGTTTAGTGTGTGCGATGATAACCCGTCTTCTTTTATCACTACTATAGTATCGCCAATCCGACGCCAGATTACCTCGTCTTTCTGCATCGGATATAAGGTTTTCAATTTAAAGACTCCGGTCCTGATATTCCCTCGAGTTCGTCGGTAATTCGCCAGAGAGCATTGCAGTCCTGGTTAAATTCAAGCTCGTAAACGGGAACAGCCTGTACCACTTCAGAGCTGAAGTCGGCCATTATGGAATACGCTGTCTTTTTATCATAATTACCCACACACGATGGCCCGATTATCTGGCGTAAAAAACGCAAATATGCCTCCGCTTTATCAAGATAACGCCAGGCGGTTCTGTTATTCTGCTTGAGCATAAAAATGCATCTCAACGGTGCGGAAGCATTCCGTCCGGGTAGTAAGTCGCCCAGTATCGGCGTATTCTGAATAATTACACCGTTTCCGTTTGAACCCGGACGGGACATCAGCAATATTTCATCATTAAATACCTCACCATGTTTATCGCCACAAAGCCGGGCAATGGTTGTCTTTCCGATCTGACTGGGACCCGCGAAAAGAAGTGCCTGTCCGTTACGCAGAATGCCGCAGGCATGCACCAGCATGGCTGGCGGGTTAGTTTGATATTTCATCTTACAGGCAGAATAATACGCCACGGAAACTAACTGGTTGAGAAGATTGATTTTGTTATCAGGGTCAATCAATGCCTTCTCTCCGGATATTTTAACTGTGCGACTCACCAGATTATACTGGCCTTTGAGTAATTTACCGGAGCTGCGGAAATTATTACCATGACGCATGTATCTGCTTCTTGTTAGAACCGAACTCAATTTGTCGATGCTCATACGCGAGGTTAATTCTAACTCTACGGTAACGTCGGGTTCTGCGTCGGTTAGATAATCATGATATAGCGTCTGAAGCTTTTGATTTATCTCAGCGTCATTACATCTTATTTCAGAGCAAATACTTCCTATCTGAATTCTAAAGGTATGCTCTAATTTGGTCATACTTTCTTTTCTCTGTAATAATGCTTTCATTTTATCAGATTACTTCTCCGTGTCAAATATCCTGCTAGCTCTATATTTATACTCCGGTAATTAGCTGGTTTAGTTAATTACATCCTGAATATATAGTATCACCGTTAATAAGTAGTAAGCAATGGGTTAGAAAGCGGTATGAATATTGGCATCTAAAAAAGACATCATTAAGCATGAATGTGCCTGCTCGAATGAGGCGTGTATTTACGGAATATTTATATTATTATAGGTTTTTTTTAGGAGATTTTCACCATCGGTTGTGTAATATTGAAACTGAGGTATGAAAAGTTAATTTAATTCTATAAGGAGTAGGATATGTTACCTTCTGATGATATAAAACCAATGTTGACTGTAAAGGATGTAGCTCATCTTTTACACATCCATGTCAATACAGCCAGACGCTGGAGTGATCAGGGTATTATCAAGTCCTATCGCATCACTCGACGTGGTGACCGCAGGTTCCGGCGTGAGGACATTTTACGCTATCTTGCCGAGTTTAACGAGTCCAGCCTGGAAAAGATAAACCATTAAAAGCCGTATATTATAAAAACAACCGATATTAAAATAACATTTGGAAAAGTCCCACGAATACCTCTTATTTATCACGTATAATGACCGAGCCTCCCACGCAAATAGTGTCTGGCTCGGCGAATCGACTGTTGTATTGGCATTGGAATCCATGTCTTTACAAACTGCAGTATCCAGGGTAGCCACAGACCTTTGAAAAAACCCTTCGGGTACATCTTCAATGCTCTGAAAAGATACCTCCTGGCGGTTTTCATATCTTTCCTTGTGTAGGCAAGGGTAGCAAAACGCAGATACAGGCGAGAGTAGGCCATAGGCCGCAGGTTGGAGAAAAGATAGCCCATCTCAGGGTCATTGAAGATACCTGAGAAAATGCGCTTTTGGGCTCTCACATACTCATTAAGCCTGCGACCCCCGATAATGCTATCCATGTGTACCCGAACTTTGCCGGTAAACTCAGTTGTATAAGCCACGTCATATTTCTTAGCCAGGCGCACCCACAGTTCAAAGTCTTCCGAACCGGAACTAAAGGCGGGGTCAAATAGGCCTACATCAATAATGGAGCTTCTCCGCACCATGGACAATGATGTGCCGATATAATTACCGTGAACGAGTAGATTCCGAATCTCTTTTGTTCCCTGATACACACCGGGCTGTCTGTGCTTTGGTTTATATAAACCAATCACATGTTCACTTTCATCTATTATATAAAGTCGGCAATAACATAAAGCGACATCAGGATAACTATCCAGAATCATAGCTTCGTTAGCGATTGCATTTTCAATAAGCATATCATCAGAATCAATAAAAATAATATACTCGCCGTTGGAAGCCTTTATGCCGGCATTACGAGCAACGCATACTCCCTGGTTCTCCTGGTATATATAATTGATACGAGAATCCTTGAGACTGCTTACCACCTGCTTTGTATTATCGGTAGAGCCGTCGTCAACCACGATAACCTCAAAGTCGGTGAACGTCTGGTCAAGCACGCTCTGGATTGCCTCAGCAATGAAGTGAGCCCGGTTATAGGTAGGTATAATTGCGCTTACTTTAGGGTATTGCATTTTCCCCTCCATATCTTCCCCTCGCTTGGCTCTTTACTTCAATGCGTACATCTTTTTCAGGCGGATCGCATAATCATTAATTTTCTTTTTAAATGCAATGACTCGGTCGTATATGTGCCTCTGCATCAAACTATTGTTTTCGTACAACTCGCTACAAAGCGTAATTATATGTTCATTATCAAGACAATCGGTTCTTATGTTATATTTTTGTAAATCTAGAGACGCCATAAAATCGCGACATTTCGGTCGATACTCCAACATAATCGAAGGGGTATAAGTACAACAGGCCAGCGCAACAGAATGAAGCTTTTCTCCGATAAAAATATCGCACGACTCAATAAATCTTAAAGTATCTTCTAACGATTTGTACTTTAGAAAAATGTTAA
>CAZCZJ010000068.1:0-13194 GCA_964503235.1 uncultured Dehalococcoidaceae bacterium | reverse complement strand
GGCTTCACCACCATGGCGAAACCTGTTCCGACCCAACCACCAGTAACCGTCACAGGTGCACCTACGATTACTGTAGAGATTCCTACTCCTCCACCAGCTACTACAATCACCAATCCACCTCAGGTAGTAGAGAAAATCTCCGAGGGTTACATCTACGCGATCATCATCATCGGTGCGGTTTTGGTAATCGCCGTGATTGTCCTGATAGTCAGGACCAGACGTTCAGTCTAAGAATGGCTTGACAGGATGATTTCCTGAAACTCCGAGAGCCCCCCGAAATTCGGGGGGCTCTCTTTTTATCCAATGTAATACCCGATTATGCTGTCGAATGTATCTTATATATCATCAAGTCGCGGCGCCAGCAATTGCACGGGGACAATATCGCCGTTCTTGAGAGACTCCGTACCTTCCGGGATACAGACAAGGCCGTTGGCACTGGCAATCGCCTGGAGACGGCTGCGATGCCGGTAAAGCGCAACGGTATTATTTCCCGCCCCGTCGCGTGACAGCGTGGCATCCTTGAATTCGGTCCAGGCAAGATGACGGCTTACCAGGTCTTCGGTGAGCCTGGCGGAGACGGTCTGGAGGGTAGGCCTGACATCGCCAGCCATGCGCAGTACCCCGGGAAGAGCCAGCTGCAGGAAAGCCATTTCATTACTGGCGGGGCCGCCCGGCAGGCAAAATACGGGCTTGTTTTGCCACCGTCCGAAGGCAATACCCTTGCCCGGTCCCATGCGTACGTGGTGGAATATTTCCTGCCACCCAAGCGTGTCGAGGACGCCAATAACAAGGTCGCGTTCGCTTCCCCAAGCCCCGCCGCTGGTGAGAATAACATCGACCGAAGGAAGTACATCAACTAACTCTTTCCTGATAGCTTCTTCATGGTCGTTGACCACCGAAGAAACGTAATCAACTTGAAAGTATGACAACCAGGCACCCATGGTGACCAGGTTACTGGCATAGAGCTGGCCTGCCTGCAAGGTCTCCCCGGGGGCTACCACTTCATCACCGATACCAACAACGGCAACCCTGGGCCGTTGATATACACCAACGTGGTTTATACCAGCCGCCGCTGCCAGACCCAGATAACCCGGATAGAGCGTCTCCCCTTTCCTGACAATGGTATCCCCGGCTTTCACCTCGCTGCCGGCGCGTAAAATATTACGTCCTTTGGCGGCGTCGGCTTTAATATATACTTCCCCTGCCGGCGTTTCTTCACAGAATTCACCGGAAACCACGGCTTCAGCTCCCGGTGGGATGCGGGCGCCCGAGCATACTTTAACCGTGTTACCGGTCGTTACCTCACCTTGAAAATCGGAACCGGCAAACACAGAGCCGGTAACCTTTAAACACACTGGTTCCCGGTTGGAAGCGAGAGCTACATCCGCCGATTTAACGGCGAAACCGTCTTTAAGCGATACATCAACTGATGGATAACTTATCAGCGCCAGGATATCTTCAGCCGCCACGCGCCCTACCGACGCATCGAAGGTTACTTCCTCAACTCCCGTCGGGGAAACATTGGAACTGATGAGGCTGAAGGCTTCCCGATAACCAACGTAGTCAGCCCCTTCATCAATCTCGGTAAAATCTGTCTCCATCGGTTTCTATCCCTTTCGCGTGATTACTCATCCAGTATATACTCCAGCTTCAACTAATTCAATAAAAAAACCTGATAAAAGTATTGACATTAGACTAAAGTAAGAGTAGAATTCGCCATGTGTCAAATGCATAGTATCGACGAAAAGCACAAAATATGCAATTTGTCAAATATTATAAACGTATTGATTCCAAACTATGTCTGTTCATCTTGATAGCAGCGTTACTGCTAAGCTCCAATGCTTTTTGCCTCACAACCCTGCCAGCCACGGCATCGAGTGATGCCGCTAAATGGGTTGGTGTTAGTATGCCCGCACAAGGTACTTCCGGAAACTGGGTGCTGGCAACCGGCTCCGATATCCAGTGTCTGACGGCAGCCCCCGACGGCACACTATACATTCACTGCCGGGGGTTGCCCTACACACTATATCAATCCCGAGACGGCGGTAAAAGCTGGTTATATATCAGCAAAGTCAAGGACGATATCGTCGGGATAGCCTTTTCACCCGTGAACGCCGACACCGTATATTACGCCACATCCTCGACGGTATACCGGTCTACCGATGCCGGTAACAGCTTTCAATCATTACCGCCAGGTCCGGGCGGCGCCGGCAATGGCAATATCGAAATAACCTCGATAGACGCTACCTTCATGAACGGTGATATTGTTGCCGTAAGCACCAGAGATAAAGACAGCCTTGAATTCGGCGGGGTCTATATTTTTGACGAAGCGGACACGTCTTTCACCTGGACGGATAGCGAAATAGGCACCTATGACGTATATTCCGTAGCTTTCTCACCGAATTACCCTTTAGACGGACAGCTAGTAGCCGTGATAACCGATGAAATCGATACCTACACCGCCGTTAAACCGGGAGACGCAGGCTGGAACACCCTGATAGGTACTGCCAGACTTTCACAGGATAACTCGTTGCCCCACGTTCCCGTGGCGACAACCATATCGGCGGCGATTGCCTTCCCGGATAATTACAGCCATGACCTGTATTCAGGAAGATGTGTATATTACGTGGCTGTTGACACCGGCACCGGTGACGGCGACGTTTACCAAATCACTTGCGTCGCGGGACCTAATGACTCAATTGCCAGAGATTTAAACGCCGGATATTCTTCCGGACTTGATAACATCGATATTTCCGGACTGGCTGCCAGCGGGGATTACCCGACTGTCAGTCTCCTGGTCGGGGCAGCTGATAATGCCCAGACCTATTTCAGCAGCGATGGCGGTGACAGCTGGACGATAAGTCGTAAAAGACCGACCGGAGAGTCGACAACCCGCGTGCTCCTGTCACCTGATTTCCGAATCTCGGGCATCGCCTATGTCGCCACCAGCGGTGCCGATAGCGCCTTTTCCATCAACCGGGATGGCGGCTTTACCTGGAACCAGCTCAGCCTTATTGATAACTGGGTCGACACCATAGTCGACCTGGCGCCATCGCCAGCTTATGACCGGGATAGAGTCCTTTTTATGATTACTTTCGGGAATGGACACAGTCTGTGGCGAAGCCACAACGGCGGCGAAACATGGGAAAGGATTTTGTCCGGTTCGCGGGATGACGTAGACACCCTGACGCTGGTAGGGCTGCCTCCGCAATATAATAACTATAACGAGACCGTCTTTGTTGCCGGGGAAAGCCACGGTAATCCATCAATCTGGGAATCGATTGATAACGGCCAGAGTTTCCGGTGCCGATCCACCCGGGACCCCGACAGCGGTACCGGTTTTTTCATTGACGCCTGGACAATCGTAAACGAGACCACTCTGTTCATCGGAAGCTACGACGGCAGCGAGGGACGAATCTATAAAACTATCAACAGCGGCTTTTTCTTCTTCGAAGGCGCCGCGGCGGGCAGCCAGCCGATTAATGCTATTGCACTATCACCGGACTACGAAACAGACGCGAATATTTTAGCGGGTAATACCAACGGCTGGGTATTCCGGTCGGACGACGGCGGCGAGTCGTTCCAATCGCTTCCCCCGGATGCTTCATCACCGCCGCTGACGGGACAGATAACCGTCGCTTTTGACTGCGATTATACAAATAACCATGTAATCTATGCTGCCAGCGATGCCCCTGACGGCGGTATCTACCGCTTTATCATCGGAACCAGCACCGAATGGGAATCAATTCACGGCACCCTACCCGCTGGCGCCGGACTGAACCAGCTGGCAACATCGGACTGCGGAGCATTATATGCGGTCAATTACAATACCAACGGCGGCATAGAACGCTGCCTCGAACCAGCTTCTGTGGTAAGCCCGGTGTTCGAAACGGTAACCCGCGGTCTGACAGACGGTGCTACTCTTTATGGTTTATGGCAGTGCGGCCACAGGATGTGGTCGATAGACACCACCAACGTTAAGGTCATGACCATTAATGATACGCTGACGATACCGGTTATCCAGGTTTCTCCCGAGAATAATATCTCGGGTATCGGCAATCTCGTCGACAACACCATCAGGAATATCAGTCTCGACTGGGAAACGCTGGAGGGAGCCACCGGCTACGAGTGGCGATGTGACTGCGATACCAAGCTGGACTCCGTCCCGGATGGTTTCCACGATACTACGCAGGCCAGCTCCATCATCCTGCCGCCGCTGGATTCCTCCACGACCTATTACTGGCGGGTAAGAGTAAGCTCACCGGTACTCAGCCCCTGGTCAGAGAAGTGGTCATTCACCACCGTTCTGGACCCGGTAGCCAACAAGCTCAGGCTGGAAAGTCCGGCGGCCGGTGCCGGTGACGTACCGGTGGAACCGCTCTTTCAATGGACGGGCATAATCGGGGCGGACTCCTACGAACTGGTTGTATCGATGAACCCGGAATATACCGACCCGGTAATCACCAGGAAAGACGATAACAGGCTGCCGTCCAATGCCTGGCAGAGCGACGTCACCCTGGTTTACGAGACCGCCTATTACTGGAAGGTCAGGGCAGTCAACGGCAGTACCGTAAGCGCCTGGAGTGCCACCAGTGCTTTCACCACGGCGGCCGAACCCGATGAGACAGGGACGGTAGCCGAGGTTACTATATCTCCTGCCACGGAATCGCCGTTTTCAAATCAATTCCAACCGTCTTCCACACCGGAACCCGAGACTCAGCAATCACCACTTTTACCTCCCGCACAACCGCCCTATGCCGTCCCGTCCTCCGCCGTGCCCAACTGGGTAATTTACCTAATAGCCAGCCAAGTTGTGATGATTGCCCTGGCACTGGTGGTGATATTTTTACTCGTGTCACGGGTAAAACGGTCGAGATAGGATTTGCCACTAAAGCGTTTTTTCGACGAATCAATTATATACAGCTCTGTTTAGTTTTGGTTAGTTTCAGATACTCACCCCCTTTATCCCCCTCTCAAACAGGTTTATTATTATGGCTCGTTGTATATTTTGTTTGAGAGGGGGAATTAATAGTAAGGGGGGCTGGCGCCCCCCTTCTCAGGCTATCCCCTCTTGGGCAAAAGGGGGGATTTTTCCGGACTGGCTGTTGATGATACGAGGGCGGTCGGGTGGGAATAGATACTAAAAGGGGGGTGGGGGGTCTGGGGTGAGGTAAGCACCTTCCGGCCAAACGGTACCATTTTTAGTATTGATTGACACTGCAAGGCATTTGATATATTCTGGGTAAGAATATCTTTTTCAGGAGGACTTAACCTATGGCAGAAACTTCAACAAAACTTGAGGAAAACGTTGCCAGCCTGCTGTGCTATGTGCTGGGCTGGGTATCCGGAATCGTATTTCTAATTTTAGAACCAGAAAACAAGACCATTAAGTTTCACGCTTTTCAATCAATTTTAGTTTTTGGAGTCCTTTTCGTACTTGCGATGATATTTACATGGATACCGTTCATTGGTTGGATTATTGCCTTAATCATCTGGATTGCTTTTGTAATATTATGGATAGTACTGATGGTTAAAGCGTACCAGGGTGAGAAGTATAAAGTCCCCATAGCCGGTGACCTTGCCGAAAAATGGGCCAAGTAATATCACCAATAACCAAGTATTCGTAAAAATAAATAGAATTATAATTTTCAGACCGGTATTTAAACATATATCCTGATATTTCGTCATACCGGGCGGGAATAGACTTCTGCCCGTGAGAGGAGAACCATATGCCTTTAGTTACCATCAAGATAATCGAGGGAAGAACGGTAGAGCAGAAACGCGCGATGGCTAAAGACGTTACCGATGCAATCGTGAAAAACGTCGGGTGCCCGCCTGCGGCAGTACAAATCGAAATGGTTGACCTGAAAATGGAAAACATCGCCCAGGGCGGAGAACTGTTTTCCGACACCCATTAACCGGGAGGCAGAGTTGAAAGTACTGGGAATCATGGGAAGTCCCAGGATGAAGGGCAACACCGACCTTCTCCTCGATGAAGCGCTCAAAGGGGCGGCCAGCCAGCGGGCGGAGGTCGAGAAGATACTGGTGGACAAACTACAAATAGCTCCCTGCAAAGAGTATTACGGCTGTCTTAAAGACGGCAAGTGCGTCATCAAAGACGACATGGACGATATCTATGATAAACTGCTGGCCACCGACGCCGTAATCATCGCTTCGCCGATATTCTTCTATACCGTCAGCGCCCAGTTGATGCTGCTGATAAGTCGCTGCCAGGCACTCTGGGCAAGAAAATATGTCCTGAAAAACATGGATATCCCCGAGAAAAAGGGGGCTTTTATCGCCGTGGGGGCTACCCGGGGAGCCAAGCTGTTCGACGGGCCCAAACTGACGATTAGATATTTCTTCCAGGCGATTAATGCAAAGTATACGGATGAGCTTTTAATAAGGGGTGTCGATAAGAAAGGCGAGATAAAAGAACACTCCACCGCTCTTTCCGACGCCTACGAACTGGGTAAAAGACTGGCGACTTAGCTGTATTTCAGTTCGCCCTGGACACTTATCGTAATATCCGCCAGGGGGATATCTTTACCGCTGGCGATAATCGCCTGTTTGGCCATGTGCACCAGACCGGAGCAACAGGGAACCTCCATATGTACTGCCGTCAGGCTCTTGATTCCCGACTTTTCCAAAACCTCGTTAAGCTTCTTCTGGTGAGCCTGAAAATCGTCCAGCTTGGGACAGGCAACCAGTAAAGCGTTATTCTCCCCGAGGAAATCTTCATGAAACCCGGCGTACGCAAACGGTACGCAGTCCGCCGCCAGTATAATGTCGGCACCTTTTAAAAACGGGGCTGTGGGCGGTACCAGGGTAAGTTGTACCGGCCAGTGGCCCAGTCGCGATGGTACAGCTTCGCGGGGAGTACCGGCGGCTGCCGGGGCTTTTCCAACCTGCTTTTCAAAGCTGGTAACGGTATCGGAAGAACATCCACATTCCAGAGTATCTTCCTCTTTAGCTTTTAGATGCTGCTCGACAGCGGCTTCGTTAAATTCCTCGGCCACTCTTTCCTCGATGCTGATAGCTCCCTCGGGGCAATCAAGACAGTTTCCGAGTCCGTCACAGTATTTCTCACTGACCAGCCTGGCTTTGCCGTCGATAATCTCCAGAGCCCCTTCGGCGCAGGCAATAATACAGGCACCGCAGCCGTTACACTCGTCTTCATCTATTTTGACTATTTTTCTGGTCGTCCTGGTTACCATTTTATATCTCCTCAGATTCTGTTTGTCGGTCACCCATTAACGCCTGCCACCTCTCCTCTCCCAGACACTGTCTCGCCGAGGAGCACCACTCGATGCAGGAGGGCGTTTGCTCTTTATAGACGTATTCACCGCATTTCTTGCACTTTATTCTAAGCTCGTCGGAGAACATCTCGACTTCATTACCGCATTTCGGGCACTTATACATTGCCGCCCTCAGGTTCCTGATATCCTGTCCGGGGCACTTGGTATCCATAGCAGCCTCCTTTTCAAGTCGTGTTCGATAGAGGATTTTATATGCATTTTACACGTTTTTCTATATCACAGACTATGATATAAGTCACAACCAAAGTTTCAATCGCTATATTTGTTTAAAAAGCCGCCCTGTGGCATCAGCCTAATTGTCCGGTAAACAGCCCCCCGCCTCAAAATCCCTCTCCCTCTCCCTTTATCAAAGGGAGACGATAGTATTTCTACTTCAAATCATCATTCATAACCATTTCGTTTGTACCCCTCCCGTAAAGGGGGATTAAATTTCCTCCGCCTTTAAAAGAGGGTAGCCTGCGAAGGGGCGTAGCCCCTCTTTCTATTTCTTCCCCCTCTCCAAATACATAATTCAAGATTTTCACGATGTTCCCGTTTGGAGAGGGGGATAAAGGGGGTGAGGCTAAGATAATAATATAATTACCAAAACCAAACGGAACATCCCTACGCGCGGTTTGACCTGAAACCTTATAAAATGCTATACAGAAAGGGTAAATGTAACTTTCTATATATTTATATCTCTGGAGGACTACCGATGAAGATTACCAGTATCGAATGCATACCCCTATCTATTCACTTCGTCAAACCCATAGTAATGTCGGGCGGGGCGGCGGCCTGCTCCAATGCCGTCC
Source organism: uncultured Dehalococcoidaceae bacterium (assembly GCA_964503235.1). Lineage (GTDB taxonomy): Bacteria > Chloroflexota > Dehalococcoidia > Dehalococcoidales > RBG-16-60-22 > W425. The sequence goes on along the minus strand of CAZCZJ010000068.1, from coordinate 5,084 downwards.
TCCTCAAGGTACACACCGACGAGGGCATTACCGGCATTTCCGAGACCGGCGACACGTCCATGTGGTATATGGGCGAGAGCCAGGACTCCATCCTGTACAACATCGTCAACGTTTTCGGGCCCCAGATACTCCTCGGCGAGGACCCTTTCAACATCGAGAAAATAGTCGCTAGGATGGACAAAGCCGTCAAAGTCAATAACCAGTCGAAAGCCGTTATCGACTACGCCCTATACGACATCATGGGCAAGGCGCTGGGCGTGCCGGTTTACAAACTGTTAGGCGGTCTTTCCAACGAGAAAATACCGCTGGGCTTCGTGATGTCCTCGGGCAGCGCCGATGCGGTCGCCGAGGAGGGGCAAAGCCTGGTCAAAGCCGGTTTTAAATGCCTCAAGCTGAAGGTCGGCGCCCGCACCATCGAAGAGGACGTGGAAATGGTCGGCGAACTCAGGAAAGCGGTAGGCGGCAACATCAAGATAATGATAGACGCCAACGGCGGCTGGAACTATTTCCAGGCATTACGAATGCTGAAAAAGGTGGCGAAGCACGATATATACATCGCCGAGCAACCCGTGCCCTACTGGGACATGGACGGACTGGCGCGACTCCGCCGCAAGGTGGACATGCCGGTGTTCGCCGACGAAGCGGCCGCCGAGTTGAACGACTTGATAAAACTTACGCAGCGCGAAGCGGTCGACGGCTTTTTCCTGAAAGTACCCAAGGCGGGTGGCATACTGAAGTCACGCAAGTGGGTGGCGATAGCCCAGTCGATGGGGCTGACAGTGATGTGCGGCTGCATGATTGACACCGGCCTGGGGGCAGCGGCTTCGGCTCACTTTTTAGCCGCTACCGAGTGGATGGGCCGGATAGAGCAGGAAGCGATAGGCCCTCTTAATCTGTATAACGTCCCCGATACGGTCAGTAAACCCATCACCAACGACCTTGCCGTTAAGGTGCCGCGGTATGAAAACGGCTACCTCTACCCGCCCGACGGCCCCGGGCTGGGCGTTGAGCTTAACGAAGCGGTGGTGCCCAAGCTGATGACGCCCGGCAAGAGCCCGATTATCATTAAATAAATCGCCGTAGTATGAGGATACCCATGAATAACACGGATAAATCCGCCATCGAGAAAATAGCCGCCAACGCGGTCGAGACTAAATTTGAAAACTTCGATGATGATACGCTAGGCCGTACAAAATACCGCATCATCGATACGCTGGGCTGCCTGATAGGCGGCGCCACCGATACCGGTAATCCCGAGATGGTCGACCTTTTCCGGGATACGGGCGGCAAGGAAGAAGCTACCATCCTGATTCACGGGGGTAAGGTACCGGCGGGCAATGCCGCCTTCGCGAATTCTGTCATGGCCCGGTCTTTCGACTTCGAGCCGGTGAGTCCCCTGGTGGAGGGCTTCAGCTGTCCGGGGCATATCAGCGGCACCACCGTACCGACCACGCTCACGATGGCCGAATCCGTAAACGCCGACGGCAAGGAAATGATAACCGCCCTGCTGGTGGGAGACGACGCCGCCACGCGTATCCTGGCGGCATCCGGATTCGGATTCAGTCTGGGCTGGGACGGGGTGGGGACGGTCAACGCTTTCGGGGCAGCGGGGATAGCGGGGAGGTTGCTGGGACTGAACCAGCGGCAGATGAGGCACGCTTTCGGTATCGTCCTCAACATGCTGGGCACCACCTTTCAAACGATATGGGACGCCACCACCTCCTTTAAACTACCCCAGGGGCTGGCGGCGCGGGCAGGGATTTTCTCGGCGCAGCTGGCCAAAGCAGGCTGGACAGGGCCCGATGATGCCCTTATGAGCAAATTCGGCTACTACCAGATGTTCACCGAAGGCTGCCAGAGGCCGGAGTTCCTGACCGGAAAGCTGGGAGAAGCCTATTATGCCGACAGCACGGTAAAACCCTATCCTTGCTGCCGTATCACCCACGCGGCCATCGACGGCGCTCTGGAGTTAATAAAGAAATATGATATCAAGGCCGATGACATCAGAGAGGTCGAGCTGGAGCTGGCGCAGGGCGGTATCGACCATAAATGCGGCGAACCTTTTACGGCAGGCGAATTTCCCCACGCCAGCGCCGCCTTCAGCTACCAGTACGTTATCGCCACAGCGTTCCTGCACGGGTGCGTTAAACCGGAGCATTTCACCGAGAAAGCCATACGCGACCCACGCATCATGGATTTTACGCGTAAGATAAAACTTACCGCTGTTGACGACGTCAGGTTTGAAGCTGCCAGGGTAAACGTTACACTAAATGACGGCCAAATATTCACCGAATCTCAGGAGTACGCCAGGGGCGACCCGCAGCATAATCCGATGTCTCAAGACGAGATAATAGCCAAATACTGGACTAACGTAGAGTTTACTAATAAGATATCAAAGCAGAAAGCCAAGGAACTGCTGGAAACGCTGCAGAATCTGGATAAACTTGACAGCGTCAGGAACCTGATACCACTGATGACAGCATAAGTAGCTGCTTACTGATTTCTCTCAACAAGCTCGATGAGGACACCCTCATCACCAGCCGCGACGAAACCTATCTTGCCGAATGGTGTAGCTATCGGTTCGTCGCTCTGGAGCTTTCGGCCCTGAGCTTTCAGTTTCTTAAAATCCGCTTCAATATCGTCGGTGGCGAAGGATATATGGTGCAGTCCGCCACCGGTTTCTTTGAGAAAATCGGCGAAACTGCCGCTATCCTTTAACGGTTGAAAGAACTCCAGGGTGATATCACCGCAGGATATCGTCACCGCTTTAGCCTCGCCACCCCGCATCTCCATAGTACTGACAACCTCAAAGCCGAACATATCCTGATAGGCCTTCACGGCTTCGTCAACATCTTTGACGACCAGACCAATATGGTTCATTTTCATTACCATAACTTCCCCCTCAATATTTGTAAGTTTTTAAAACGGGAAAATGGGCGGCAGTTCGCGGACTTTATCACGAGTCAGCGTACCGGGCATGGTCTCGGCGAGCTCTTCAGGAGTCCAGCGGCCGTCCTTCCAGAGCACCTGCTCCACGGGCGGGGGGTCCTGGTAAATACCAACGTGCCCGTGCCAGACCTCGAAGACACAGCCGTTGATATTGTCCGCCTTTTCGCTGGCGAGATAGACCACCAGGCTGGCGACGTCCTCAGGCTGATTGAACTCCAGCATCTGCTTGAGCCGTCTTTCCGCCAGTTCTTCACCCCACATCTTCGTCCACGCCTCGCGGAGTCCCTTATCCCTGACCATCTCCTGAAATCCCCTGGTGCCGGACACAGGACGGATAACGTTGCAGGTGACGCCGTATCTGCCCATGTCATAGGCGACCGTGCGCGTCAGGCCGACGATGCCCTCCTTGGCGGCGGAGTAATTAGCCTGTCCCATATTGCCCAGTCCTGCATGGGACGATGTATTGATAATACGTCCGTATTGCTGCTGCCGCATCACTTTGCAGGCGGCGCGCGTAGTATAAAATGTTCCGTTAAGGTTGGTCTGTATTACGGAGTCCCACTCTTCATCGGAGATGTTATAGACCATGCGGTCGCGATTAAAACCGGCATTGTTTACTAAAACATCGATACGCCCAAAGCTGTCGACAGCCGTTTTAATGATGCTCTCAGCTCCCTCAATGGTTGCCACGCTGCTGTAATTGGCGACGGCTTCACCACCGGCTTTCTTAATCTCGGCAACCACGTTATCGGCCGGTCCCTTCGAAGAACCGCTGCCGTCGGTGGCCGTGCCTAAATCGTTAACGACCACTCTGGCTCCCTGCTCCGCCAGACCGATAGCCTCGGCTCTGCCCAGGCCCTGCCCGGCGCCGGTGACCACGGCAACTTTATCCTTGAGTAGCTCTCCCATAATCATCTCCTTTAAAGTATGACTCCCTTATCCTTGAAAGCGGTGACGTCGTCCCAGCTGTAGCCCAGCGTTTCCGTGAGCACCTCCTCGGTGTGCTGCCCGAGCTCCGGGGCGGTGGTCCTGACGGTGGGAGGAGTCTTGCTGAATTGCCAGGGCGGCATAATCATCTTGAGTTTCTTCCCGGAGGGGTGGTCTATTTCCCGGAAATATCCGTCCGCCCAGGGGGTGGGGTCGGCGGCGACCTCGGTCGGGGTTTTTACCAGCGTCCAGATAACGTCCTCTTTAGCCAGTCTTTCCGCCCAGTAGTCTCTCGGCTTCGACTTAAAAATCTCGTCGAGAATCGGTATCAAGGCTAAATTATTCTCCATTCGCTTTTCGTGGGACTCGAACCGTGGGTCGTTTTCCAGGTCGCCGATATCGAGGGCTTTACAGACACCCGACCAGTAGCGGTCACCCTGGATGCAGGCCAGCTGAATCCATTTGCCGTCGCCGCACTCGTAGCTGTTGAAGATGGGGTTACTCTGTACCCGGCGTGATACTCTGGGATATTCCAGTCCGGTAGCCAGGACGGAGGAGAGAACGATTCCCATCGACCATATCCCCCCGCCGATGAGCGAAACGCAGACTTCCTGTCCCTCGCCGGTACGCTCGCGGTGGAAAAGCGCCATGAGGATAGCGCCGGCAGCGTACATACCGGTGGTGTTATCGCCGAAGCCAGGCACCTGGAAAGCCAAAGGCGTGCCCGGCTCGCCCAGCGACGCCATGACGCCGCTCCTCGCCCAGTACCCGACGAAGTCGTAAGCGCCGACGTCCTTCTCTGGCCCGTGTAGTCCGTAACCGCTGAGGTGAGTATAAATGATGCGGGGATTTATTTTAGATATCGTTTCATATTCCAGGCCGAGGCTCTGTAAAGCGTGGGGGCGGAAATTACACACCATGACGTCGGATTTTTCCACCAGCTTGTAGAGTATTTCCTGTCCCTCTTTCTTCTTAAGGTCGAGGGCGATGCCTTTCTTATTGAAATTATAGAACTCAAATACATAATTAATTTCATAAATTGGTACGTTACCGCTGATTTTCAGGATGCCGCGGGTCTGGTCGCCGCCCTCGGTGCGCTCCACCTTGATGACCTCGGCACCCATGTCCGCCAGGATACGGCAGCATACCGGCGCCAGCCCGGCCTCGCTGACATCAAGGACTCTGATTCCCTCAAGCGCCATTTTCAT
>CAZCZJ010000067.1:0-13271 GCA_964503235.1 uncultured Dehalococcoidaceae bacterium | reverse complement strand
CTGTGACGGTTACTGGTGGTTGGGTCGGAACAGGTTTCGCCATGGTGGTGAAGCCGACAACAGCAGACCAGGCAGTCTCAGAGGTGGCGCTGGTGGCTCTCACTCTCCAGTAGTAGGTGGTGTTGTAGTCCAGCGTGAGCGAAGTCAGCTGGTACACCAGGACGTTACCCAATGCATCGGGGCCAGAGGCGTCAATGATCAGGTCGGTCATACTGGCATCGGTACCTAACTGGAATTCATAACCTGTAGCACCGGCGATGTTACCCCAGCTGAAAGTAGGATTGAGGTCAGCATTGTAGCCGCCAGCTCCCGTACCGCTAGCAACCGGGCTGAGGATGGCTGGTGCGTTGATGGCGCCTGCCGTCAGCTGGGTCTGGAAGGATATGGTGGCAGACCACGGGCCGAAGACCGGGGCAATCACCTGGACACGAATGTAGATAGTCGCGCCAGCAGGTACCGGTATCGCAAGTGTATTCAGGTTAACCGAGTTGATGACGGCGGGTATAGCTATAACATTTCCTGCGACGCCAAGGTAATCGGGCCTGGCGCTCCATTGTACCTGGTAGGCGCCCGTCGGATTATTGGCGATGGGCTCGATGGTAACACCAGCCGCTATGGCCAGGACGATGTCTCCCTCGCCCGGCGAAAGAATCGTAGGAACAGCCGTGGTCAGGATGTCGGTATAAGTGCTGATTCCGGCAACCCCATTAATGGAGTAAATGATGTTGGAGCCCTGAACCATGGTCATCGTACCGAGAACGGAGGCATTAGCCAGACCGTCTGCCCCTGAGACCCTCTCGAAAGCGGGTGAACCGGGGAAGATAGGTGCCGTCGGGGCAAGGCAGCGCACCATACCGCCGGCAATTGCCGCCGGAGCTACTGTTGAAGGTGTGGCGTCAGTAGCGTAGAGCGTGCCGTCCGGGGCGCATATGATGTCGGCGGGGAGTAAGTTAATACCGCCGTCAATCACTGCCCACGGAATAAGCGGGGTGGTGGTGTTAAACCGCATGATACCAGCGGTAACACCGGTGGTATCGGCGCTATAAATGATGTTGTTGGTAGCGTAGTTGGTATCGAATTCAACGGTTGCAACACCGCCAGGACCGGCACCCTGCGCTAGGTAACTAAGATTGGCGTTAACGGACAGGTAAACCGTGCCGGTGGTGCAGCCTACCAGTATGTGACCGGTGGCGGCATCATAGGCCATGTGGTTGACAGGACCGCCCAGTGTCAGGGTTGTTGGGGCGGGCTGCCATACCCATCCTCCGTTGGTGGTCGATTGAACACCGGCAACTGCCGAACCACCGACGTAGTAGGTGTACGAGTCTTTAATTATCATGTCGGCGATTAGGAAAGCGCCGCTAACGGTTCTGGGTATCCAGGTATTACCGCCGTCCATGGAAATCCGGAAGGCATTATTACCGACATCGATGAATGCTAGCGTATTGTCGGTGCCATAGCTCTCGGAGAGGCGTACCAGGCCGTTATTGGCGACAGTGGCCAGAGACATAACCCTGTACCAGGTAGCGCCGCCATTTACAGACTTCCACAGACTCTCAACATTGGCTAAGGTATTATCCATGGTAACCATGTAGAACTCGGTGGTACTGGCCGCTACGAAGTCGGTGATGCCGTTGATAGCGGTAGAAATCATACCGGTCTGGTGGAAGTACACGCCGCCGTCGTTGGCTACTGACAGGGCGCTGTTAGCGCCGGTGGTGCCGGCGTAAACCGTGGCGCTGGTGGCGTAGTCCGCCGCCAGGGCAACGTAGGTTGTACCCACGCCGGAGGGCGCCGCCAGGGCGAACGTCCACGATGTGAAACCTGCCGGTAGTGTCGGGTTAGCGGTCTGGAATACTGTTGTCGAGATTAGGTCACCGGCGTAGAGCTTGCCGGCAGCATAGGTCCCGGTGTGGACAAGGCTTGTTACCGCGTTGTCGACATAGCCGAGCAATGCCCCCGGATTCAATGCTACGGCCGCTACAGCCGAGCCGACGCCGATACGATATATATTGTCAGCGGCTAAACCGCTTACGGTGTTTACATAGCAGTTGCGACCGAAAACTACGCTGGCATTGAAGTCGGAGGGTAATGCGATGTTGCTGCTTACAATAGCACTGGCATCACCGGTTCCTCCAGCGGCGTTAACTACCGCAACGGTGGCAAGGGTGGCATCCCAGGCAGCGTCGCTGGCTACCAGGGTGTGTAATCTTGTTTGTGGTGTGGCGTCTGAGCCTACTGCCAGCCTGGTGGCGTCAATCAGATAGTTGGTGGAGTAAGCAACAGCGGTGACATCTTCACCGAGACCGGCAGTAGCCGTGACCCAGTTGAGTACGCCGCCGCGACCCCAGAAGTAGACATCACCATAAGTAGCGCCAGCGCCAGCGGCATCCGTTGTACCTACCATTATCTCACCGGTGGGGTATAGGTAATTCGGTGAAATTGCTATGGAAGTACCGACACCGGCGCATGTGCCGCCCAGTACGGAGAAGGTAGTGCCGCCATTAATGGAGACGTAAACCTGCGCCGGCGGTCCGGCAGCTACTACCATGACGGTGTTATCCGTGGCATAGCTCGGCGAAACCGCCAGGTCTACGAAGACCACGCCGGCAACAGGCACGGAAGGAATCCAAGTGGTACCTCCATCTAACGACCTGTAGACGACATTGCCGGCAACGCTGTCAATAGCGTACAGGTTACCGTTCGGGGCTACCGTCAGATTGGCGACATTAGTGCCAGGTGCTGCGCTCAACTGGCCGGTTAAGGCGCTGGGAAGCGTCAGTACGTTGGACCATGCCAGATTGCCGGCAGCTGCCGGCGTCGCTCCTACGATAAGGAGGGTCGCCATCAGCACCACAATCATGCCTATGCCCCATAATTTAATTATTTTCTTTTTCATCGACTTTTTTATTAACTCCTTATTGGTTCTTGTTTAATTATTTGATATGATTATATCCCCGTAATGCTATGGTATTCTCTATAAATTATTTTCACGGAAAATAGTTTTTACGGAGATACATTTCCTTGTAAGTGTTTTGTTTTCGAGCGCCCTGGCTCTCTCTTCCCGTGCGGGTCATTACATCAGCATCACCCCCCTTTTCTCATGGAAGCATACCCCTAGCAGAGTATACTTCATATTCACTATAACACATCACAATCAAATGTCAATACCCTCGGTGCCTGATTTACATAAGTAATGTAAAATATATTTAGAATGTCCGTTTCGGTTGATAATTAATATTCGTAAATATACAAAACGGACGCATTTCAGTATATAAAACGTTAAAATTGATGAAAGGTTAGCATATTATTAAAAAAATATTAAAAATCAGGCACTATTCTTTAATAAAGCCGGTAAATCGCCTGCCGGTATGGTTTTCTGGCTGGAGTCCGTCATATCACGTACCGTTACCGTCCCGGTTTTTATCTCATCCTCCCCGATGATTACCGCGTAACGCACTCCCAGAGAGTTTGCCTGCCTCAACTGGGCTTTCAGGCTCTTACCGCCGACGGTGCTGGCGGCGCTGATTCCCTCCCGCCGCAGCAGTGCGGCCAGTTTCACCGATTCGTCCCTGGCTTCTTCTCCAACGTTAGTAATGAGTACTTTCAACCCGGGAAGAATGGGTACCGCAATATTTTCCTTTTTCAGGTTTAATATAGTCCTCTCGATGCCCATACCCAGGCCAATTCCGGGTGTCGGCTTACCCCCCAGCTCTTCAATCAGGTAATCGTACCTGCCACCGCCGCCCAACGTGCTCTGGCTGCCCTCATCCTCCGGCTGAATCTCAAAAACGGTGCGCGTATAGTAGTCCAGCCCGCGGACCAACCGGTGGTTTACCTCGAAAGGAATACCTAGAAGCTCAAGGTATTTCTGCAGCTGGGTAAAATGCTCGTTACAGTCGGGACAAAGGCAGGCGACATTCTTGGGAGCAGCGTCGGCCAGCCTCTGGCAACCCGCCTGTTTGCAGTCGAGTAGCCGCAAAGGATTTTTTTCGAGTCGCGTTTTGCAGTCGACGCACAACTCCGCCGTATGCCCGGAGTAATAGTCCGTAAGCTCTGCCAGGTATCCCGGACGGCACTGCCTACAACCAATACTGTTAATCTGCAGAGACAGGCGGGTCAGACCGAGCGACTTAAAAAACCCCCAGGCCATATCGATTACCTCCGCATCCAGGGCAGGGTCGGCTTCCCCGATAGCCTCACAACCGAACTGGTAGTGCTGCCGGTAGCGCCCCGCCTGGGGACGGTCGTACCGGAATATCGGGGTGATATAATACAGTTTCACCGGTTGTGGCCGGTTAGACAGACCATGCTGGATGTAAGCCCGGCATACCGCGGGGGTACCCTCGGGTTTAAGCGTCAGGCTGTTTCCGCCGCGGTCATCGAAGGTATACATCTCTTTCTGGACGATATCGGAATATTCACCGGCGCTGCGACTGAAAAGGCTGGTGTCTTCGAATACCGGGGTGTCGATACGCTGATACCCGTAGAGTCGGCAAATATCAACCGCTTTCTGCTCGATATAGCGCCAGTAAGCCTGCTCTTCCGGTAGAATATCTGTAGTTCCGCGTGCTGCCCGGTACAATCTAATTCCTCCTGTTTTCTAAAGGCTAGAATACAGGATTAGCGGTAGATTTGTAAAGGCGGCATTTACACTGCTACCCTTTTGGGCTATACTGAAATTATACATATTTACCTCATTTATATAACACATAATTTATATAACACATAATTAAGAGGCATCCTTTTCCTCGTATTACGGTGGGGCGTGATGGATTTCAAGACACTCCTGCAGAAAGCCCGTCAGTATCTTCCGCCTGAGAAGATAGCTGTGGTGGAGGATGCCTATAAGTTCGCCGCGGAGAAACACAAAGGACAGAAAAGGCTCTCGGGGGAGCGGTATCTGGAACACCCGCTACAGACAGCTATGATACTGGCGGAATTTCAACTCGACCCCAGTACGTTGGCGGCAGCTCTGTTGCACGATATTCCGGAAGACTGCGGACTGCCTGTGGAGGAAATCGACTCTAAATTCGGTCCGGAAATCGCCAGGCTCGTGGACGGAGTGACCAAGCTCAAACAGGTTTCTTCAACGGTTTCGGACGCCGTGGTGACTTCGAGTCAGGCGGATAACCTCAAGAAGATGCTGATTACCATGGCTGAAGACCTCCGCGTTGTTTTTATCAAGCTGGCTGACCGACTCCACAATATGCGTACGCTGGATGCCCTGCCCGCAGAACGGCAGTTAGCCATCGCTCAGGAGACGATGGAGATATACGCTCCTCTGGCCAACGTCCTGGGGATATGGGAATGGAAATCCCAGCTGGAAGACCTTGCTTTCAAGTATATCGACCCCGAGATGTACGGCGAAATAAAAAAGGAAATAGATTCACAACAGAAACAGTGGCAGAGGTTTATCAACCGAACAATACGTGCACTGAAAGAAGAGTTTGACCGGGTCGGGCTGGTAGCGGATATTTCCGGGCGGCTTAAGCATATCTACGGTATTTACCGGAAAAAGAAACGGTATACCGCCGTGGGCAGGTACTTCGATAAAATATATGACATCTTTGCGGTCAGGGTCATTGTCGACGGTACACCCGAATGCTATAGCGCCATCGGCGTTATTCATAATTTCTGGCACCCCGTTCCCGATACCTGGAATGATTACATTGCCAATCCCAAACCGAACGGATACCGGGCGATTCACACCGTGGTCAGGGCTTTCGGCACCACCCCCGTGGAGATTCAGATACGCTCACAGGATATGCACGAAATGGCCGAGCGCGGTGAAGCCAGCCACTGGGTGTACAAAGAGGGTGAGCATAAAGACCAGCAGCTTGGCGATAGTGTCGCCCGGATGCGTGAGCTTGTCGAATCGCACCGTGGATTGAGTGATGTTGACGACGACTTAATGGAGTCACTCAAGACCGATGTCTTCGCCGACCAGGTCTTCGTTTATACCCCCAAGGGAGAGATTAAAGACATGCCCCGGGGCTCGACGCCGCTGGATTTCGCCTACCGCGTCCATACCGAGCTGGGACATCGCTGCATCGGGGCCAAGGTCAATAATAAACTCGTACCGTTTAGCTATGAGTTCAAAAACGGCGACGTGGTCGAGATTATCACCGCCAAGACGGCTAAAGGACCGAGCCTGGACTGGCTAAACGAAAACCTGGGCTACGTCAACACGTCTCACGCCAGAGGTAAGATACGCCAGTGGTTTAATAAACAGGAACGCGCGGAAAATATCGAAGGCGGCAGGTTGATTTTAGAGAAGGAGCTGCGGCACCTGGGGCTGCAGATAGACCGGCAGATACTGGCGGAAATGTTCGGTCACACTAATCCGGACGACTTTCTGGCGGCTCTCGGGTACGGCGGCATCAACTCTCACCAGCTAGCTTTGAAGCTCGCCGCCCGCGAAGAAAAGCCGGCACTTCCGGAGGTGACGCCGCCTCACAGGGTATCACCGTCGGCGGTGCAGGTGTTGGGGGTCGGCGATCTGGTGACCAATCTGGCGGGTTGTTGTAATCCTCTGCCCGGAGATAATATCATAGGTTATATAACGCGTAGTCGGGGCGTTACTATTCACCGGGCGGACTGCCACAATATTGTCAATGAAAAAGAGAAGGAAAGACTTGTTTCGGTTGAGTGGGGGCAGAGCGACTTAATGTATCCGGTGAATATTCAGGTAGAAGCCTGGGACAGGGTCGGGTTGATGAGTGATATTACCACGGTGGTGGCCGAAGAGAAGGTGAATATAGCCGGCGTAAAAATGGTTGAGGGTGACAATCACAAAATTACCGTGGATTTATCTCTGGAAACCAGAGGTTTGGCTCATCTGAGTCAGGTCATGAAAAAAATCGATGCTATTAAGGGTGTGTTGGGCGTTTCCCGAATGGGGGATGAGGTATCTAAAAAGGCGAAAGTCGATTCCTCAAAATCGTTGAATGAGATAAAGAAATCCGATTAATACAAATTTTGGAGGTAAATATTGACCAGTAAATCGGCTCAAAAACAGGTACGTGTCGCCTCAAGGAGGCAGCAGCGTAATAAATCTGTGCGTAGCGAAATCAAGACCGGTATCACCAGGGCGGAGAAGCTGATGTTTACCGGTGAACTCGAAGAGGCTCAGAAAGCGGTGGGAGCGGCGGTATCTTATCTTGATAAAGCCGCCAACAAGCAGATTATCCACGCTAATAATGCTGCCCGACGTAAAGCGAGATTGTTAAAGAAACTCAATCAGGCGGTAGCTCTGGCCGCGATTGAGCCCGAACCGGAACCTCAACCGGAAGCAGAAGCTGAAACTGAGACCAAACCTGAAGATAAAGCCAAACCTAAGCCCAAGCCCAGAACCAGAGCTAAAAAGGCTAAGGCTGAGTAATTAGTAGAACTCTAATAGAGTAAAATAGCAAAGTACCTGACGATATATTTACAGCTTGAGGGCGTTTTATCTTATCAGGATGTTTAGTCTGAGGACGGAATTGCCTTGGCTTCCTGTACTTCCATTTCCTGGTCGCAGCAGGTCAGTTTACCTTCGCCCGCTTTAGTACAGAGTGCTTCGGTGCCGCATTTTCCACAGCGATATCTCTTACCTAGTTGGCTTGCCACTTTGATACCTCCTGTACCCAACCGGGTCGTCTTATTTTTTCTGCTCCATAGGCTGGCCGCAACAGGTGATAGTACCGTCGCCTCCCTTGGTGATTATCATCTCAGCACCGCACTTGGTGCATCGATATCTTTTACCTACTTGATTTGCCATACTCGCACCACCTTCTTGAGAGCCTTTTTCATTAACATTATAGTTTATAGTCTCGATATTGTCAAAGCTAAATCTGATTGGTTCTATTTGTTTACGGTTGTTTTTACAGGCTCACCCCCTTTATCCCCCTCTCAAACAGGTATATTTACAGGGTTCGATTTCTATTATGTTTGAGAGGGGGAAAGAATACGAGAGGGGGCGCAGCCCCCTCTCTCCTAAACTCCCCTCTCCAGCCATAAATATCTGTGATTTCTTACCGGTCATTCCGGCTGGAGATGGATGTAATAAAATGAGGGGGGCTGCGCCTTCTCAGATTCTCTTCCCGATATATACAGGGGCGTTTAAGAGGGGTGAAACCCCTCTTTCTTTTACTTCCCCCTCTCAAACAAACGAAAAACGTGCTTTGAATAAGAATCCGTTTGAGAGGGGGTCAGGGGGGAGAGCAGCACTAATTAATCGATATGAAAACGAAAATTAAGAATCACCCATAAGCTGCAGTATTACCTGCCTCGACCTGGAGCGGTTATCGAAGTCTACGACCACTATCTGCTGCCAGGTCCCCAGAATCAGGCTCTTATTCTCGAAAGGCACGGTAAGCGAAGCTCCCAGCAGCGAGGCGCGTACGTGAGAGTGACCGTTGCCGTCATGCCAGCGCCGGTTGTGCTGGTATTCGATACCGGAGGGAGCGATGCGTTCCCAGAGTTCCTGAAGGTCGGCTACCAGCCCCGGCTCGTATTCCACGGTAGTAACGCCTGCCGTCGACCCCGCGATAAAGACGGTTACCGTCCCGCTGATTATTTTCGATGCTGCTACCGCCTCGGCGACGGCGTCGGTGATATCGACTATATCCCCGTTTCCCCGAGCGTGCAGGGCAATTTGTTTGGTAATGACCATTAATAAAACCTCCGCTATGTATTATAGGAAAAAGCGGCTGTTAACAAAAGCGTACCGGATATTTATGAAAAATATGAATATTATTAGTTTATACAATTCATAATCTAATGTACTATTGACAAAATAATTAACGGGAGTATAATCATCATTACCGTTAATATATTATAGTCATTTCGGGGTGGGGACAATGACGGGATACATGCTGACCAATGAAGGTACCGCCAGGTTCAGGAAGAGAAAGGTGTCAGCGGACGAGGCTGAAGCCACTGAGGATGGTTATAAGATACAGAGTTATCTCTACAACCATGGCGGCGCCCCGTTAGAAGATATTGCCTATCATACCGGTCTATCCCGTAGTCAGGTAAATATGCAGATATCGATATTCCTCAGTCACGGACTGGTCGAAGGTACGACTTAATAATAGTCAATAGTGATTTACTCGACCCCTTAACCGCCCCCCTTAATAAAATATCTATTCCTACCCGACCGCCCTCGTGGCATCGTTGGCTTGGCTCACAGTTCTCTCCCTACTGACCCGAGAAATGGATGTGCTCTGAGAAAGGGGGTAATTATAACGTTGACAATGGATAAAACAAATGATAGAGTAACCTTCACAGGCTGGTAAAGGCAGGAATTAAGGTATGACAATTTGTGTAAGTGTTAGGATTCCAGAAGGGCTTGTTTTGGCTGCTGATAGTATGGTTTCAGTTGAGGGTACTGTAACTAATCCCCAAGGGCAAAAACAGACAGGCATAATTCAATCATTTGAATATGCAAACAAAGTGACACAAATCAAAGACTACCCTGTTGGTGTAATGAGTTGGGGCTTAGCTAGTATAAGTGACCGTTCAATACAAAGTTTAATATTAGAGTTTGAATATAGCTACCCTACCTTACAAAATAACAACTCTTATACTGTTACGCAAATTGCTGATGATTTACTTGCAGAAATAACAAAGAGATATAGTACTGGTTATCCATCTGGCTCAAATCAACCTCGACTTGGTCTTTATGTTGGTGGTTACTCGTCAGGACAATTCTTCAGCAACCAATATTCATATGAATTTCCCAAAAGTAAAGCGTGGAAAGAGGTTCGCCCTAAAAAGCCAGATGGCACTCCATCATTCGGTGCAGATTGGTTTGGTCAAATAGATGCTCTTACTCGTCTTATAAAAGGTTATGATGTAGGTGCTCTGGAAAAATTAATAAAACGAGGGGCGGATAAAGCTATTGTACAGCAATGGCTAAAGGATAATGTATCTGAGTTACCACTAGTATTTGATGGTATGCCAATTCAAGACGCTGTTGATTTTGCGAACTATGCAGTGCAACTAACAATTGGTAGATTCAGGTTTGGTCTTGGCCCACCACTATGCGGTGGTGATGTTGATATAGCGGTAATTACTCCCGCTGCTTTTCATTGGGCGCAGCGTAAACAGTGGAGTGTAAAAGAGTAGAGGGGGGAAGTGCTTTATGAATCAGGACACTAACGTAACTCTTACGCCTGGGGATGATACAAGTACAAGTGATAGGACTTTCCATGCGACTGGTATCGCAGAACAGTGGTATACAACAAATGAAGAGGATGAATGTAGCCTTTTTACAGAGGCATATTCTGGCACTTAAGCTAATTAGGTCCAATTCTAGTACAAATAGGTATCTATTTACCTAATTTTTAATTGGTATTATTGAGTTCCCCCCACTCCATCTCCCCCATTTCGAACACCGGACCGTCTTTGCACACCTGCTTTATGCCCTGTTTCGTCCTGATGGTGCAGCCGTAGCAGACCCCCACCCCGCACCCCATCATTATCTCCAGCGAAATCTGAACGGACTTATCTTTAAGTTCCAGGATTTGTGACATCGCGTGGTACATTTCCACCGGACCGCAGGCGAAAACCTGGTCGATGCCTTCCAGATAGGCGGGTATCAGGTCGGTCGCCATCCCTTTAAAACCTTCGGTGCCGTCCTCGGTGGCGTTGACGACGTTGATGCTGGCTGGCTTCACGCCTTCGTCGAACATCTTCTGAGAAGTCGATATCGGCAGCAGGCAGTCGGCGGTCTTAGCCCCGTTGATGAGCGTCACTTTCCTCTCCCCTTTTAGAGCCTCGTCGATTAAAAAGCACAGCGGCGCGATGCCGATGCCCCCGGCTATGATTAGCACGTTCCTGGTAGCAGGTTTTATAAAGAATCCGGTGCCCAGCGGCCCGAAGATGTTCAGGACTTCTCCCTTTTTCCGCCGGGAAAGCCAGTCGGTGCCCTTGCCGACGACGCTGAAAAGGAGCGAGAGGTTGTTGCCATCGACCCGGTGGATGCTGAGGGGACGCGGCACCACCGTATCCCCGCCGCAGCTCACCATGACGAACTGCCCCGGTCGGGCTTCGGCGGTTATATCCGGTGCTTCCAGCCTGATGTGGTAAGTTCCGGACACGACCTCGCTGCTGGAGATGATTGGTGCTGATACCTGCCTCATGACGGCTCCTTGTTGCGGTAGTCGGGGAGGGGCTGGACGGTATAGGTCCCGCCGCCCCCGGTTATTGCCTCCACGGCGGCGCGTATCGTGTCCAGCGAGGTGAAACAGGGGATGCGTTTTTCCACCGCGGCGCGGCGTATGTAGAATCCATCCCGGAAGGGCACGTTGCCCCCGGTGAGCGTATTGACGACGCCGCTGATAGTCCCGTCGTTGATAAGGTCGATGATATTGGGGTGCCCTTCGTCGAGTTTCTTGCTGGTCATGGTTACCGGTACCCCGGCCGCCTCTATCATCGCGGCGGTACCCTCGGTGGCGTATATCTTGCTGCCGGCTCCCGCCAGTTTTCTGATAACCGGCAGCGCATCCGCCTTGTCCCGGTCGGCGACGCTGAAAAGGACGCCGCCCTCCGGCGGTATAGACAGTCCCGCCGCCACGATGGCTTTAGCCAGGGCGGCTTCGAAGGTATAATCGATGCCCATTACTTCACCGGTCGACTTCATTTCCGGGCCGAGATGGGTGTCCACACCGGTAAGCTTGGACATGGAGAACACGGGGGCTTTAATCGCCACCAGCTTGCTTACCGGCCACAGCCCGCTGCCGTACCCCTGTTGCTTGAGGCTGGTGCCCAGCATCACCCGGGTGGCGACCTTTATCATCGGCACGCCGGTGACCTTCGATATGAACGGGACGGTGCGGCTGGCGCGGGGATTGACCTCCAGGACGAAGACCGACGATTTATCTCCTTCGGTGCCGGGCATGATGACGAACTGGATATTCATCAGGCCGTTTATTTTCAGTCCCAGGCCGATGCGTATGGTGTAATCTATAATGGTGTCGATTTCATCCTGGGTGAGGTTGACCCCCGGATAGACCGCCATGGAATCGCCGCTGTGGACGCCGGCCCGCTCGATGTGCTCCATGATGCCGGGGATGAGCACCGTTTCGCCGTCGCCGATAGCGTCCACCTCCACCTCTTTGCCCTGGAGGTATTTATCGATGAGCACCGGGTGTCCGGTATCCAGCTCCATGGCCAGGCCCATGTAACGTACCAGCTCGGTGGCGTTATAGACTATCTCCATCGCCCGCCCCCCGAGGACGAAGCTGGGGCGCACCATGACCGGGTAGCCTATAATTTCTGCTATTTTGAGGCCCTCGTCCAGTGACGTGATACCGGCGCCCGGAGGCTGCGGTATCGAAAGCTCATCGAGGAAAAGCTCGAAACGCTTTCTGTCTTCGGCAAGGTCGATGGCGTCGGCGCTGGAGCCGATTATCGGCATCCCGGCATTGGCCAGCGGATTGGCGAGGTTCACCGCCGTCTGCCCGCCGAACTGGACGATGGAAGGCGGCACCGTATTGCCCGCAGATTGGTCGGCATTTATAAAACTTTCGTTTTCCAGGATGTCCCGCAGGCTTTCCTCGTCGAGGGCTTCGAAGTAGAGTCGGTTGCTGGTATCGAAATCGGTAGAGACGGTCTCCGGATTGGAGTTGACCATGATGCTCTGGTAGCCTGCCTCCTGCAACGCCCAGGCCGAGTGCACGCTGCAGTAGTCGAACTCGATTCCCTGCCCGATGCGTATCGGCCCGCTGCCGATGACCACCGCTTTATTCTGCTTGAGGGGTTCCGCCTCGTTTTCCTGCTCGTAGGCGCTGTAGAAATAGGGCGTCGTTGCGTCGAATTCGGCGGCACAGGTGTCCACCATCTTGTAGACCGGCCGGATGTTCCACTCGTGACGCAGCTCTCTTACCTGCTCCGGCAGGCGGTCGGCCAGGGTGCCCACCTGCTCGTCGGAGAAGCCCAGTCGCTTGGCCTGCCACAGCAGGTCTCTGGTTATCGGCTCCGCCAGGAGCGTCTTCTCCATGTCGATTATATTCTGGAGTTTATCTAAAAACCATGAGTCAATTTTAGTATAGTCGGAAATTTCTCTCGTGGTGATGCCCCTTCTCAGCGCCGCCATTATCGCCCACAGGCGCAGGTCGGTAGGCGGCATCAGGGGGTAGGTCATAACGTCACTGCCCCGCTCCCAGTTGGGGTCTTCCCACAGCAGCGACCGCTTGCCGAATTCCAGCGAGCGTACCGCTTTCTGTAACGCCGCCTCGAAGGTGCGGTCGATGGCCATGACCTCGCCGGTGGCTTTCATCTGC
>CAZCZJ010000066.1:0-13313 GCA_964503235.1 uncultured Dehalococcoidaceae bacterium | reverse complement strand
AGGTCCGAAGCCAGATAAGCCACCATATTGCCGACATCCTCGGGGGTGGTTGACCTTCGGGTCGGCACGGTCGCTACGGCGCGGTCGATTTCACCTTCAGGAAACTCTCCGGTGACGAGGAAGTTGGTGTCACCTACTCCCGGAGCCACGGCATTGACATTTATTCCCGAGGAGATTACTTCCTTGGATAGCCCCTTGGTAAAAGCGATAATGGCGGCTTTAGAGGCCCCGTAATGCACGCAACGGGGCATACCGCTGATACCAGCTCCGGAGGTTATGTTAACTATCTTACCGCTTTTACGTTCCAGCATCTGCGGAAGGACAGCTTTGGTACAATAAAAAACACCGTACAAATTCAGGTTAAAAACCTTTTCCCAGTTTTCTTCCGGGGTATCCACAAAAGGCGTCGGCTTGGTTGTCCGTCCGGCATTATTCACCAGAATATCTATCCTGCCGAATTTCTCCAGCGCCTTTTTTACCATTTCTTTGACTTCAGCAACTTTGGTGACATCGGCTTTGATAGCCAGAGAACGGCGTCCCAGCGCTTCTACATCGGATGCCGTCTTCTTGACGCCTTCTTCATCAATATCATTCACGATAACATCGCATCCCTGTTCAGCCAGAACCAGAGCTATCCCCCTGCCAAAACCCACCTGACTGCCAGCCCCGGTTACCAAGGCAACCTTTCCTTCCAGACCAAGCTCCATATACCTGCCTCCTTAAATTACTTACTAAACGAAGGGGGAGATTTTACGCTCCCCCTTTATTGCCCCACGTAAAGCCATGAAAAATCCGGAGAAAGTCTAGTCGAAGCCGTACCAGCTAACGACTTTATCCATGGGTTCTCTGGCGGTACGGCTTTCATTTATCGGGTCATCCCAGTCCGGATAGCCGATGGCGATACCCAGAGCGATTAGTTTGGATTCCGGTATTTTAACGACTTTCCTGATGATATCCGGGTAGACCGCCGCCTGCGCCTGAGGTATTGTACCCAGTCCGTAATTCGTAGCCAGCAGCATGATATTCTGCACCGCCGAACCGGAGTCGTACATCGACCAGACGTTAACACCTTCCGCCTGATATATTATTGAACGGTCAACTATAAGATAGATACAGGTTGAAGCGCCGTAGTGGCGGAAGTTAAGTATAGAACGCTCTTCCCATTCCTCCTTGGTGAATTCTTTCCTGTCTTTAGGCGCCAGAGCCCTGATGCGTTCCATGTACGGTTCGGGGAACTCGTAGGGCCGGGCGACTTCATTACCCCAGTCCTGAACTCCCCTGGCGACAAATCCATCCTGTATCTCTTTCAAGGGTTTACCGGAAACGACGAGGAACTCCCACGGCTGCGTGTTAGCCCAGGACGGCGCCCTGAGAGCCTGCTCAAAGATTTTATTGAGTATATCCCTGGGGACGGGGTCGGGTTTGAAAGCCCGTATGCTTTTCCTTTGTTTAATGGCTTCAGTTACATCCATTTACTGTTCTCTCCAATTGATTATTAATTATACTGTGATTTCATCCTGACTCAGGATGGTTTATTCTTTTGAAACTCCGCCCGCCTTCTCTGCATATCTACAACGTCGTATCCCCAGCCTTCTTTAAGGGTACCGGCACCGAGCATTATCGCCATCTCGATATGGGGTTTCCGGAAATTATGCCATATCAGAGGACCGTGCATGACACCTCTGGGAATATAGACGGCATAGTTTTTATCGAATTTCATGTGGTCACCGCCAACGCCGAAGGTCATATCGGCGCCGAGGTCTTCGGGGTCGTTGGGGTCTCCGCCGATGTGCATGACAATCTCATCAAAATTATCGTGTTTCATCTCGGGAATGGTATCGGTGACATCGTATATCCAACCGAATTCGATGTAATATTTGACTCCGGGTATCTGGACGCCGCTCATATAGGTCATCGTCGGGCTCTGCCGTCCCTGACCTGATATAGCTCCAATCGATTCCCTTAAAGGACTGCGGATAACGTACTGCTCGTAGTCGATGTTATCCTTTTTCTCGGGCAGGCCTTTCTTGGGTTCGGCTATCCCGCTTTTTCCCCAGCCCTTAAACGGGTCGCCCGTCCCGAGCATCATCGCCATTTCAATGTGTGGAAACTCAAACTTGTTCCAGATCATCGGGCCGTGGGGCACTCCCGCCGGGATATAGGCGCCCGTGGTCGTATTGAAAGTAATGGGCTGGCCGCCGATGTAAAAAGTGATTTCCCCACCGAGGACCTGGGGCATTTGCGGGTTACCACCCCAGTGCAGCACTATCTCGTCATAATCATGGACATGCTCGTGGATGTGGGGATTAGGACTCGGCATATCCCATATCCAGCCGAGTTCGATATAGTAGTTAGCTTCGGGGACCTGCTGGCTACTCATGTAAGTCATCGTGGGGCTCTGCCGTCCCTGATAACCGCCACCCGCTTCATATAATGGTTTTCTCACCACATATTTTTCATGTTCGAATTCTGCCATTTATTGGTTACCTCTCTTCGATTTTATCGATATATCTTTATAATACTTGACCAATCATGGAGTGTCAAAAATCGGGGATAAGAATTTATAGCCGACAAGCAGCTTCGTTTGCAGCTATCTACCGGCTATATCAGGAACAAAATTAGACCGCCCGGCTCATTCTTTCTGAGTGCCGTCGGCGTCAATAAACACCATTTTATCCCGGAGTTCTTCAGCTACCAGCTTCTTCATCGATTTCTCCGTGAGCTTGGGGGCATACTGGCACTGGATAAACAGGAAAGGCCGGGTGACCTTTAGTATGCGGAACGGAGCATGAATGAAATTGGCGGGGACATATATCATGGTGGACTCGGTGATGATGTGGCTTTCCATCTCGGGACCCATGCACATTTCCATTTCCGCACCCAGGTCTCTGGGATTATCCGGGTCTGTCCCCAACGCTACGAGCAATTCGGGGTCGTTATGCACATGGGGCCCGTGCCCCGCATGCTTGGTTGCCTCCAGACCCATCACCATGACCGAAAAATACTGGCTCCCCTCGATAATATCGGCGTCAGTAAAAGCGACCATCGTCGGCATACGCCCGAAGCCCTTCTCACGCTGCTCTTTGGGAAGCTCATGGAGAAAGTACTTGCTGTATTTATATTCTGCCATTCTTTTTTACTCCTTTATTAAACTGTCTCTAAAAACGGCACAAACGGGGATAGCGATAGACTTTCCCCGTTAATACCTGTATTTGATATAATCCGATATGAACGTATGATTAAACCTTGTCGATAGCCTTGGCCGGGCACCACCATTCGTGGGACTGACAGGTGCCGCATTCGGTACATTTGTCCTGGTCGATACGCGTTGTATATAAAATGAGTCCATCCGGCTCGGTTACTTTCTCATCCACAACAATAGCCTCTTCAGGGCACTCGGTGACACAGAGTCCGCATTTAAGACATTTCTTTTCATTTATCCTGTAAGCCACTTTATCCTCCGTAAGTCTGCATTAATAAAACTATATATCAATATAGATTGTAAAAATCAATCCGGGCTACCGTACCCCTCGTCGGGCCACATTGCCCAATTCATATTCTCTCTGACTTCCTTGGGTAAAAGCTGCCGGTATGACTTTTCCGTATGGTCCGGCCCCTGATTGACCTCAATGAATATCCAGGGTCGGGTGGTCTTGAGGGGTCGCCAGGGAGCATGGATAAAGTTCGGCGGGATATAGATACAGCAGGTGCGGTTTATCACATGCCTTTCCAGCTCCGGTCCCATGTACATCTCAACCTCGGCACCCAGGTCCATGGGGTCTTCGGGGTTGGTGCCGATATGGAATAATAGTTCAGCATCTCGATGAATATGCGGCGGATGTCCCCCCATCGGCTGGTCGCCGAGGGGAGCGGCAAAGTCGGGCATCATCCAGTGAATCAGATAGAAATGGCTTCCCTCCATAACACCACTTTCCATGCGCGCCATTACGGGACGGCGTTCGTTTGGATAGCGGCTGGGGTCATACTCAATAAAGTACTTACCGTATTTCGTTTCTGCCATAAAGAAATCCTCCTGATAAGAACGTTTGTCAAAATGTTATCCCAATACCTCGCCCGATGTCAAAGCGAGGATGTTTTGGTTATATTTATATTTAGTCGGTGGGTGCATACCTCACCCCTGACCCCTCTCCAGCCGGAAACATCGGTGAGACACCGCAAATACAACTGGCTGGAGAGGGGAGTAAGTAAAAGAGGGGGCTCTGCCCCCTCTTAAAAAACACTCCCCACCTCAAACAGACTTAATAATGAGCATTGAATATGTACCTGTTTGAGAGGGGGTCAGGGGGAGAGCATCTTGAATCAACCAAAACCAAACAAAACCTGTATTCTATCTTGACAAGTTATGCCCGATTATCTATCCTGCTTGATAGAGGAAACACCCCGGATTATCACTTTGACCGATATAAAAGAAGTCCACCAGCTGGATATACCGCCGAGTTTTGAAATACCATCGGGATTCAAGGGATATAAATTCCACGGCGATAGAGAACGCCTTGATACGATAGCCCGTGAGATGGCGGAAAAGGTACGCGAGATAGCCCGGCCCAGGGCTGTTTATACCTCTTCTAAAGTAAAGTGCAACGGCAGGGATTTCGTGGACATCGACGGTATCAGGTTCGAGAGCCGTATACTCAACAAGAAATTATGCGAGCTGGAAACCGTATATCCCTTTATCGCGACCATCGGCAAAGAACTGGATGAGTTTAAGGCGCCACCCGGCGAGATGTGGCAATCGTATATACTTGATTCCATAAAAACGATGATGCTTATATCAGCCGCGGAGTACGTCACCGAACACATAAAGAAGGAATTTGACCTGACCGAGGTTGCCCTGATGAATCCGGGTGAGCTTCAGGACTGGCCGATAGCCCAGCAAATACCCCTTTTCGAGCTTTTCAAAGGTGAAGAGAAAGCCATCGGTGTGTCCGTAAGCAAGGGGGGCGCCATGCGACCGTTGAAATCACGCTCGGGGATAGTATTTCCGGACGATACGGGATTCGTCAGTTGCCGGTGTTGTACGCAGGAAAATTGCCCGGGCAGAAGAGCAGCCTACGACCCCAGGGTTGTTGAAGAATTCATGAAGTAAAAACCCTGTAGCGAATGAAGTGGAGGTCATGTGAACATCACTGTCGGCGTTAACATGGGTAAAGAATGGGTTAGAGACAAGTCCCCGAGAGAATAACTCATAGCGCCGCACTTTACGTAGTCTTCCGTAATCAAGAAAGCAATTAACTATCCTTCCCCACACTGTTCACAGTAGCCGGAACCAGCTCCGAAAGCGACGGGTGGATATGGATACCCACGTTTAACTCGTCGACATTACCGCCAGAGGTCATGGCATTGACCACTTCCTGAATTAACTCCGGCGCATAGGGCCCGATGATGTGAAAGCCCAGAATCTTATCCGTCTCCTTTTCCACGATTGCCTTGGCAAAGCCCTCCGTCTCCATGATAGCCTCTCCCTTGGCGGTCTCATAGTAAGACGTTTTGCCCACGAGGATATCGTGGTCTTTCCGGGCTTCCTCTTCTCTCAGTCCCACCGAGGCAATCTGAGGGTATGAATAAACGGCGTGGGGAACCGCGTTATAGTCCACCGCCATGTCCGCACCGTGCAGGACATTATGCGCGACGATAGCCGCCTCGCGGTTAGCCATGTGGGTGAACATCTGCCTTCCGTTGGCATCACCTACAGCGAAGATATTTTTCTGACTCGTTTCCATGTGCTCGTTTACTTTGATAAAGCCGCGTTCATCCACTTCAACACCTGTCTTATCCACCTGTAAAACAATCGAATTCGACCGCCGCCCCACCGCCACCATGATATGTTGCGCAGTGAAAGCCCTTGATTTACCATCTTTATCATCTTTAACGAACACTCTGACCCCACTCTGACGCTTTTCAACACTATCCACCCGGGTGCCAGTGTGAACTACTATACGCGGCATCAGCTTTAGCCTGAGCAAATCGGCAATCTCCGGTTCCTCGGAGAGAACCAGACGGTCAGCCATCTCTAAAATAGTGACCTTGGTACCCATCGCGGCGAAGAAATGCCCGAATTCCACAGCGATATAGCCCCCGCCAATGATAATCAGGCTGTCGGGTCGCTCCTTTAGTTCAAGGACAGACTCATTGGTAAGATATTCAACCTTATCCAGTCCCCTGATAGGCGGAATAACGGGACGAGAACCGGAAGCAATAAAGATATGCTCTCCCTCGAGTTTTTCACCATTCACCTCGAGGGTATAATCAGATATAAAACGCGCCTCGCCTTCGTAAAAATCCAGATTCTCGGTCTGTCCGGTGCTTTCCCTGAGATGCTTCTGACTTTCCCGGCGAGACCGCCGCATTCGATTCATTATTGCCCGGAAATCGATACTTTTAATTTCAGCGGCAACACCCAGTTTTTTAGCCTGCTGTATATCCACAATTCTATCCGCCACGGCTATCAGCATCTTGGACGGGATGCAGCCCCAGTTAAGACAGGTGCCCCCGATAAGGGGCCCTTTGTCTACCAGAGCGACCTTCAGTCCGTGCCCGGCAGCTTCGTCCGAAATAATAGCGCCACAACCGGAACCGATAACGATAGCATCATACTTCTTCATCCCTGTACCTCCTAAATCAATTCAATTGTATCATTTCCACCAGTAAACGTCCCTATTCTGTACATGAAATTGAATACATCCTAGCCGCCACGCTGTACCCAAATAATTTTATTAAGGTATAATATTATATATATGAATGCCAGTAAAATCAAAAATATCAACATCTCCGACTTTCAACCCGAACCAGAGGACTTCCTCGGTGAGGTGCTGCAGGGACTGAAAAAGACACCCAAGGAGCTTCCCACCAAGTACCTGTATGATGAGCGTGGTTCGGCCCTCTACGAACGTATCTGTACTCTCGAAGAATATTATCTACCGCGTAGAGAAATTGAGATTATGGAACAAAACATAGATGAAATGGTACATCTCCTGGGCAGTAAGGTAAACCTCATCGAGTACGGCTGCGGCAACTGCACCAAGACACGTATTCTCCTGGACCACACGCCGGACCTGACTGCTTACATTCCTATCGATATCTCCAAAAAGCAATTAATAAACGTATCTCAGGAACTCAGTCTGGACTATCCTGAACTGGAAATACTTCCTGTGTGCGCTGATTTTACCAACCACTTTCAGTTGCCCATCCCTGAAAAAAACAGCGAGCGGAATGTAGCCTACTTTCCCGGTTCATCCATCGGCAATTTCGGACCGGAATCCGCCCGCAGGTTACTGAAACGTATTGCCGATATATGTGAGTCCGGGGGTGCCCTGCTCATTGGCATTGATTTAGCTAAAGACCCGGAGGTGCTTTACGACGCTTATAACGACAGCGAAGGCGTAACAGCAACTTTCAACCTCAATCTCCTGACCAGAATCAATCGCGAGCTTGACGGCGATTTTAATCTGGAGCAGTTCGAACACTACGCTTTCTACAATACCGATAAAGGACGTGTCGAGATGCACCTGACAAGCCTGAGGGACCAGACCGTGCATCTTAATAATACGAGAATATCCTTTGCCGAAGGTGAAAGCATCTGGACGGAAAGTTCCCATAAATATGACCTGAACGACTTCGCGCGGATGGCAAATGATGCCGGTTTTACGACAGAAAGAATATGGACCGACGACAGGCAGTGGTTCAGCGTGCTATACCTGATAAACAATGGTTAAACGAGCTTTTCTAGATAGTATTGAACGCCCTACTTACAGGGTATCAGCCGTACCGTATCTTTTTCTTCAAGTACCTGCTTCAGGGCAGCTATCGTAGCGTCGATATCCTTCTCGGTAGTGTCGTGTGCCAGTGAGAAGCGTACCGAACAGTGCGCTTCTTCCTCCGTCCTCCCCATAGCGAGGAGGACATGGGTGGGTTCCGGAGAACCCGATTTACAGGCTGAGCCCGAGGAAAGCGCTATCCCGTGCCGGTCCATGGCAATGACGATCGATTCACCCCGGAACTCCGGCAGAGTCATATTAAGCGTATTGGGCAATCGACTGATGGGATGGCCATTCAGCCTGGCGAAAGGCACCAGCTCCTTGATTCCCTCCTCAAGTCTATCCCGCAGGGCTTCTATTCGTCCGGCATCCTGCCAGGTCTGCGCCGCCAGTTCAGCGGCTTTACCCAGTCCGACGATAGACGGAACGTTTTCCGTCCCCGCCCTGAAACCACTTTCCTGCTGTCCCCCGTGGATAAGGGGTTCTATCTCAACACCTTTCCTGATATACAGCGCCCCCACGCCTTTCGGCGCCCCTAATTTATGCCCGGATATACTCAGAAGGTCGATACCGAGTTCTTCTACATCGACTTTAATCTTGCCGATTGCCTGTACGGCATCGGTGTGAAACAGGATATCCCTTTCGTGGGCGATATCACACAACTCGCGGACGGATAAGATGGTACCCACTTCATTATTTGCCAGCATAATAGAGACGAGAATGGTATCATCGGTAATGGCTTCTCGCAGCTTCTCTGTCTCCAGGCAGCCGAAACCATCAACCTCCAGATAGGTAACCCGGAAGCCCGCTTTTTCTAAAAATTTAGCGGTATTCAGTACAGCGTGATGTTCGATAGCGGTGGTGATGATATGATTACCTTTATCATGTTGGGCGTAAGCTGCGCCGATAAGGGCCAGATTATCTGCTTCCGAGCCGCTTCCGGTAAAAATAATCCGCCGCGGCGAGGTATTGATAAGGGAAGCTACCTGGCGTCGCGCCTTTTCTACAGCCGCCCGGGCCTCCCTGCCAACGGTATGAATACTGGAAGGATTACCATAGTCGGCACCTAAATACGGCAGCATAGCCTCCCGGACAGCTTCAGCTACCGGCGTGGTGGCATTGTTGTCCAGGTAAATCTGTTGGCGCGGTTTTGATACTCTTGGTGCTATATTCATACTCTCTTTATCTGCTCGACCAGAGATAGCCCTTTGTACCCCTTTTCCCGACGCTACTTTGGCTACCTCACAGAGGAGGGCTTTATAAACCGGAAAACCGGATATTTCATCGAAGTTTTCCAGGTCCGTGAGCTCATTGACATTCCACTCCTGCCAGGCTTCCGGCCCTACGGGCGTACCACCGCCCATAGAGCATTCAATCGTACCCTTCATGATATCGTCGGTCACCAGCGCCCGGAAAGGCACGCTGCCCCGGGAGGTCGTAACATTAACCAGGTCACCGCTGACAATATGCCTATCGGCGGCATCTTCATTGTTGATTTCTACAGTCGGTTCCGGATGCTCTTTCACCAGACCTTCGATACCGTGATGCTGGGAGCGAAAATCGTTCCGGGTGCGGGCTCCCGAGTTGAAAACGAGGGGAAATTCTTCCGCCAGTGCCGGACTGCCGATGGGGCCTTCTTTAGGCTCGATGTATTTGGGTAGCGGCTCGTAACCGTACTCTTCCAGAGTTGTCGACCATATTTCGAATTTCCCGGTGGGCGTCTCAAAGCCAGGCTGTCCGTCCTGCCGCAGTCCTCCCTTTTGCCATTTCTTGTATTCCAGCATAGGGACGGGGATTCTCACCCAGCCACCCTCGGCTCTGACGCCCTCAGGAGTATAACCGGAGCTATCCAGAGCCAGACGAAGCATTTCATCCTCGGTTTGAGGATATAAATGCCCGTAACCAAGTCGCTCCGCCAGCCCGGCCATAATCAGGTAGTCATTACGCGCCTCTCCCAGCGGCTTAATAACTCGCTCACGCAGTCGCAGGATAGGCCCGTAGACCATGTAGGACTCGTTCTCGAACATCGTTGTTGCCGGCAGAACGATATCGGCATAAGCGGCGTCGGCGGTAAGCTGGCGGTCGATGCAGACCAGGAAGTCCAGTTTAGCCAGGGTCTTCCGCCAGATTGAAGTCTGCGGCCAGGAGGTAAGCAAAGAAGCGCCATGGATAATTAATGCACGAATCGCGTACGGCTCTCCCTTGAGGACGGAATTTACCAGACCGATGGCGTGGGACTCGCTGCGGTAGCTACTGTAAACAGGAAAATGCTCCCGCCCGATGGCAATTTCAAGATTCGGATTCTTCTGATTACAGGTATGATTTACAGGAAAAGAGCTATTGAGCATGTTCAGTCCTATGCCCCCAGGCACATCGAGGTGTCCGGCCAATGCAAACAACGTATAAACAGCCCGGGCGGACTGCACACCGCTATTGGAGAATTCCAGGCCGGTGTAAAGCAACGGACAGGCACCGTCGGCATTGGCAATACGGCGTGCCAGGTCTCGTATGGTTTCCGCGGGTATACCGGTTATCGTCTCTACCACTTCAGGGCGGAAATGCTGAGTATAAGTTTTCAGTTCAGAGAACCCGTGGCACCAGTTTTCGGCAAAGTCTTCATCGTAAAGGTCTTCCTCAATCAATACTTCAATCAGGCTCATGGCGAGAGCGCCGTCAGTTCCGGGACGGATGGGAATCCACTGGCCACCGGTGCGTACGGATGTTTCCGTGCGACGTGGGTCGATGACAACAATATCGGCACCCCTTCCCGCCGCTGCCTCCAGACGCTGCATATCAACCGGAGGAGAATCGGTGGCGGGATTGGTTCCCCAGACGACAATCATTTCCGCGTTTTCAACATCGGAAAACACGTTAACGCCCGAGCGGCCCATGGTCACCTGGGGAGCGATAACGTGTAAGGAAACGTAACAAAGGGCACCGACGCCCGCGGTATTCGGTGAGCCGAAGGGAAAGAGGACATTGGATGCCGACGAAACATTGACCCCTGCGGGCTGGAACATGTCACATAGAGACAACTCCTGGGCACCGCGTCCGGTGTAGATACCCACCGCTTCAGGGCCCGACTTATTCTTTATTTTATTCAAATTTTCGACGATATTATCGTAAGCCTGGTCCCAGGTAATACGTTCAAAGTCATAGGAGCCTTTCGGGCCGACACGCCGCATCGGGTGCTGCACCCGGTGCTCACTGTAGACAATCTCCACAGCATGTTCACCTAAACGACATATCGTCCCCAGTGAATGACCCTTATCAGGCCGTATGTCAACCATTCTACCCTTATCAATAGCTATCTCTACCCAGCACCCGGCCGGACAGATACCACATATACCCTTCTTCCATTCCATAACAAATCCTTCTTAGTGTGCCTATACTATCATTGTATAAATATAAATTTGAAAAATCCAGTATTGACAAATTGCCGTAAATTCATAGACTTGGACTGGGAGGTAGTGAATGCCGCAACTGGTTAAAGGCGGGAAATATGTCTACGGTTTATCTAAAATAGGCAAAACAGGGGCTATCGTCATACCCCCAGAGGCTAAAGAAGAATATGGATTCGAGGACGGTGACAGGGTAATCATATTAAGCGGAAGCCGGAAATCGGGTGGTTTTGGAGTCACGAAATCGAGTATCCTTCAAAAAACAAGCCTTGCGAGAATTCTCCAAGATATCCCCAGTTTAGCCAGTTACCGAATACCTGAAGCCGAAACAATCGAAAACAAGGGCAGGTGGCTTTGCCGGTCTATTATAAAGACAGGTGGCTACATTCAACTTCCGGTGGAGACACTCTCCAAATACAGTCTGGAGCCCGGAGATTTTCTAGCGGTCGGCCGGGGTAGCAATCTGGCTTTAAGTTTTATAGCACGGGGTGTTATCCTAAAAGAAGCCTTGAAACACCCCGAATTGGAGCTATTTGAAATCCATGGATAAAACAAGGCAACTCCATTTACATTGAGTTAACATCAGACAAAGGAATGCGGTCTCTCGCGTCCTGCCAATCAAAGGCAGGATCCCCGGATTTTAAAATTTCCCCCGGAGCATCTGGTAGGTATCAGACAGGGCCTGGGGTATAATGCGCAAGTCTGCCAGTACGGGGATATAATTCGTATCGCCCTGCCAGCGGGGGACGATATGACTGTGAAAATGGTCTTCTATACCGGCTCCGGCTACCTTCCCGATATTTGCCCCGATATTGAATCCTCCGGGGTCAAAAGCCTTTCTTAGAACTCCCAGGCTCCGGCTGACGAGTTCGAAATGTTCGTTCCTTTCTTCCTCCGTTAGCTCTTCCGGATTGGCAATATGGCGGTAGGGAGCTATCAGCAGATGACCGGGATTATAGGGATAGCTGTTTAGCATAATGAAATTGCTTTTCCCACGGTATAGTATATAGTTCTCAATATCTTTATTTTCAGCGGGTTTGTTACAAAGAATACAACCTTCCGGTTTCTCGCCGAGGATATACTGGATACGCCACGGCGCCCAGATATTTTCCATAAACATCTCCTTAAAAGACTCTGCTGCTATTTTAATCAACCAGCAATACTGCCGTCAATGGTATATCATCAAAAGCTGATGGGTTGATTTTAATTCCCGTAGTATTCCACTATCCCACCAACCATGGAGTGTTTTAGAGGGGCTAAGCCCCTCTTTTCATTTATTCCCCCTCTCCTGTGGCACCTCGTCAGGAGAGGGGGAAAGGGGGTGAGGTAGAAATATATGAAGCCGAGCTTGGCTTCATGCTCGTGCCTATGCTATAATAAACCTTTGAAACGTAAAAATATATAAGGATATAATTATGGCCGCCAAGACCGAGAAACCTGCCAAAACCGAAAAGCCCTCCAAAGACCTCCAGACTTTTATTGAAAACGTGAATAAAAAAGACAAACCCAATGGCAAGAAGATCCGTTTTGCCTTTACCAAGCGCAAGAGATAAAAAACCCAGCCGCATTACCCCATTTAATCCTTATCCACTGAAAAGGGATTGTCCCCACGCTGAAAATCTGGCAAGTAATTATCTGAAGATTGCATCCCCTGCATCCAGCCGTTAACTATTCCCAAACTTTCCACCAGCTTCACCACCTCGGCGTATTCCGAAGGAGATATCCTCCTGTTCAGGAGAGGGTATTTAGGGGCCCGATGGGTGGGGTAGTACTGCGACATAATGCTGACGGCTATTTGGGGAGATATTTCATCAACCAGCCACCGGAGCGAGTCCTCGCTGCCGGCGATATCGTTAGGCAGTATCAGGTGTCGGATAATGAGTCCCCTCTGTGCAACGCCATCCGCATCCACCTTTAAATCACCTACCTGCCGGTGCATCTCCTTGATAGCGGCGCGGGAGCTTTCCACATAATGGCGAACCCGGGAATATTTCCGGGCGTGTTCATCAGAGGCATACCGCAAATCTGCCAGGTAGATACTGATAACACCATCGAGCTCACGGAGAGTCTGCACCGAATCATAGCTGCTGGTATTATAAACGAGGGGTATCTTGAGTCCCAGCGGCACCGCATAAAG
>CAZCZJ010000065.1:0-13326 GCA_964503235.1 uncultured Dehalococcoidaceae bacterium | reverse complement strand
TCTTATTCCATTTGTGCTGCCACGTTATATAATGGTATCATAGCAACCTATTATTCAGGGCGTACGGAGAGAATACCCCAACCAAGCGGGAGGCAAGCACATGGAGAACGACAGGATAGTTACTACCGGGAAAGACATTACCGTGGTGGTGAGCCGGAGTGTATTTCCGGGGCATGAGCAGGAGTACGACGAGTGGGTGCGAAAGCTGGCGGCGGCGGCTAAAGAAGCCCCCGGCAATAAGGGCGTGACGATGCTCATCCCGGAGCCGGGTAAGACCGGCCTTTATCACATCGTTCTAAGATTCGCCGACGAGAAATCGGTACACCTTTGGGAGACCTCCTACGTACGCCAGAAACTATCGCATGAGGCGGACGAATTCTCAAGGCGGAGCCGGCAGGAAGCCACCGGCCTGGAAACGTGGTTCTCCATCCCCGATTGCCCCCAGCTGGAGACGCCGCCACGATGGAAGATGTTTACGGTAACGTCTATAGCCGTATACGTACTGGCATCAATCATCGTCCCTTTGCTTGATATTATCTTGGAAGATGTGAATTTTTACCTGGTCAATATCCTGACGAGTGTGCTGCTGGTGGGCATTTTAACTTACGCCGTGATGCCCTTGTTAAGCCGCTACGTCTTCCGTAAGTGGCTGTATAGGTAAAGGGGGGCTAGCGCCCCTCTTCACAAGTTTCTCCCCTTTGGGAGGATAAGGGGAGAAACTACCGGACAGGTAGTAGGTGATACGAGGGCGGCCGGGTGGGAAAAGATAACTACACGGGGGTGGAGTCAGGAGGAAACAAAATCACGGACAACGCTGGTGAATACTTTACGCAACTTCCCACGGGCATTTCTGAATTTATCCGAATCCCAGTCAGGCACTTCTTCATCTTCAAAGGTATCCCCCTCCAGGTAGGCGGGAAACCTGAGTTCAATCTGTAATGCCTCTATATTGTCCATGCTTCCGTAATACCGGGTAATGTGACCACCAATCCATTTTTCATTCCTGACCACAGCTAAATCTTGCTCGAGAAACGCTTTCTCGAAACTCCCGATGAGAGTATCCGAACAGGTAGTCTCATTGACATTACCAAGGCAGACATCCACCTCTGGGCCCCGGTAATAGCCGTGTAAATCGATTAGATAAACGTGACCAAAATCCTGAACTATTTCCTCTAAGATTTCAGATAATTTCTGGTGATAGGGAGAGTAATATTTTTCAATCCGCTGTTCGACCTGATTGCGGGTCGGTTCGCGACTATAAAGAGGGTTTCCGTAACAGGTATTCTCAGGAACAGCACAGATATTTTCCGGCCCGAACAACGGCTCCGCTAAAGTGCGGTTGAGATTGACGACATAACGACTGTGAGTCGCCTGCAACACGGTGATGCCCAGTTCCGGGAGAAAATCGTATAACCTGTTCAGGTACCAGTCCACCGGTGAAAAAGCGGGTAAAGGGTCCTGCCTGAATTGCCCGTATACTTCCCGCGGAACATAGATACCGCTATGAGGCAGGCTGGCTACAATAGGGAGCCTGTTTTTTGCCGGGACATGCAGATTATACAGCTTCATCCAGTTCCCCTTTTTCGCGGCTATTCTTGCTTTTCAGCAGAACGCGGTAGACCGGGCGGGTTATCCGAATACAGCTCGGCGTGGACTTTCTTGAGCCAGTTCGGTATGTCGATATGCTGGGGGCATTTCTCCAGGCACTCGCCACACTCGGTACACTTGTCAGCGCGCCGGTCCTGGTCCAGTCCGAAGGGGCCGTTATAGCGGAACTGCCCTATCCGGGCATCCTGGTACATCATGGCGTCGTCATATATCTGAAAAATAGCGGGGATATCCACGTTGTTGGGACAGGGCATACAATACTTGCAGTCCGAGCATTTAATAGGTCGGATACTGCGGTAAGCCTTGCGCACTTTATCGATGACAGCCTGGTCGGATTCCGTCAGAATACCCGCCTGGGCACTTCCGGCGATTTCCAGGTTCTGCACCACCTGCTCCATGGCGCTCATACCGCTGAGAGCCAGGGTTACTTCGGGCTGGTCCCATACCCAGTGGAAAGCCCATTCCACCGGCTTGAGCTGACGCGAGGCTTTAGCCCATTCTCTGGCAACAGGCTCGGGGGGTTCTTTAGTGAGGAGTCCACCCCGCAGCGGCTCCATGACAACGACCGCCAGTCCTTTGCCAGCGGCATACTCCACGCCTTTACGTCCGGCTTGCGTGTCCATGTCCATAAAGTTATAGAGCACCTGCGCCAGCACCCAGTTATCGTAGGCATCCACAATCTCTTTGAAGACATCATACTCATCGTGGAAAGAGAAACCGAGGCGGTCGAACTTTCCTGCCGCCATCTGCTTCTCCGCCCAGTTGAGCACGTCGAAGTCCCTTACCTTATGCCAGCTATCTTTACTAAGCCCGTGCAGAAGATAGAAGTCTATTTTATCTATCTCCAGTCGCTCCAGCTGTTCGTTGAGAATACGGTCGAAGTCCTCGGCTTTTTCAATCGTGCGGGCGGGCAGCTTGGTAGCCACCCTGACTTTGTCGCGGTAGCCGTCCTTGAGCGCCTTGCCGACCACCTTCTCGCTGTTGCCCATGTGGTAGAGGTAGGCGGTATCGATATAATTCACGCCGTTATCGAGGGCGTGGCGTATCATGCTGATGGCCTCGGGTTCGTTGATGTTGGCCTGTTCTTCGTTAATAACCGGCAGGCGCATAGCGCCGAAGCCGAGTACCGATGCTTCCCAGTCGAGGCTGCCAAACTTGCGGTATTTCATATAGTTCTCCCCATTAATAAATAGTGATGCAGACACAGGCGATATATCGTTATCTACATGTAATATTTTCGCATTTTTTGTAGTATGATGCAAACTGATTAATCCATCCCCCTAGCCCCCTTCCTTTGATAAAGGAAGGGGGAATTTTATAAATGGGATATAGCTTATTATTTTTTTCATTCATAAAGGCCAGTGCTGTGAATGATTGAGAGAGGACGCCACCTCCTTTACCCCACCTTTTTTCTCTCGACATCCCCAGGATTTTATTGCCCACCCACCCGCCCTCATAGAAATAAGAGGGGCTGGCGCCCCTCTCGCTGGCGTACTCCCCTTGTGGGGGTAGGGGGACTGGATTCAATCCTCCTTCATCCCCCTTTACGAAAGGGGGACAATAGTGGAGGGGATGAAAAACCAACGGATTAGCCGAGGATGATACGAGGGCGGCTAGGGTGGGAATAGATAACTCTTGTTGGGGTGGGGATAGGCAGAAATACGGATTCTCGCGTCGTCCTTCCGGGGAAGGACTCCTCAGAATGACAGGGTGGGGGTGGGGAAAAGGGGAAAACAGGTCACGAAGCTGCGTTGGCCTCAGCCAGTTGTTTCATGGTCAGGAGCATCTTACGCTGCATGACCGCTGCGATAGGCTCTAAAAGCCAGTAGACTATTCTGTTTAGGAAAATGGGCTTATACTGGAAAGCCCAACGGGAAATAAGTCGCGTCAGGCCGTCTTTTTGCATAATGTAAAATATCCAGATGTTGGCGGTGTCTTCATCCTGCCTGCCGCCACCGACTAGTGTCTTTCCCGGCTCGACAATCACTACCGGTATGACCGGGGCTCTGGGGTGCATTACTATTTCATCGCCAACTTTAATATCCTGGTATTCAGGAATGATGCAGCTGGCATTATGGATATTACAGCCGACGAGATTTTCGAGCAACTCGTAGCTGTAGAAACCACCTTTACCCTGCCCAACCTGCGCGACCCAGGGCCAGACGGAATCAGCGGAAGCCCGGATACTTATAGCCTGGGTGTAGCCGCCGCGGGGATGGGGTACGATTTCATCTCCGGGAAGGTCCACAACACACTCTTCCTCCGTAGCACCCCACCTGGAATACCAGGGCCTAAACAGAGGCCTCAGGACGATACAAGCGGCCAGGATGACAACCGCCGCCATCGCTTCAAAATATTTCCTCATCGTGTTAATTATAGCAGAAGCGAAAGGGTATATTAATGAGGTGGAAGGGGGAGGCGGGGTGGGGATTATATACTAGCGGATTAGCCGAGGATGATGCGAGGGCGGTCTGGGTGGGAATAGATAAGAAAGAAGGGGCGGGTGGCGGTTTTTATACCTCACCCCCTTTGTCCCCCTCTCCTGACGAGGCTTACAGCAGGAGAGGGGGAATGAGTATTGAGAGGGTGCTTCGCCCCCTCTCGCTGGCGCACTCCCCTTTTGGGGGGTGGGGGACTGGATTCCCGCTTTCGCGGGAATGACATACACTCTACCCTATTTTCTTAAGCGCCTGTGATAAATCGGGGGGGAGGGGGGACTCGAACTCTACGTATTTACCGGTAGAAGGCAGTTTAAAGCCGAGTTTGCTGGCATGAAGGAACTGCCGCGAAAGGTTTGGATTTTTTACTCCGTAAGTAGTGTCTCCCACCACAGGATAGCCGATAGCCGCTAGGTGGACGCGTATCTGGTGGGTGCGTCCGGTTTCCGGGTGTATTTCCAGCAGAGTACAGCCGCCGATATACTTGACGACACGGTAATCGGTGCGGGCTTCCCTGCCGCGTGAGACCACCGCCATGCGCTGGCGGTTCTTGGGGTCGCGGCCGATAGCCGCTTCGATAACGCCGTTCTCCGGAGTCAGCTTTCCTTTAACCAGCACCAGGTATGACTTGTTCACCGAACGCGACTTGAACTGCGCCGACAGGTCAGCCTGAGCCACCCTGTTTTTAGCCACCAGGATTAGCCCGGACGTGTCCTTATCGAGGCGGTGCACGATGCCGGGTCGGAGGGTATTATCGTCATCCGCCAGATCCGGCAGGTAGGCCAGGACGGCATTGACCAGTGTGTGACCGGGGTGTCCCGGCGCCGGGTGTACCGCCAGTCCCGCGGGCTTGTCGATTACCAGGAGGTCATCATCCTCATAGATGATATCCAGCGGGATTGCTTCGGGGGACAAGGTGGAGAGAGGCTCGGGGGGAATAGTAATCTTTACGGAATCGCCGGTGTTCAATTTATGGCTGGCTTTAGCGATTTTTCCATTAACCTTAATAAAACCTTCGTCGATGAGCTTGCGGGCATGAGTGCGGGAAAGCTCGGGGCAGCTTGCCGCGACGAATGCGTCAAGTCGAACCCCCGAGGTATCAGCGATATATTGATACTCCCTGGTCATTCCTTCTTCTCGGGTAATTTTAACTGGAAAATTATACAGTAAGCCATGATAATACTGCCGATAGTCGTGCATGAATCGGCAATATTAAAAACGGGCCATATCTTAAAATCGATGAAATCAGTGACATATCCCAGCCAGAAACGGTCTATCTGATTGCCGATGGTACCGCAGATAATCAGTAGAAGCGCCAGCTGTACCAGCCTGCCGTGAAGAAAAGACCAGCGTTTATAGAAGTAGATGAAAAGCCCGATAATGAGGACAACAGCGACGCAGGCAATAATGCGTACGGTGGCCAGATGTTCCTGGAATAAACCGAAGATAACACCGGTGTTCTGACTGCGGACTATCTGGAAAACACCGGCATCGAAAAGGATTTCACCCCTTTCCAGACTAGCCCTTATCCACGTCTTACTCAACTGGTCGGCCAGTATTAGAATCAAACCGAAACAGCCGAAGACAATAAGCCGCCACTTACCCTGAGGACGGTTTTCCTTTTGCATTCTTCGCCAGTAGAGCTTTACAGTCCATGCACAAACTCGCCTGCGGGAGGGCTTCCAGCCTGGCCGGGTCTATGGATTTGCCGCAATTATCACACTTGCCGTAGGTACCTTCCTCGAACTTGCGGAGGGCGTGCTCTACTCCTGTCAGTTCCTGCCGGATACGGTTCTCCATGGTAAGCCGCTTTTCCAGTTCCAGAGTCTCCGTGGCTTCTTCTTCACGCTTGCCGAACGGACTACCCTCACGTCTTTCATCGGAACTGGACGCATTGGTATGGAGCTGTTCCAGCTCTTCCTCTAATCTCTTATGTTCGATTTTTAGTTTCTTATGCAGTTCATCAAAATCGGTGGCCATTTATGCCTCCATACGCCTCTCACCAGCTCTGAGTAAGGCTCTTTCTACGCTTCCCCCAACAACCTAACGGTGTATGTTCATATATACCCAAGAACGATAAGTGAAGATAGTTTCAGAATACGGGCTAGAGCGCAGGTGTCGCTGACGGGCAAAACCTGTCCGCTAAACGAAAGAGCCCGAGGCTCCTACTAAAGACGAAGGTCTTATTTCTTATAACCGCCAACGTATAAAACATATTACCAGTGTAAACTATTTAATACGCTAGGTCAATGTTTTTTAGTGACATTTTTTAGGAAAAAAGTACCACCCTGCCTGCTATCCTGAAAGATATACCGAGAATCCGCCAAGAATGTACGATTCTTCATTAGTTGTGCGTAAAATACGAGAGCTCAATACAATAAGGAATTTAAAATTCTCTAACGCTGGATATATCTGAAACACGCCATCCCCGTACTATTGTCAATAACCCTGACGGACTTTTTTACCAGGAAATTTTACAGTAATTGTCTCTCCGGCAGGTTATCATTATAAAGTAAATATTATAATAACTCATACAGGTTGACAGTTGCCAGTAGCAGTAGTCCGGTTTTGAGGGATGACACCTATAAAAAACTGGTGATAACCATCTCTGAGAATATCAGGCTTGGTTGTAGTATCATATCAGAGACAGTCTGCCCGACGTGTAGATATATTTGGGTGCAGGAGAAGGCTATTTTATAGCTAATATATGAAAAACATAGTCGTCAGTAGAAAAAACATGATACAAACCACTATCCCCAGTCGTCAAAGCCGGGTTGTGCGGGTGAGTAAACCTGTAGCACAAAGTCAGCCCAGCAACACAGTAAGTAGCGGTTCTGCCAATCCCAGGCCAGCGGCTTTAACATCGCAGCAACTGCTGGTAACCGCACAGCGGGAACTGGAAATGGCCCGGAAAATGAGAATGCAGGCCCAAAGGTACCTTCAGGATACCGAAATGAAGGCGCACAGCGAAGCGCAGCGGCTTATGCTCCAGACCCGCCTGACAATACGCAAAGAAGTCCAGGAATTAATACGACAGGCCAGTGGAGAAATCCAGAAGGTACTGGCCGACATCCGGGTAGTACGCATTACCGCCCAGAAAGAACTGGCGACACAGAAGAAATTCACCGATGCCGCGAGATTACGCTCCTTCACTCTTTCACTCGAGAAATACGAATTAGAGCCGGAGGAAAAGAAAGTCAAGCAACCGGCCCGTAAAAAACAGGCAGTCCATTAAGCTATTCCTCTCTCACCCTCCAAATCGCTCATGATTCATCCCGTTTCTATTCCGGTTATTAGTAATGCCCTCTTTGCAGCATTGAGCCAGCGGCGCGCGTGATGTACAATTGGATTATTCAGAGAGCAATCCGGTAATGATAACCGGGAATCAGGAATAATCTCACGTGACAATTACAGAGAACGTCAATAGCATCCTGCATGAGTTACCTCCCAATGTCCAACTACTGGCTGCCGGCAAGTCCAGAAATCCACAGGAAGTCGAGGAAGCCGTCGCCGCCGGTGTAAAAATCATCGGGGAGAATTACATCCAGGAGGCCGAAAAAGCCCGGGAGGTAATCGGCGACAGGGTTGAATGGCATTTCATCGGGCACCTCCAGAAGAACAAGGTTAAAAAAGCCGTCGAACTGTTCGACATGATAGAAACGGTCGATTCCATCGAGCTTGCCCGGGAAATCGACCGGAGATGCGCCCAGATGAGGAAGGTAATGCCGGTTATGATAGAGGTAAACAGCGGGCGCGAACCACAGAAATCAGGCGTGTACCCCGAAAAAGCGGAGGCACTGGTCACCGAGGCAGCAACTCTTCAAAATATCAAAGTCATAGGCCTGATGACGATGGGACCTTTTCTAAAAAAACCGGAGGACCTGCGGCCCTATTTCAGCCAGACCAAACAGCTCTTCGACGGTATTTCCAGACTCCGTCTGCCCGGAGTTGAAATGAAATACCTCTCCATGGGCATGACGGATTCCTATAAAATCGCTATCGAGGAAGGCGCCAATCTGGTAAGAATCGGGAGTAAGATTTTCAACTGAGGGGCGGCGATAAAAGCCTGTTATTCTTTGGATACGAACAGGTTGGCTACACCGCTCAGGAAAACGACGATTGAAAAAGCCGCGAGAACCATTGAGAATTCAAGTCCGTCAATAATTTCTATTTGCGAGCTTACTACAACGGTCCCCAGGAATCCGATTACCGCCCCGCAAATACCGCCGATCATCAATATTATTCCAGATACGATCCGCATTGGTAATCCCCCTGTACTTCAAGATTTAGAACACAGCTCCCCGATGTTACACGATTTGATATCTTTCTAACTTCAGTCTACAGCACCCCTATCGGGAGTCAATATGTATTCAGTAATGGATAAGCACCGTACTTAAATACTACACACCTGAGGTAACATTCTCTGCTTTACAGTAAGCAGGAAAAGGGGTAGTGTAAATTAACGGAAAAGGGCACGATGGAGCGAGGGCGGTTCGGGTGGGAAAAGATAACTAAAGGGGTGGGGTGGAGGTCTAGTATACCTCACCCCCTTTGTCCTCCTCTCCTGACAAGGCGTCTCGCAGGAGAGGAGGTATGAGTATTGAGAGGGTGCTGCGCCCCCTCTCGCTGGCGCACTCCCCTTTTTAAGGGGGGGGGGGGGTAAATTCTCTTTAGTCCCACTTTTAGCCTTGCCTTAAAAGTAAACGACATATGTCGTTCTGAGCGTAGCGAAGAACCCGTTTAAGTCATGTAAAACACGGATTCTCCGTCACTTCGTTCCTCAGAATGACTTTCAGGGCAAAGCTTACCGGGGGACAAAGGAGATGAGGCCAGGACGAGTTGAAATCACCGTATTGAAATAATCATCCCGGAATAGGAACATCAGGTGCAATTCTTGACAAATAGGCTCAGCTTCGCCAGAATTAACTGTAGCAGATAGTAAATCATATTTTTTAGAAAGCGGTGATTGCCATACCAGACGAGAACGACACAGCCAGCGAAGAAGCACAAAACCGGGAGACAACGAAGAAAGTACTCAAAGGCTTCGGCAGGAAACGTTTCAACCTGATACCCATATTGCAGAAGGTCCAGGGCAGCCTGGGATACCTGCCCCGTGAAGCCATGACCGAAATTGCCGAATACCTCAACATCCCCGCCATAGATGTCTACGGCGTCATAACGTTTTACAATCAGTTCCGGCTGACGCCACCGGGTCGGCATTCCATAAGGGTATGCCTGGGTACCGCCTGCCACATGAAGGGCGGCTACATTACGCTGGACGCCTGGAAGCGGCGACTCGAAATCAATCCCGGTGAGACTACCGCCGACCGCGAGTTCGACCTGGACACCGTTGCCTGCGTGGGCTGCTGTACGATGGCCCCGGTAACGGTAGTCGACGAAAAGCCGGAGGGTAATGTTGAGCCGACCAGAGTCGATGGAATTCTACTGGCATTCGAGCAGGAGCGTGCCGGGAGGGACGAAGAAGAAAGTGAAAGCGACTGAAAA
The DNA here is from genome assembly GCA_964503235.1 of uncultured Dehalococcoidaceae bacterium. Lineage (GTDB taxonomy): Bacteria > Chloroflexota > Dehalococcoidia > Dehalococcoidales > RBG-16-60-22 > W425. The sequence continues at coordinate 3,775 of CAZCZJ010000065.1, read as the reverse complement.
AACAGCCGTAGCCGATGCTTTTGAAAAATTAAAGCAGATTGCCGCATCACACTGTGAAGAAATATCACAGGAAAAGCCGGTAATAATGGTGGGCGCAGCTACGTGCGGTCGGGCAGCCGGCGCTCCCGAGGTAATCCAGGCTTTCCGCGACGAGATAAAAAAGCGAAAAATCGACTGCCCGGTGATAGAAGTCGGCTGTATGGGGCATTGCTACGCCGAACCACTGGTAATCATCAATAAGCCCGGCTATCCGCCGATATGCTACGGGTACGTTAATCCGGTCATTGCGGAAAGGCTGGTAAAGGAGTTTATCATCGGGGATAATCCCTGCCCCGAATTCGTCCTGGCGGCGCTGGAACCGAACGACCTCCTGCCCAGCTTCAGTGATTTTCCCCGCTCGCAATACGAGCGGAAAATCATCCTGAAAAACTGCGGTCATATCGACCCCAAAGATATCGACCAGTACATCAACGCCGACGGCTACGCGGGGCTGGCCAAAGCCCTGCAAACGACTCCTTCAAAAGTCATTGAAGAGGTTATTAATTCAGGATTGCGGGGGCGGGGCGGGGCCGGTTTCCCGACAGGACAGAAGTGGCAGTCCTGCCGCGACGAACCGGGCAAACCGAAATATATTATCTGCAACGCCGACGAGGGCGACCCCGGGGCCTTCATGGACCGCTCCATCCTGGAAAGCGACCCCCATACGGTGATAGAGGGGATGATTATCGGCGGTTATGCCATCGGGGCGCGCCACGGCTATATCTACGTACGCGCCGAGTACCCCCTGGCGGTAAAGCGACTGGAAACGGCGCTGCGACAGGCGAAGAAGTCGAACTTACTGGGCAGTCATATCCTGGGGGGCGATTTCTCCTTCGATATAAAGCTCTTCCACGGCTCCGGGGCCTTTGTCTGCGGGGAGGAAACGGCCCTGATAGCATCACTGGAAGGCAGGATGGGAATGCCGCGCCACCGCCCGCCCTATCCCTCCAGTCACGGACTGGACGGCAAGCCGACCATAGTCAATAACGTGAAGACTCTCGCCTTTGTACCATCGATTATCAGAAACGGCGCTGCCTGGTTCCGGGATATCGGAACCAAAGACAGCCCCGGCACGGCAGTCTTCGCTCTGGCGGGTAAGATAGTCAATACGGGCCTGGTCGAAGTACCCATGGGCACCACGCTGCGGCAGATTATTTTCGACGTGGGCAGCGGGATTCCGAATGGCAAACAGTTCAAAGCAGTACAGATAGGAGGTCCTTCCGGGGGCTGCCTGCCCGAATCAGCCCTGGATATACCCGTAGATTTCGATTCGCTCCACAAGGCAGGGGCGATGATGGGCTCCGGGGGGATGGTAGTGCTTGATGAGGACGACTGCATGGTGGAGATAGCCCGCTATTTCCTGGAGTTTACGCAGAGAGAGTCCTGCGGTAAGTGCACCTTCTGTCGGCTGGGCACCAAGCAAATGCTGGAGGTCCTAACCGATTTCACCTTCGGCGAGGGCACCCTGGAGGATATCGACAAACTGGAGCAACTTGCCGAAGAAGTCCAGGCCGGCTCGCTCTGTCGCCTGGGACAGACCGCCCCCAATCCCATATTAACCACCCTGCGCTATTTCCGGGACGAATACGAAGAGCACATCGAACTGGGAAAATGCCCGGCATTGATGTGCCAGCACCTAATCGCCTACTATATCCTCCCCGATAAATGCGAGCGCTCCTGCGATGCCTGTGTCGGCACCTGCACCGTCGAAGCGATATCGCCGAACAAAAAGAGAATCAAGGTCATCGACCAGGAGAAGTGCGTTAAGTGCGGCACCTGCCTGGCCGCCTGTCCCCCGCAATACAACGCCATCGTTAAGCTATCGCCGCCGAGCGAGGTGCCCGCCAAATGAAGAACGTGTCGCTGACGATAGACGGCCAGAAAATAACGGCCAGAGCGGGAGAAAAAATCCTTTGGGCGGCGCTGGCCAACGATATCTATATACCCAACCTGTGCGCCATCAAAGAGAAACCGGAGCCGAATGCTTCCTGCCGCCTGTGCTTCGTGGAGGTAGAGGGGGAAGCAGAGCCGGTGACCGCCTGCACGCACGAAGTAAACGACGGCATGGTGGTGAATACGAGGGGAGAAAAGGCTTTAAGACTGGCGCGGGCGGGTTTCGAGCTGCTGATGGCGTCCCACCCGGTCGATTGCGCTCATTGCACCGCCAACGGCGACTGCGAGCTCCAGAAAATCGCCCGCCACCTGAAAGTCAGCCTGAAGACGAAACGGCTTCGTTTATTGCTGCACAATCTTCCCATAGACGACAGCAACCCGCTTTTTACCTACGACCCGAACAAGTGCGTGCTCTGCGGACGTTGCATCTGGGCATGCCGCCAGGATGTTAAATCGGGCGTCTTCGGGTTCGCGCACCGGGGCTTCGAGAGAGTGATGACCACCTTCGGCGATGAGCCGATAGGCAGCGACAGGTGCCTTAATTGCAGCAGGTGCGTGGAAGCGTGCCCGACGGGGGCGCTGACTTTTAAGGATGAGAGGAAGTCTTAACCGGTTCCTGGGTTTGTAATACTTATTTACCGTTTCAGTATTGATAAAACCCACCCCCTTTGTCCCCCTCCCTTGGGAAAGGAGGGGGAATTATTTATTAAGAGGGGCTGGCGCCCCTCTTCGCTGGCTACTCCCCTTTCGGGGGTTGGGGAGTGAAGGGGCAAGCTACTGGATTGGCAGAGAATGATACGAGGGCGGTCGGGTGGGAATAGATAATAAAAACGGGGTGGGGATAATTAACGGACAACAAGCTGATGATACGAGGGCGGCCGGGTGGGAATAGATATTTCAGAGGGGGGCGGGTGGGGGGGCTGGATTCCCGCTTGAGCGGAAAAGGATTCTCACGTCGCTACGCTCCTCAGAATGACAGATAGGGCGGGAATGACAGAGAGAGGCTACCGGTAACGCCCCGTCTTGCCTCGTGAAGAGGTGCGCTTCTTACCGGCGCGCCTATCGCCGCGGTAGTCCGGCGCCATGATGTTGAAGGGTACGCTGGTCTGGCCGTCGACGAGGCGGGAGCTGATGGCAGGGTCGACCTCCCCTAAAAGCTCATCGAAGGAATAGCGGGTGGTCGCCACGGTAGGCAGACGGCTGTTATAGCGGTAGTTCAGCATCTGGTAGAGTTTCTCCCGTGCCCAGGGCGTTGTTGACTGCTCCCCGAAGTCGTCGAGTACCAGCAGCGGCGCCGTCTTGACACTTTCAAAGACATCATCGTAGGAAACCTTGCTGTCGGGGCTGAAGGTTGAGCGAAGGTGGTCGAGAAATTCCGGGACGACGACGAACAGGGCCGGTTTGCCCGCTTCGTAGCGGTAGTTGACGATAGCCGCCGCCAGGTGGGTCTTGCCGCAGCCGGTCTCTCCCATCAAGACCAGCCAGCCTTCGGGGTTTTTGGCGAAATCGAAGGCGACCCGGTAAGCTTCGTCGAGATTGTCCTGCTGCTCCAGGGTTAGATTGTTACGTCGCTTAAAATTGATAAAAGTCATGTTCTGCTGGAGCTTGAACTCCGGTCCCCAGCCGTACTCCGACGCCTGGTGTTCCTCTTCGAGGATAAACACCCGGCACAAACGAGAGTCTGTCAAGCGCGTATGAAGTCTTTCGTCCATCTGCTCCAGGGGGGTAATAATAACCACAACCGTGGGCAGCTCGCTGTTATAGCGGGCGGTCAGCAGCTGGTCGAGTTTCTCTTTAGCCCAGGCGGTAGCGCTCTGCGCGCCGAGGTCGTCGAGAACCAGCA